>DASZNJ010000318.1:0-2455 GCA_035551575.1 Gemmatimonadaceae bacterium
GACCTTCCCCTTGGTGTAGCCCTCCGCGCGCTCCAGGAACTGCTCGAGGTGCTTCACCGCGCGCTTCATCACCTCCGCGCTCTGCAGCACGAACGGCAGGATGAGCTCCCCCGCGCCGAACTTGTCGCCGACCTCCTTCATCGCCGGCAAGAGGACTTCATTGAGGACCCGAACCGGCTTCTCGCGCACCCCCGCCGCATCGAGCGCGTCCTCGATCCCTTCCTTCTTCCGGGTGAGCACCATCTTGTGCACCCGCTGGTCCGCCGTCAGCCCCTCGTACGGATCGCTCGCTTCGGCGACACCCTGACCCCTGACCCCTGACCCCCCCGTCGCCGCGAAGTGCTCGATGAACCGCTGCAACGAGTCCGGTCGAGTATTCCAGACCATATCGTTTGCTAAACCTCTTTCTTCCTCCCCGATCTCCGCATACGGCGTGATGTGCGCCGGATTGACGATCGCCGCATCGAGTCCCGCTTCGACGCAGTGGTGGAGGAACACCGAGTTGAGGACGCCACGCGCCTCGGGCGACAGCCCGAACGACACGTTGCTGACGCCGAGGATCGTCATGACCCCCGGCAGCTCCTTCTTGATGAGGCGGATCCCCTCGATCGTCTCCTTCGCGCTCGGCAGCCACTCCTCGTCGCCGGTGGCGAGGGTGAAGGTCAGGCAGTCGAAGATCAGGTCTTCGGGCGCGAGCCCGTATTCGTGCACCACGATGTCAAAGATCTTCCGCGCGACCTCGAGCTTCCGCTCGCGCGTCTTCGCCATCCCCTCCGGGTCGATCGTGAGCGCGACGAGAGCAGCCCCATGTTTTTTAGCTATGGGTACGACCGAGTCGATGCGCTTGCGACCGTTCTCCATGTTGATGGAGTTGATGATCGCGCGTCCCGGCACGTGCTCGAGCGCGGCCTCGATGACGTTGGCCTCGGTCGAGTCGATCATCAAAGGTGTCTCGACACTCATCGACAGCAGCTTGACGACCGCCGACATCTGCGCCGCTTCGTCAGCACGCTCGGTGAGGGCGACGCAGACGTCGAGCACGTGGGCGCCGGCGTCCACCTGGTCGCGCGCGACCTCGAGGATCCCCTCGTAGTCGTCGGCGAGGAGGAGCCGCTTCATCTTGCGGGAGCCCTGGCTATTGACGCGCTCGCCGACGAGGAGCGGCGCCGGATCCTGCCGCAGCGTGGTAGCCCGCATGGCTGACGACACGCGTGGTTCTGATCCACGATCCGCCACGAGCTCCCCGGGGAACCTCGGAACCCGAGCGCCAGACCCCTGACCCCCGACCCCTGACACCTTCCGGTACGGCTCCACCGCCGCGACGATCGCCGCCAGGTGCTCGGGAGTAGTGCCGCAACATCCCCCCACGATGCGGACCCCGTACTTGGCGACGAACTCCTCGAGCTGCGCGGCCATCGGCGCGGGCTCGAGCGGATAGACCGCGTCGCCGGTGCCGGTGTTGAGGGGGAGCCCAGCGTTAGGGATGACCGAGAGCGGGCGGCGGGCGGCGTCGCTGAGGAAGCGCACCGGCTCGCGCATGTGCTCGGGCCCCGTCGAGCAATTGAGGCCGATGACGTCGACCGGGAGCGCCTCGAGGGTGGTGAGCGCCGACGCCATGTCGGTGCCGAGCAGCATCCGTCCCGACGTGTCGAGGGTGACCTGTGCCTGGATCGGGATGCGTCGTCCCAGCTCGGCGAAGAGCCGCTCGAAGCCGGCGATCGCCGCCTTCACCTCGAGGATGTCCTGCGCCGTCTCGACGAGGAGGACGTCGACGCCGCCCTCGACGAGGTACTTCGCCTGCCAGTAGTAGTTCTCGGCCAGCTCCTCGAAGGTGATCGCGGAGAGGACCGGATCGGAACTGCTCGGCAACATGCCCGTCGGGCCAATGGACCCGGCGACGAAGCGCGGCTTGTCGGGGGTGCTGTACTTGTCCGCTGCCTTACGCGCGAGCTGGGCGGCGCCGACGTTGATGTCGCGGACCTTGTCCTTGAGTCCCCACTCCTCGAGGCGGCGGGGGGTGCTCTGGAAGGTGCAGGTCTCGACGACGTCGCAGCCGACGGCGAGGAAGGACTCGTGGATGGACTGGATGACGTCGGGGCGCGTGAGGACGAGGTTGTCGTTGCACCCTTCGAGCGACTTTCCGCCGTAGTCTTCCGCCGTTAGGTGCCATCGCTGAATATTGGTCCCCATGGCGCCGTCGTAGACGAGGATGCCGCGGGCGAGGGCGTCGAGGTAGGCGCTGTGATTGTTCTGCGTCGCCGGATTAGTGGCGCTGCTGGCAGGTGGAGCGATCATGACTGCACCGAACTGGGAGACGTATTCGCGATAGGTAGAACGAAAAAACCCGACGCTGGGGGCGCCGGGATTAAAGGCGCTTTAGCGGTTGTTTAACGTGGCCGCAATTTGCCGAAAATCGCCACGGAGTTTTTGGGTCCGGCGCGAGGCCGGAAGACGC
>DASZNJ010000319.1:0-8675 GCA_035551575.1 Gemmatimonadaceae bacterium
TGATGCGCAGCTGGAAGCCGCGGACGAGCAGGAACTCGCGGAAGCTCTCGCGCATGCCGCTGGCGAGCATGACCATGTCGAGCAGCAGCGCCGCCGACACGGCGACGCCGGCGACCGCGAGGAGGGTGCGCGCGCGATGCCCGGTGAGGGAGGCGACGACGAGGCGGCCGATCACGGTGCCTAACGCCGGCCGAGGAGGGCGAGCGGATGTGCGCGCGCGAGCCGCAGCGCGGCGAGGGCGCCGGCGACGACGCCGAGCACGACGGAGAGCGTCAGCGCGAAGACGATGGTCTGCGGCGTGACGAGGGCGAAACGGAGCGGGGTGCGGTAGACCCCCTGGTAGTGGGTGTTGACGATCACCGTCGCCACCCAGCCCAGCCCGACCCCGAACAGCGTCCCGAACAGCGTGATGACGGACGCCTCGATCACGATCGCCTTCACGATCGTCGCGCGCGAGATCCCCGACAGGCGCAGGGCGGCGACGTCGCGCCGCCGCTCGTCCACCTTGAGGAGGAGGATGCAGAGGAGGAAGATCGCGCTCGCGACGATCGTGATCACCCCGATAGCGCGATGAAATCGGCTGACGACGGCGAAGGTCGCCGAGGTCTCGACCGCGACGTCCTTCGAGCGGTGAGCGACGAAGCCGAACGCCGCGGCATCGATCGCCGCGACCGCGCGGTCCTGCGACTGACCTCCTCGGCTCTGCACCGCGAAACGATGCACGCGATCGCCGTAGCTCGTCAGCGACTGCAGCTGGTCGAGGTGCAGCCGGACGCGGTACTCCTGGCGCGACACCTCGCTCGGATCTGCCGACGGCTCCGTGATCGCGGCGACGCGGACGGTGTCACCGGCGTCGCCCGGCTGGGCGCTCAGTACGACGAGGTCGCCGATCCGGATTCGCGCATCGGCGGCCAGCCTCGCGTCGACGGCGATGGTGCGCGCCTCATGCCCCGCCGCGGTCGCGGGGACCACGCCCTGTGCGCCGAGGGTGGTGGCGGCACAGAGCGAAACGGCGACGACCAGGGAATCAATCGGCGCGGGGATGCGTCACCCAGGTCGTCGTGTCCTTCAACGACTCGCGGGTCTCCTCGAGCGTGTACGACGGGGCGCGGAAGGCCGCCATTCCCTTCGTGACCAGCACGACTGCCGCGCTGACCTCGATCACACCGACGACGATCGCCCCGAGCCACATGTGGCCGTTGACGGCCTGGCCGATCAGCGTCACGGCGAAGATGGTCAGCGCAACGAGGCCGACGACGCCGATGCCGAAGGCGAGCGACAGCCAGAGCACACCGCGCGCGCCCGCGTGGACGTTCTCGCCCAACTCGAGCTTGGCGAGGCGCACCTCGTCGGCAACGAGACGTTTCGAGTCGTCGGTGAGACGACGGATCAGGTCGGGAATGCCCGCATCAGGGTCGATGCCGGGCAGCGTCGGGCGCGGGACAGTCACGGGATTCCTCCCCTCGGTCACGAAGGATCGTCGCGGTCGGTCTTCAGCCCGCTGTCTCGCAAGGACTGTTCCGACCATGGGTGGACGGTTGCGACGCGCCGGATGCCGCGGCTAGGTTGCGTGTGCCGCACCTCGGCGGCGCCTCACCCTTCTCCCGCAGCCTGTTGCCCCACCAGTCGAACGACCGTGGCCGATAACACACTGCCGGCCGAGGTCCGCCAGCTGATCGCGAGGCACCTCGCGACGATGGAACAGGTGGACGTGCTGCTCCTGCTGGCCCGCTCGCCGGAGCAGTGGCGGAGCGGCGAGGAGGTCCGGACCGCGCTGCGCATCGACGAGACGGGCGTCGCGGCGCGCACCTTCGACGAGCTCCGCGCCGCCGGGCTGATCGAGTCCGACGGCGGCGATCCGGTCCGCTACCGCTACGCGCCGTCCAACGCGCGCGACAAGGCGGCGGTTGAGATGCTGGCGCAGGCGTACAACGAGCGGCCCGTGACACTGGTGCGGGCGATCTACGCCCGACCGACGCCGGCGCAGAGCTTCGCCGATGCGTTCCGCCTCCGGAAGAAGGCCGACGAATAGCATGGCTACGATCGTCTACGTCCTCTGCGCCCTGACGAGCCTCGCCTGCGCGGTGCTGCTGCTGCGCGGCTACCGGCAGTCCGGCGCGCGGCTGCTGCTGTGGAGCGGGTTGTTCTTCGTCGGCCTCTTCCTCAACAACGTCCTGCTCATCGTCGACCTGCGCGTGGTCCCGGAGGTGAACCTCGCGGTGATCAGGCTGATCCCCGCGCTGATCGGGGTCGCGCTGCTGCTCTACGGGATGATCCGGGAGTCCGACCGATGAGAGTGACGATGGTGCTCTTTCTCGGCGGGATGCTGGCGATGGGATACCTCGTCGCCGGGATGTTCTTCCTCCGCTACTGGCGCCGGACGCGCGAGCGGCTGTTCGCCAGCTTCGCGACCGCATTCTTCATCCTCGCGCTGCAGCGGGTGCTCCTCGCCGCGGACTTCGCGATCATCGAGGACAACACCTGGTACTACGGGCTGCGGCTGCTCGCGTTCGTCATCATCCTCTGGGCGATCGTCGACAAGAACCGCGCCGAACGTTAGGCGCCTGACGTCCGGCGGCGACCGTCAGCCGGCGCCGGGGACGACCACGACGTGCGCGGCGAGCTGGGGCCCGAGCTGGCGGGGGGCGCCGGCGATGCGGAGGGTGAGCGGACCGCCGAAGGGCGCGCGGTCGACCACCTCGAACTCGACCCCCGGCCTGATCCCGAGCGACGCCAGGTAGCGGAGCCGGCCGGCGTCCTCGTCCTCGACGCGGGCGATGCGACCGCGCTCGCCGGGGGCGACCTCGGAGAGCGCGCAGCCGGCCGGGCCCTCGGCGATTCCGCCGTCGCGCGTCGGGATCGGCGCGCCGTGCGGGTCGAAAGCCGGGTTGCCTAACGCGGCAGCCATGCGGTCCACGAGCTCGTCGCTCGCCGCGTGCTCGAGGCGCTCGGCCTCCTCGTGGACGCGATCCCAGCCGAAACCGAGGACGCTGACGAGGTAGGTCTCGATGACGCGGTGGCGGCGCAGGGTGCGCAGCGCGGTGCGCCGCCCCTGCTCGGTGAGGCGCACGCCGCGGTAGCGGGCATGGTCGATCAGCCCCTGCCCGGCGAGGCGCTTCACCATCCCGGTGACGCTCGCGGCGGCGAGGGCGAGTCGGTGGGCGAGGTCGTTGGTCGTGACTGCGGCGCCGGCGCCGGCGCGCTCCAGCTCATAGACCGCCTTCAGGCAATCTTCGGCGGGGGCGGTGAGCCCCTCGTGCCGCTGCGGCGCGGTCATACCTTGAAAATCGGCGTCCCGCCGGCCGGGGTGTGGCCGCTGATCCCGGCGCGAACGCAGAGCACGGGAACGCGGGCGCGGTGGCGCACTTCGTTGGCGACGCTGCCGAAGAGGAGGTCCTTGAGGAAACGATGGCCGTGCGTCGACATCGCGATCAGGTCGCACCCCTCGCGTTCGGCGGCAGCGGTGATCTCGACCGCGGGATCGCCGCCGGCGAGCAGGGAATCGGCGTCGATCCCCGATTCGCAGAGCGAGGCGGCGCATTCCTCCAGGTACTTGAGGTCGGCGCGCATCTCTTCCGACTCGCGGAGGGTGAGCGACTGGAAGTTGCGCGCGACGAAGCCGTCGGCGACGTGGATCAGCACCACCGATGCGCGGCAGTGGGTCGCCAGCATGCGGACGTGCTCGAGGATCGCGGCGTCGGTCGGCGTGTTCTCGAGCGGGACGAGGATGCGCTTGTACATCACGCCGCCCATTCGCGAAGGGTGCTGAAGAGGAGCCAGCCGTTGAGCAGCGCGATCACCGTCGCCACGGTGTAGGCAAGCCCCTTCACGACCGGTGCGTTGACGAACTCCCCCATCTTCTTCCGGTCGGAAGTGAAGATCACCAGCGGAATGACGGCAAACGACAGCTGCAGCGAGAGGATGACCTGGCTGAGGATGAGCAGCCGGCTCGTCCCCGCTTCACCATACATCCAGGCGACGATGACCGCCGGCACGATCGCGATGCCGCGAGTGATCAGCCGGCGGACCCACGGGCGGAGCCTGATGCTGAGGAAGCCCTCCATGACGATCTGGCCGGCGAGGGTGCCGGTCAGCGTCGCGTTCTGCCCGGAGGCGAGGAGCGCGAGGGCGAACACGGTGCTCGCGGCGGCGACGCCCAGCGACGGGGCGAGCAGCTTGTAGGCGTCCTGGATCTCGGCGACGCCGGTGTTGCCGCGCGAGTGGAAGGTGGCCGCGGCGACGATGAGGATCGCGGCGTTGATGAAGAGCGCGAAGGAGAGAGCGATCGTCGAGTCGATGAAGGCGTAGCGGACCGCTTCGCGCTTTCCCTCGGTCGTCGACTCGTAGCGCCGCGTCTGCACGATCGACGAGTGCAGGTAGAGGTTGTGCGGCATGACCGTCGCGCCGAGGATCCCGATCGCGATGTAGAGCATCCCCGGGTTGCTGACGATCTCGCTGTGCGGGATGAAGCCGGCCATCACCGCGCCGAAGTCCGGGCGGGAGATGAAGAGCTCGAAGACGAAGCAGGCGCCGACGGTGCCGATGAGGGTGATGACCATCGCCTCGAGGAGGCGGAACCCCTTGTTCTGCAGGAGGAGGACGATCAGCACGTCGGCGGCGGTGATGATCACGCCTAACGCGAGGGGGATGCCGAAGAGGAGGTTGAGGGCGATCGCCGAGCCGATGACTTCAGCCAGGTCGCAGGCGGCGATGGCGATCTCGCAGAGCACCCAGAGGAAGAAGTTGACCGGGGGGCTGAAGTGATCGCGGCAGGCCTGGGCGAGGTCGCGTCCGGTGACGATGCCGAGCTTGAGGGCCAGTCCCTGGAGGAGGACGGCCATCAGGTTCGACATCAGGATGACGCTGAGCAGGGTGTAGCCGAACTGCGAACCGCCGGCGAGGTCGGTCGCCCAGTTGCCGGGATCCATGTAGCCGACCGCGACGAGATAACCCGGCCCGGCGAAGGCAAAGATCTTTCGCCAGAACCCGACCCCGTGGACGGGGATGGTCTTGTAGACCTCGGCGAGGGTCGGGGTGAGCCGGGCCCGTTTCCACCCCGGCTCGGAGGCGGGGAGCTGGTTCTGTTTTTCGTCAGGGGGTACGACGCGTGGGACTGCGGCCATCAGGAGCTCGTGGTGCGGGATTTTCGGTTATCGGAAGTCATAGTTTAGTGCGAACTAAAATTTGGTGCAAGAGGGGGACGCGATGGGAGGAGACGGCGAGATCATTTCGCCGGTCGGGCCAAGTCGTTCGCCGACGGCTCCGGCCAATCGAGGCGGGGCGTCTCAACAGTTGAACTGAGATAACGGGATGAAAACGGATCACCGTTCGCCCGTCGATGCGTGCCTTGCCACGCATCTCGCGCGTCCCAGAGACGCATGACCATCGATCCGATCGCCGCCGCGCTCGAGCAGCTGCTCGACCAGCACCGTTCCGACGCGGATGGCGGGGACCGCCTCGTGCGGGCGGTGATCCGCCATGCGCGCGGGTTGATGCCGGCGGAGCGGGAGGAATTGCACCGTCACCTCCTCCAACTGGTCGACCAGGAGCGGGACGGGGTGTGGGGCGTCGCCCTCGAGGCGCTGGTGCGGACGGGGACGCCGGCGACGGGGCGCTCGCTGGCCCCGATGCTGGTCGCGGGGGAGCGCAGCCCGGAGTGGTCGGACGCGGTGGTGCTGGCGATGCTGCGGCTCGGGTGCGCGAACGCGCTCGGGATGTGCCGCGACTACGTCCGTGAGGAGCTCCGGATGCAGCACCTCGGTGCGCTCCCGATGCTGTCGTGGCTGTACCGGACGGACGTCGTCTTCGCGGTGGAGCTGGGGGCGCGGTTCTACGCCGACACGTTGGGCAGCGGCGGTGCTGCGCTGGCGGATGCCGGGATGCGCGAGGAGCTGGCGCGGCACATCCCGGGGCAGCTCGACGGGCTGCTCGCCAACTCGACGGGGAGCGCGCTCGACCTGATCGACCAGACGACGGCGCTCGACCCCGAGGCCGGCCGGCTGCTGGCGGCGATGATCCGGGGCTACCTGTCGAGCGGGGAGTCGCGGAGCGAGCTCGGGCCGCGCGCGGTCGAAGCGTTAGGCGAGGCGATCCGGCTCCGCGCCGGCTGACCGCCGGCCGGCGCCGGCCTCGCGGTCGAGGAGGTCGAGGAAGCCGCGGAGGATGCGCTCGGTGAGCCCCCAGACGACGTACTCACCGTGGGTGAAGGCGGGGACGGTCAGCGGCTGGCCGTGAGCGACCACCTCGGCGCTGATCCAGGCCGCCGTCTCGCGGAGGGCGCTCAGCGGCACCCAGAAGGCGGCCGCGACCTCGGGGCTCTCGACGATCGTGACCTCGGGGACGACCGCGGCGACGAAGGGGCGGACGACGACGCGCCTGACGGTCGGGGTCCGCGGCGAAACCTCGTCGAGGACGCCGACGATCGCCCCCTCGCGCTCGATGTCGATCGCCGTCTCCTCCCAGGTCTCGCGGATCGCGGTGCGCTCGAGCGAGAGGTCGTCGGGCTCCTGCCGCCCCCCCGGGAGCGCGACGTGGCCGCTCCACGGGTCTCCCTCATAGTCGGCGCGCTTGATCAGCAGGAGCTCGAGCTCGCCCGCCTCTCCGGGACGAAGCACGAGGGCGACCGCGGCGCGCAGCGGGTGCTCATCGGGCTCGAGGGGGACGGTCGCCGGTTCGCGTTCGGCGAGCGCCTGCCCGAGGCGGGCGATCTCGCGGTGCTGCAGGACGTTCACTGTCATGACGACACGCGCTGTCGCAGGAAGCGCACCTTCGCCGCCGGGAGGCGGGCCGGTCAGCGCTCGACCGGACCGTCGCCCTCGACCCAGCCACGGAAGCCGCCGCGCATCGAGCAGACGTCGTATCCCATCGTCTTCAGCGTGTCGGCGGCGAGCGCGGACCGGCTTCCCCCACCGCAGTAGACGACGAGCTTCTTGTCGCGCGGCAGGATCCCCTCGCCGCGCGTCTCGATCGTGCCGCGGGGGAGCGGGATCGCGCCGGGGACGCGGCCGAGGTTGTACTCGTTCGGCTCGCGGACGTCGACGAAGACGGTATCGGGGGCGCCGTGGGCAGCGCGGGCGGCGGCGGGCTCGATCTCGGTGATCCGCTGCCTGGCCTCGTTGACGAGGTCGGTGCCGGACTTGGGCATTTATCGCTTCAGCCTCGCGTGGTGATCAGTGTACGTGGAGCGTCCCGGCGGCGGCGTCGAGCGTCGCCGTCAGGCCTAACGGCAGCGTCCACTGTTCGTCGATGTGGCCGACCGGGGCGTTGGCGACGGCGGGCACCCCCGCGGCGCGGGCCGCCTCGTCGAGCACCTCGTCGAGGCGGCGGACGCCGTCCTCGCTCGTCTCCGGGCAATCGGTGAACGCGCCGAAGACGATCCCGGCGACGCGCGACAGCGCGCCGGCGAGGCGGAGCTGCGTCAGCATCCGATCGAGCCGGTAGACCGCCTCGCCGATGTCCTCGAGGACGAGGATCGCGCCGTCGAGCACAGGAAAGTATGGAGTGCCGAGCAGCGCGACGAGGAGCGCGAGGTTGCCGCCGGCGAGCCGTCCCTCGGCGGTGCCGGCGCGAATGACCCGCGGCGAGGCGATCGCGCCGCAGGGATCGGTGCCGTGGATCACCGCCCGCTGCAGCGACTCGCGCGAGAACGCGGGGAGGACGCCGCGCGCGGTCGGCGCGTGGAAGGTGGCGACCCCGCTCTGCGTCGCGATCGCGGCATGGAGGGCGGTGATGTCGGAGAAGCCGAGCAGTGCCTTCGGCCGGCGGGCGATCGACGCGTAGTCGAGCGATGGGAGCAGCCGCATCGCTCCGTACCCGCCGCGCGCGCACCAGACGCCGTCGATCCCCGGGTCGCGCAGGGCACGGTCGAGGTCCGTCAGGCGCTCTTCGTCGCTGCCGGCGAAGTACCCGCGGCGCGCGAGGACGTTGACGCCGACGATCGGCTCCCACCCCATTGCTTCGACGTTGGCGATCGCGCGCTCGAGGTCACTGGCACCGCGGAGCGGGCCGGCGGGGGAGACGAGCGCGACGCGAGCCCCCGGCCCGAGTGACGGCGGCCGGCGCAACGAGGCGCGCGGATGTGTTCTGGAGCGTGCGGTCGCGGACATGATGGAGTGCGCAACGTACCGGGCGCCGCGAACACGGTCAACGGCGGCCGGCCATGCAGGTGGCACTTGCTTTGCGACTCGGCGCCATCCCCACGGCGGGAACCGCAGCGACACGAATGCCGGGCGGGTGTGCACGCCGGAGTCATCCTTACGCAGCATGGAGGATACACACCATGGCGGATCGGGAAAGGGAGCAGGGCTCGCAGGGCGGGATGAGCGGATCGTCCGGTAGCGGATCGTCCGGTTCATCGAGCTCGCAATCGGACCGCGGCGCGTCGCAGCAGGGCGGCGGGTTCGATGCGGCAGGGCGTTCGGGCTCCTCGCAGAGTGGCGCCGGCGGCAGCTCCAGCGGATCGTCAGGCGGCTCGCGCGGCGGCTCGTCGGGTGACAGCACCGAGCGGATCGGCGACGAGGCGGAGAGCGACATCGAGTCGAGCAGCCGGAGCGGATCCTCCGGGAGCAGCGGCTCGAGCAGCGGCTCGAGCAGTGGCTCGAGCAGCGGCTCGGGCAGCGGCTTCGGCGCTGCCGGCGGCAGTGGAAGCTCGGCAGCCGGCGGATCGTCGGGCGGAT
>DASZNJ010000320.1:0-4316 GCA_035551575.1 Gemmatimonadaceae bacterium
ACGGGATCAACGCCAGCGTCGCCAGGGACCTCGAGTCGGCGGGCCCGACCTCGTTCTACGTCTACAAGCGGCCGATTTCGTTAGGCAACGTCTGCGACGGGACGGACGAGACGTGCCCCTGGCGCCGCAACCCGCCCCTGACGGTGCGCGAAGCCGAGGCGCTCGGCCGCCTCGAGACGATCGCCGCGATCGCCGCCCACTCGCCGACGCAGGAGAAGGTGCGGTACAAGGACCGCGAGCTGCGCAGCGTCGGGCTGGACGCGTACACCCCGAACTGGACCCAGGTCGACGGCGGCGACATCTACCCCGGCCGCAGCTTCACCGTCCAGGAGGCCAACGCGGCGGCGCGCGTCGTCATCCTCAACGAGAACGCGACGAAGAGCCTCTTCGGCGAAAGTGAGCCGATCGGGAAGTACGTCGACATCGCCGGGCAGCCGTTCGAGGTGATCGGGGTCTACCACTACACGGCGAGCTTTCTTGGCAAGCCGGGATCGGCGCAGAGCGGCGACTCGCCGACCGGGATCATCCCCCTCGAGACCGGGCGCCGTCACCTGAAGATGTCGATGCGCTGGGTCGACTTCACCGTCAAGCCGCGCGCCGACACGAAGCAGATCGAGGCGATCGACGACGTCACGGCGACGCTGCGCTCATTGCGGGGGCTGCGCCCCGGGGTGGACAACACCTTCGCCGTCGTGACGCAGGACCGCCTGATGGAGGTCTACAACGGCTTTTTCGGCACCTTCTTCATCATCATGATCGCGATCTCCGCGGTCGGGGTGCTGGTCGGGGGGATCGGAGTCATCGCGATCATGATGATCAGCGTCACCGAGCGGACCCGCGAGATCGGGGTGCGCAAGGCGTTAGGCGCGACGCAGTGGACGATCCTCTGGCAGTTCCTCGTCGAGGCGGTGACGCTGACGAGCGTCGGGGCGATGGCCGGCTTCGTCGTCGGCGCGCTCTGCACCTGGCTGATTCACGCCACCACGCCGGTGCCGGCGGCGATCCCGCCGAGCGCGATCATCGCGGCGATCGTCGGAAGCGCGATCACGGGCGTGGTGTTCGGGATCGTGCCCGCGTTCCGCGCCGCACGGCTCGACCCGGTGGCGGCGCTGCGCTACGAGTAGGAGCCGCGCGCGGGAGCGGCGCGGGCCGCTTTGCCCGCGATCCCCTGCACGCCGCGGCCTTGTGAAGGATTTCACATGGCGACAGCTTTGAGCGTGATGCGCTCCACTGACGTCGTCACCAGCGCGCTCGGGCAGATCCGCGCCAACAAGCTGCGCTCGTTCTTCACCCTGCTCGGGATCATCGTCTCCGTCGCCTTCCTCGTGGCGGTGATCGCGATCATCCAGGGGATGAACGCGTACGTCCGCGAGAACCTCGCGAGCGCGATCGTCGGCTCGAACGCGTTCCAGGTGCGCCGCTCACCGATCCAGGTCGGGCTGATCGACGACGAGATGATCCGCCGCTATGCGCGGCGCCCGAAGATCACTCCCGCCGACGCCGAGGCGGTGAGCGCCGCGATCCCCGACGCCGAGGCGGTCAGCCTCCAGTCGGGGTGGCCGACCCCGCAGGCGGACATCGTCTGGCGCGACCGGACGCAGGGCGACGTCCTGATCTTCGGCGTGACCGCGCCCTATCAGGTCGTCCAGGACTACCGCTTCAGCGCCGGGCGCCCGCTCACCGACCTCGACGTGCGCGACAAGCGCCCCGTGGTCATCATCGGCGCGGATGTCGGCGACAAGCTGTTCGAGGGGGTCGACCCGGTCGGGAAGGACATCCGCATCAACCGCAACCAGTTCACCGTCGTCGGGGTGGTCGCGAAGAAGGGGCGCGTGCTCGGGCAGTCGTTCGATGGGTTCGTCATGCTCCCGATCACGCAGTTCGAGGCGATGTACGGCCGCCGCGCGACGAACACGATCTCGGTGAAGATGCGCGAGGCGTCCGAGGTGGCGCCGGCGATGCAGCGCGCCGAGGAGGCGATGCGCGTCGCGCACCGGCTGCGTCCCGCCGAGGACGACGACTTCTCGGTCGAGACCGCGGACGCGCTGATCGCCTTCTGGAAGCAGCTCACCAGCGTGCTCTTCGCGGTGATCCCCGCGGTCGTCGCGATCGGCGTCGTCGTCGGCGGGATCGTGATCATGAACATCATGCTGATGGCGGTGACCGAGCGGACGCGCGAGATCGGGATCCGGAAGGCCGTCGGCGCGACGGCGCGCGACATCAGGCAGCAGTTCCTCGCCGAGTCGATCGCGCTGGCGGCGACGGGTGGGCTGATCGGGGTGGCGGCCGGCTGGCTCTTTGCGTTAGGCATCGCGGCGGTCTCCCCCCTCCCGGCGCGCGTCACCGCCTGGTCGGTCGCGCTGGCGATCGGCCTCGGCGCCGGCGTCGGCGTCCTCTTCGGCGTCTACCCGGCATCGCGCGCCGCGAAGCTCGACCCGATCACCGCGCTGCGCGCCGAGTGACGGCGATGCGAGCCTGACGATGCGCATCCTCGACCGGGTCGAACAGAACCTCAGCATCGCCCTCGACACGCTCCGCGCCGGAAAGATCCGCTCGGCGCTGACGATCCTCGGCGTCGTCATCGGCGTGGCGACGGTGATGGCGATGGCGGCGATCGTCTCGGGAATCCGCGAGCAGATCGTGCACACGATCGAGATCGCAGGCCCGACGACGTTCTACGTCGTCCGCTACTTCTCGAACACGCCGGTCAATCCGGACCGGCTGCCGCGCGACGTCCGGATCAGGCCCGACCTGGTCCCCGAAGAGGGCGAGCGGATCGCGCGGCTCCCCGAGATCTCGTATGCGGCGATCTGGGCGCAGACGTTCGGCCGCGTCGAGTACGCCGGGTCGCGCACGCAGCAGATGACGTTCATGGCGGCCGACGACCGCTACACCGAGATCCAGGGCGGCGGGCTCGCCGCGGGGCGGTGGTTCACCAGGGCCGAGCTGAAGAGCGGCTCCGCCGTCGCGGTCATCGACCAGGAGGTCGTGCGCCGGCTCTTCGGCCAGATCGACCCCATCGACAAGACGGTGCGCGTCGCCGGGCGCCCGGTGCGCGTGATCGGGATCTACGTCGCGCCGGAGAACATCTTCGCTCCCCCGGGACAGCAGGTCGCGGCGATCGTCCCCTACCGGTTCGCTGACCACCAGTTCCGCATCGACAAGGTGAACGGATTGTTCATCGCCGTGAAGCCGCGGCCGGGGATCAGCGTCGGCGAGGCGCAGGACGCGGTGACGGTCGCGCTTCGCGAGATGCGGTCGCTTCGTCCCGGTCAGCGCAACACCTTCGACATGATCACCCAGGACCAGATCCTCGACACCTTCAACAAGCTGACGGGGGTCTTCTTCCTCGTCATGATCGTGCTCTCCGGCGTCGCGCTGATGGTCGGCGGGATCGGGGTGATGGCGATCATGATGGTGTCGGTCACCAGCCGCACGCGCGAGATCGGGGTGCGCAAGGCGCTCGGTGCGACGAACCAGGACATCCTCCTGCAGTTCCTCGTCGAGGCGTCGACGCTGACCGGGGTCGGCGGCATCATCGGCATCATCGTCGGGCTCGGGTTCGGCAAGCTGGCGACGCTGGCGATGAGCATCGAGGCGACCCCCCCGCTCGGCCTCACGCTGCTCGCGGTCGCGGTGTCGGTGGCGATCGGCATCGCGTTCGGGCTCCTCCCGGCGATGCGCGCGGCGCGGCTCGATCCTATCGAGGCACTGCGATACGAGTAGGTTGTCTCCATGCAATCACTGGACATCCTGGCGATCGCCGCCCATCGCGACGACGTCGAGCTGACGTGCGGCGGCACGCTGATCAAGGCCGCGGCGCGCGGACAGCGCACCGCGATCGTCGACCTGACCCGGGGGGAGATGGGAACGCGGGGGAGCGCGCAGCTCCGCGCGCAGGAGGCGAGCCAGGCCGCGGAGATCCTCGGCGTCGCCGCCCGCGAGAACGCCGGGCTCCCTGACGCCCGCATCGAGAACACGCCGGAGACGCGGCGGCAGATCGCTTCGCTGATCAGGAAGTTCCGCCCGCGCGTCGTGATCGCGCCGGCGCCACGGGGACGGCATCCCGATCACCGGGTCGCCGCCGAGCTGATTCGCGACGCCTGCTTCCTCGCGGGGCTGGCGAAGATCGATCCGGCGACGGCGCCGCACCGGCCGACCAAGGTCATCCACTGCCTGACGTACCGGCAGGACTTCGAGAAGCCGACGTTCGTCGTCGACATCTCGGCGGAGTTCGAGCGGAAGATGCAGGCGGTGCGCTGCTACGCGTCGCAGTTCGACGGCGCGACCCAGGCGGGGGAGGTCTACCCGACGGG
>DASZNJ010000321.1:0-8835 GCA_035551575.1 Gemmatimonadaceae bacterium
GGCGGCGGAAACCCGACCGCTCGCGTCCGAGCTCGATCGCCGACTGCCACTGCGCGCGCTCGTCGGCGCCTAACGCGTGCTCGTGGAGGAGCAGCGACTCGTGCAGCTTCTCGAACCAGCGGGGGAGCCCGCCGAACAGCGTCGGCTCGAAGGCGACGGCCGCGTCCCAGAGCTTCGCCGGATCGGCGACGTGGCCGGCCGTCATCCCGCAGAGGATTCGCGTGTAGAGCCCGAAGATCCGCTCGCCGGCGTGGCAGTAGGGAAGGAAGCTGAGCGAGCTGTCGCGCTCCCCGAGCCCGAGCGTCTCGCGCACCGATGCCGCGCTCGCCGACAGGTAGCGGTGCGGGATGCGCGCCCCCTTGGCCTCCCCGGTCGAGCCCGAGGTGTAGATCAGCAGCGCGATGTCGTCCGGAGCCGGGTCGGGGAGCGGGGTGTCGGTCGCCATCGCGTCGCCGAGCCACTCTCCCCACCAGCGCGCACCGTTCGACGCGCCGTCCTCACAGACGATCAGCCGCAGCTCGGGGAGCTCGCCACGCGCTTCGAGCAGCTTCGCCAGCTGCTCGGTGCTGTCGACGATCGCCGCTACCGCGCCGCAGTCGCCGAGCTGCTGCACGATCTGCGCGGCCGGGCTCGTCACGTAGACGCCGACGCTCACCGCGCCCGCCATCAGCACGCCGAGGTCGGCGATCGGCCAGAGGTTGCGGTTGCCGGCGAGGATGGCGACGGTGTCGCCGGCGCGAACGCCGTCGCGGAGCAGCGCGCGGGCGACGCGGGTCGACAGCTCGTGCCACTGGCGCCAGGTGAGGCGTGTGTCGCGCTGCGCGCCTCCCGCCGCCAGCTCCTCGAGCGCGACGCGATCGGGATGGCGCACGACGCGGTCGCGGAAGGTGTCGAGCATCGTCGTCTCGCCGCCGATCATCGCGCGATCCTCGCGCCCGGCCGCCACTCGAGGGCGACGGTCCCCATCGCCAGCCCGGCGCCGGAGCCGGTGAGCATGACGAGGTCGCCCTCGTGCAGCCGGCCGGCGGCGACCGCATCGTCGATCGCCATCGGCAGGCAGGCGGCGCCGGTGTACCCCCACTTCCCCATGATCGTGTGCGCCCTGTCCATGGACACGCCTAACGTTTCCATGACGAGGCGGATCGTCGACAGGTTGACCTGGGTCCAGAGCCAGAGGTCGACGTCGGCGACGGTGCGGCCGATCCGGTCGAGCACCGAGTGCGCGATCCGCGGCCAGCCGACCTCGTTGACCTCCTTCGGGTACTTCTGGACGAAGCGCAGCTTGTTGCGGACGCCGGCGGCGAGCACCTCGCCGGTGATCGGCTCGGCGGTGCCGCCGGCGAAGACCCCCATCCCCCCGCAGAGCGTGCCGTCGGCGAACAGCTCGGAGGCGAGGACCCCGGGCGCGCTCGCCAGCTCGACGACCGTCGCCCCGGCGCCGTCGGCGAAGATCGTCGAGGTCTTCTTCTCCGACCAGTCGATGTACTTCGACATCGCGTACGCGCCGATCACGAGCACGCGCCGGTAGCGTTCGTCGGCGCGGATGTATTTCCAGGCGACGTCGAGCGCCGTGACGTAGCCGGCGCAGCCGCAGTTGAGGTCGAAGCTCCCGGCGCGCGAGACGCCGAGCCGTCCGTGGACCACCGAGGACGTCGCCGGCGAGATGTACTCCGGCGTGTCGGTGGCGACGATGAGGAGGTCGATGTCCTTCGGCTCGAGCCCGGCCGCCGCGAGGGCGCGGCGCCCGGCGGCCTCGGCGAGGTCGGCGGTCGACTCGTCGTCGGCGCAGACGTGCCGCTGGCGGATGCCTAACGTTTCGCTGACGAACGGCTCGATGCTCTCGCCGAGCCTCGCCTCGAGGTCGGCGTTGGTGAGCACCGTCGCGGGGACGCAGGAGCCGGTGCCGGTGATGACGGCGTGGCGGATCACGGCGCGCTCCGCGGCGGCGCCGTCGTCCCGCGGACGACGAGCTGCACGGGAAGCGGGCGGCGCTTCCGGCCCGTCCCGGCCGTGCCGTCGATCTCGCGGAGGAGGAGCCGCGCGGCGCGGGCGCCGAGCTCGCGCGCCGGGACGGCGACGGTGGTCAGCTCGGGGGTGACGAGGCGGGCGAAGGCGATGTCGTCGCAGCCGACGATCGACATCGCCGCCGGGACCGCGACGCCGAGCTGGGTGCACGCCTTGTGCGCGCCCAACGCCAGCAGGTCGTTGCCGCAGAAGACCGCGGTCGGCCGGTCGGAGGGAGGGAGGGCGCAGAGGGCGCGGAGCGCGGCATTGCCACCGTCGAGGGTGGCCGGCGCGCGACGGAGCCAGGGGGAGCGCACCGTCACCCCGGCCGCGCCTAACGCGCGGATGAAGCCGCGCTCGCGCATGCGGAAGCCATGGACGTCGGCGGACGGCCCGATGAAGGCGATCCGGGTATGGCCGAGTGAGAGCAGGTGCTCGGCGGCGAGCCGCCCCGCCCCTTCGGCGTCGCTGGCCACCCCCGGCCACCGCTCTCCCGGCTCGTCGACGAGGACGACGTTGAGCCCGGCGAGGGTGCTGGGGGCGAGGGCGCTCGCCCCGGCCGCGTCGATGATGACGCCGTCGACCTGGCGGGCGCGGAGCGCATCGATGTGCTTCTCGAGGGGCGCGCCCCGCTGCTCGCAGAGGAAGAGGGCGTAGCCCTCCTCGGTCGCGACGCGCTCGGCGCCGCTGACGACGTCGGCGAAGAACTGGTTGCCGACGTCGGGGATGATCACGCCTAACGCGTACGACCGGCGGCGGACGAGGGAGCGGGCGACGACGTTCGGCCGGTAGCCGAGCTCGGCGGCGGCGTTGAGGACGCGCTCGCGGGTTGCCGAGGCGACACGTGCGTTCGGGTTGCGGGAGAGGACGAGCGAGACCGTCGGCTGGGAGACGCCCGCGCGCGCGGCGACGTCGCGGCTTGTGGCCGCGCGGCCCTTGGCCTGGCTGTCGGGCCCGTCGTCGGGGGGTCGTTTCGAGCTCATCGCGAGCGGATGTGAGCGAGGCACAGGGGTGCTAATACGTATTAGCAGTTCAGTTTTGTCAAGATTGGCGATTTCCTCGTTCTGCGGACGGCGACTCGGTGGACGAGGAACGAATGAGGGACGAGGGGTGAGCGCAGCCGCCCCAAGCGGCTGGCGCGACAAGGGATGGTGGGACGTGGGCCACCAACGGATGAGGAACGAGGAAGCGGCGCCGTTGATCCTTGTGGCCTACTCGACGAGGAACGAGGAACCAGGGGCGACGCATCATTCGGGCGCCGGCGTCATCCCCGTTCAACGAACCTGACCCCCTGAAAGGCGCTTGAAAGGCGACGAGGTCCCTCGTCCCATGTCCCTCGTTCTCCTGAAAGGCGCTTGGAAGGCGACGAGGTCCCTCGTCCCATGTCCCTCGTTCTCCCTCGTCCCTGGTCACATACGCTACCGCGATCAACGGCGCCACTTCCTGGTCCCTCGTTCGTAGGCCCCCCCACGTCCCACCATCCCCTGTCGCGCCCGTCGCCCGAGGCGACTGCGCCGACCCCTCGTCCCTCGTCGCCGCTCCAAAGGCGACTGCGCCGACCCCTCGTCCCTCGTCGCCGCTCCAAAACGGAAGAAGGGCGGGAGCGCAACGCGCTCCCGCCCTTCGTACCGCTTATCCGGAACTCGTTATTCTGTTGTCCAGCCGTTCGATAGCACCGCCCGCCGCCAGTACGACAGGTCGTACACCCCGCTCGCCGGCGACGTCAGGAGGTCGAGGTTCTGCGGCTCGTCGAACCCGCCGAACGAGTCGCGCAGCGACGCCGTGCCGTACAGCCCCGGGCGGTCGATCTCGCCACTCGCGATCAGCCCGTCGCCCGGCGTGACCAGGATCCGGTACGTCTGCGCGGCGACGGAAGCATCGCCCTTCGCGTCGGCGGTCAGCCAGGCGAGGATCTCGTCCCGGTTCGCCGGGTCGAGGACGTACTGCTGTGCCCTGACGTAGGCGCGGGTGAAGCGGATCGCCACGTCCGGGTTCGCGTCGAGCCAGCTGCGGAGCGCGACCCCCGAGCCGCCCATGAACGGGTCGGCCGCGTCGCGGATCCCGCCCAACGTCTGCATCCCGGCCGACGCAGCGCGGAACTGGAAGCCGGCGTTGAGGATCGTCGCGTCGAAGTTGCCGGCGAGCAGCCCGGAATAGCGGGCCGGGGTACCGCTGTTCACCGCCGGCACGATCACCGTGTAGTCGACGTCCTTCTCCAGCCCGTGCGCCCGCATGATCCCGTAGAGGACGAACGCGAACCCCGAGTTCTTCGAGTCCACCGCGACCGTCTTGCCGCGGAGGCTCTCGACCGTCGGGTACTCCGGCCGCGCCATCAGCGAGGCGCCGTTCCCGTTGTCGGTGCCGAGGAAGGCGACCGGCTCGAACGTCCCGCCCAACGGGTTCGACCGGTTGTAGCGGTAGTTGAAGACGTTGTCGATCTGCGTCAGGATCACGTCCCACTCGCCGTCGCGCAGCTTGCGGAAGATGACCGGCGACGACGGGGTCTGCTCCTCGGTGACCGTCAGGTTGACCTCGGCGAACCAGCCGTGCTTCTGCGCCATCGCGATCACGGGCGACTTGCTGAAGTCGCCGACGCGGACGAGCGCCGGGTCCATCGACACCTCGCGCGCCGTCGGCGCGGCGAAGGCGGGCGCCGCGGCCGGCGCGGTCCCGTTGTCGGCGCAGGCGCCGCCGAGTGCGACGCTGGCAAGAGCGAGCGTTGCCGCCAGATGATTTCTACGCATGATCTCCGATCGTTCGGGTTCTGCTCCGGCCGTGCTGCTCCGCTCGAGGTCGTGCGGGCCGGGGAGAATGGGCCCGAGCGGATCCATCCGCGCATGCTCCACCGGCGTCGGCGGTGCGCGTCAGTCCGTTGCGGCGTCGTCAGGCAACCACGGTGGTCCGGAGGCGGCCATCGCCGCGGCGGTCCTCGGCGTCGCCGTCGCCGGCGACGCGGAAGAACTGCACGAGGCTGTGCAGCGCGTCGGCCTGCGCCGCCATCTCCTGCGCGGTGGCGGCGAGGTCCTCGGCGGCGAGCGCGTTCCGCCCGGTCACGCCGTCGACCTGCTTCATCGCCTCGTTCACCTCGGCGATTCCGGTCGCCTGGTCGGTCGACGCCGCCGACACCTGCTGGACGATCTCGGTGGTCTGGCGCGTCGACTGGAGCAGCCCGGCGACGAGCGTCTCCGAGTTGCGGGTGATGTTCTGGCTCTTCCGGGCGAGGGTGCGAATCCCTTCCGCCGCCGCCTGGCTGCGCGAGGCGAGCTCGCGCACCTCGGTGGCGACCACCGAGAAGCCGCGCCCGTGGTCGCCGGCGCGCGCCGCCTCGATGAGCGCGTTGAGCGAAAGGACGTTCGTCTCGTTCGCGATCTCGTCCATGATCGTGATCCGCTCGAGGATGTCGCGCATCATCGCCACCGTCTCGCGCATCGCGTCCCCGCTCTGGGTGATCGACTGCGCGCCGAAGTCGGTGATGCGCTTCATCTCCTGGCCGTTCTCGGCGGTGCGGGCGATCAGGGTGTTCATGCGCTCGAGGTGGGCGATCGTCGTCTGGATCGCCGCCGACTCGTCGCGCGTCCCGCCCGACAGCTGCTGTGCCGAGCCGGCGACCTGCGCCGCGGCGGCGCTGATCGCCTCGGCGCCGGAGCGGAGCGCGGTCGTCACCTCGGTCAGCCGCGCGGTCATCGCGACGAAGGCGCGGCCGAAGCTGTCGGCGTCCGAGCGCGGGGCCACGCTGACCCCGACGTTGCCCTCGCTGATGCTGGTCGCGACCTCGGCCATCTCGCGGAGGTAGCCGGTCATGCTGCCTAACGCGTGTCCGATCGCGTCGTCGGCGCCGCGCGGCTCGACGCGGACGTCGAGGTCGCCCTGGGCGACGCGCTCCGAGATGCTGACCATCTGCCGCAGCGAATCGACCATCTCGGCGAACGCCATCCCGAAGGCGTCGCGCCCGGAGCGCGGGACGACGGTCGCCGTGACGTCGCCGCGGGCGATCGCCCCGGCGGTAGCCGCCATGTCGCGGAGGTAGCCGACCATCCGGCCCATCGACTGCATCAGCCGCCCGATCTCGTCGCTGGAGCGCGCCTCGATGACCACCGAGACGTCGCCCTCGGCCAGCCGGTCGGCGACCCTGACGGCGTGCGCCATCGGCCCGGTCAGCGAGGTGACCGCGTACCAGCCGAGCGCGCCCAACGCGACGATCGCGCCGATCGTGATGAGGATGACGACGTTGCGCGTCCGCGTCTGCTGGCTGGCCGCCGCGGCGAACGCCTCGTTGATGCTGGCGACGTCGCGCTTCGTCCCGTTCTCGAGGGCGGTGTTGATCGCCGTGTACTGCTCGTGCATCTGCCCCTGTGACTGGGCGATCTGCTCGCCCATCTCGCCGGCGATCATCCCCTCGGTGGTCTTCCGCGCGAGGATGTAGTAGCGGGTGAACGCGGCGTTGATGCTGTCGAGCGACGCCGCCCGGGCGACCGGGTTCTGCTTCGCCTGGCGAAGGGCGTCGGCGATCACCCGGCGCAGGCTGTCGGCGCCCTCCAGCTGGTCCTTGTCGCGCGCCGACGCGGCGTCGAGAAGGGTCCGCTGGAGGTGCGACAGCTCCTCCTGGAGGGTGCGACTGAGCTGGACCGACGGGTAGTATCCGTCGCGGATCGTGCGCAGCCTGCTCTCGTTCTTCCGCCCGAGGCTGACGGTGAGGACGAGCGTCAGCAGGAGCGCCACGGCGGCGAGGCCGGGAAGGAGGAGGATCTTCTGGCGAAAGCTGAGGGACAACCGCCGCGTGACGCCCTGCTGGCGCGTGTTCATCGTGACTGTGGTACGGGTCGTGATCTCGTGCCTAGCGCGTGACCGCGATGGTCTTCACGCTTTCCGGGAGCTGCGCGCCGCTCGACACGTAGCCGATCGCGCCAGGGTTCGCGGCGACGAACGCCACGACCTGCGCCTCCGACGGCTGCTCGATCGGCGGCACCCCGCGGCCCGAGAACAGCGACTGCTGCCAGTAGTTCTTCATCGTCGGCACGTCGCGGCCGAGCACCGCCATCGAGAACTCGGCGCGGACCGGCGACTTCGGGCCGAGGTCGACCACGGTCACCGACTGCCCGTGCTTCCACGAGCTCATCTTCTTCAGGTAGACGCGGGCAAGGTCGTCCCTGCTCAGCGCGCTCGTCGGGTTCGCGGCGTTCACGATCACCCGGTACTGCTGTGCGCCAGCCGGCGCGGCCCCGACCAGGGCCGCCAGGCAGAACGCGAAGGTCAGGATCTTTCGCATGGTCTGGGGTCTCCGGTCAGAAGCTGAACTGCGCGCCGAGGAGCATCGCGTCGGTCTCGTTGGGCAGCGGGCTGGTGGTGTTGCCCGGGATCGCGTACGCCGCCGACAGCTTCGCGACGAGGTCGTCGCGGTTCGGCTGGGCGAAGCGGTTGCCCTCGATATGGTGGTAGGAGAGCTTCATGACGAAGCTCGGCGAGAACCAGTAGTTGAGCCCCGCCGCGGTCTCCTTGTGCGAGAGCAGCGACTTGCCGAGCTCCGGGTAGTCGGAGCACGGCGCGGCGCAGCCGCGCTTCTTCCCCTTGAGGTGCGTGCTCGCGCGGTCGAACAGCCCGGCGACCTGGAGCCCGCCGGCGACGCGATAGGCGCCCTCGTAGTACCAGCCGTTCTGGCGATCGTGGTCGCTCTCGATCTCGCGCAGCACTTCCGAGCGGAGGGCGACGCGATTCGCGACGTACTCGAACGAGTGCGCGATCGTCCGGATGTTGCCGCGGCCGGGGATCGGCAGCTCGTTGGTGTTGCCGTGGTAGCCGGACGACCCGATGCGCATCCCGGTGATCGGGAGGTTGATCATCAGGCGGCCGCCGTAGGTCTGGTCGGTGAGCTCGGTGCCGACGCCGTCGCTGACGCCGGTCCACGGGCGGTAGCCCTGGAGCACGCGATAGGCATCGAGCGTCGGCTCGTACTCGTCGCGGTTCAGCCCACCACCATAGATGTCATAGTCGAGCGACATCCCCATGAACACCGGGACGTTGCCGGTGAGGCCGACGCCGCGGTATGCCTCGGCGATGTTCGCCGTCGGGCCGTAGACGGCCATCGGCGCCTCGATGAACGGGCGCGTCGTGCCGATGTCGATGGTCTCGGTGTAGAGACCGAACGGCTGCTTCACCTGGCCGGCGCGCAGCTTCAGGTAGTCGCGGAAGTCGTACTGCGCGAAGACGTAGTCGAGCGCCGTCTGCGTCGTGCCGCTGAAGTCGAACTTCACCTGGGTGATGAAGGACAGCTTCTCATCCATGTGCCCGGTGAGGGTGATCCCGGCGACCGAGTTGCGCGAGCTGCCGCGGTTCTGCGCGCCGAGATAGAGGTTGCTGTTGTTGGTCGCGCCGGAGTTCCACGAGCCGAAGCCGTGGATCTCGACGTTCTGCGGGGTGAGGCCCTGGGCGCCCGCGGTCGCGGCGGACAGCGCCATGGCGATCGCGAGGGTGCGGACGTTGTGAGAGCGCATTCGAGCGTGGGGGGACGGGTCGGCGGAGCCGAGTGATGTGTTGACGACGATGCGTCGCCACATAGACTCTGCCTAACCGTTCTCGTCACGCCATCTGCGCCGCCTGTGACAGGCGCCGACTTGACGCCGATGAGGCGCTTCTCATGAAGCATTTCTCACCGGACGGCGTGCGCGCGCCGATGTCGTTGTCGCGGCGCGCGATACGCGGGGCGCTGCCTAACGGCGGAGGGGGAGGGCTTGCGCGCGCGCGGCCGCCCGGCTATCGCGCGGTCGCGGCCAGTCGCAAGGCGGGAGCAGGCGACGGCTGTCAGGCATCGGCCGACAGCGGATCACTGCGGCGCGG
>DASZNJ010000322.1:0-13754 GCA_035551575.1 Gemmatimonadaceae bacterium
CGCCGTGCGCGCACGGCGGGCCTTCGTGTGTTCCAGCGAGGAGACGACTACCAGCGATAGTGCGCGAACGCCTTGTTCGCGTCGGCCATGCGGTGCGTGTCTTCCTTCTTCTTCACCGCGTTGCCTTCGCCACGGGAGGCGAGGATCACCTCGGCGGCGAGCTTCTCGGCCATCGACTTCTCGTTGCGGTCGCGGGAGTAGCTGATCAGCCAGCGCATCGCGAGCGCCGTGCGGCGGTCCGGGCGGACCTCGACCGGCACCTGGTACGTGGCGCCACCGACGCGGCGGCTCTTCACCTCGACGACCGGCTTGAGGTTCGCGAGCGCCTGCTTGAAGACGTTCACGCCCGGCTGGCTGGTCTTGTTCTCGACGACGTCCATCGCGCCGTAGAAGATGCGCTCGGCCGTCGACTTCTTGCCCTGGTACATCAGCACGTTGACGAACTTCGAGACCGTCTGGCTGTCGTAGCGCGCGTCGGGGAGGATCGTGCGCTTCACTGCTGTCTTGCGGCGGCTCACTTCTTCTTCCCTCCAGCCGCGGCGGCACCCGCCTTCGGCTTCTTGGTGCCGTACTTCGAACGGCTCTTGTTGCGGCCGTTGACGCCCGATGCGTCGAGCGTGCCGCGGACGATGTGATAGCGAACCCCCGGGAGATCCTTCACGCGGCCGCCGCGCACGAGCACGATCGAGTGCTCCTGCAGGTTGTGCCCTTCGCCCGGGATGTAGGCGATGATCTCGAACCCGTTGGTCAGACGCACCTTGGCGACCTTGCGAAGGGCCGAATTCGGCTTCTTCGGGGTCGTGGTGTAGACGCGCGTGCACACGCCCCGCCGAAACGGATTCGACTTGAGCGCGGGGGACTTCTCCTTCTTCACGACGTCACGGCGCGACTGCCGGACGAGCTGATTGATCGTTGGCATGCTGGCTTGGTAGGACGACAACACCGCCCCAGGTTGGGCGGTAGAGACTGTAAAAGTTAGTGCCACTCGTGACGTGCGTCAACTGGCCGGGGCCGCCCCGCGTCGCAGCGGCCCCGGCCCGGTCGATCAGAGCTTCGGCAGCTCGTCCAGCTCCTCGTCGGTCAGCTGCGGGAGCAGCGCTTCCTGCGCCCGCAGCTCGGCCGCGGCGATCGCTTCCGGCTGCGACCCCGCGTCCACGTCCACCTCCGAGTACCGGTACATCCCCGTACCCGCCGGGATGAGGTGCCCGATGATGATGTTCTCCTTCAGGCCGAGCAGGTCGTCGCGCATCCCGCGGATCGCCGCGTCGGTCAGCACGCGCGTCGTCTCCTGGAAGCTCGCCGCCGAGATGAACGACTGCGTCGTGAGGCTCGCCTTCGTGATGCCGAGCAGCAGCGGCTCCGACTGGGCCGGACGCTCCTTCCGCTTCTTCGCCTTCTCGTTCACCTCGCGGAAGTTCTGCTTGTCGGCATGCTCGCCCTCGAGGAACTCCGTATCCCCCGGATCCATGATCCGGACCTTCTGGAGCATCTGCTTGACGATCACGCCGATGTGCTTGTCGTTGATCTTCACGCCCTGCAGGCGGTAGACCTCCTGCACTTCGTTCAGGAGGTACTCCTGCACCGCGCGCGGACCCTTGATCCGGAGGATGTCGTGCGGGTTCACCGGACCTTCCGACAGGCGGTCGCCGGCGCGCACGCGGTCGCCCTCGTGCACGCGGAGGTGCTTGCCGGCCGGCACTTCGTACGTCTGCCGCTCCTGCGTCTCGTCGACCGTCACCTGCCCGTTCACCATCGACGTCGGCGTGACGAAGATCTCGCGCTTGCCGCGCTTGATCTCGCCGAAGCTGACGACACCGTCGATCTCGGAGATCGTCGCCGGATCCTTCGGCCGCCGCGCCTCGAACAGCTCGGCGACGCGGGGAAGACCGCCGGTGATGTCGCGCGTCTTGTACGCCTCGCGGCCGACCTTCGCGATCGTCTCGCCGGCGTGCACCTTCGCACCATCCTCGACGATCAGCTGCGCGCCGACCGGGATGACGAAGTCGCGAACGCGCTTCTCCTTGCCGCCCTTCTCCTGCCAGATCTCGATGTGCGGGTGCAGCTTCTTCTCGCGATCCTCGATGATGACGCGCTGGCGGAGGCCGGTGAGCTCGTCGAGCTCCTCGGACACCGACTCGTCGTCGACGATCTCGACGAACCGCACCGTCCCCTCGATGTCGGCGATGATCGGGTTCGTGTACGGGTCCCACGTGAAGATGACCTGGTCCTTTTTCACCTCGGCCCCGTCCTCGACCATCAGCGTCGCGCCTAACGGCACCTGCAGGCGCGCCCCGACGGCACCCGACCGGTCTCCGGTCGGGCGGATCACGATCTCGCCCTCGTACGACGTCACGATCTTCTGGCCCTGCGGGTTCATCACCGCGATCAGGCGGTCGCTGTACTCGATGCTTCCCGCCACCTTGCTCTTGCGGGCGGTCGCCTCGGCGATACGCGCCGCGGTGCCGCCGATGTGGAAGGTGCGCAGCGTCAGCTGCGTCCCCGGCTCGCCGATCGACTGCGCGGCGATGATGCCGACCGCCTCGCCGATGTCGACGACGCCCATCGTCGCCAGGTTCCGGCCGTAGCACATCCGGCAGAGGCCGCGCTTCGCCTCGCAGGTGAGCACCGACCGGATCTTGATCGTCTCGATCCCCGACTCCTCGATCGCGCGCGCGATCTCCTCGTCGATCAGCTGGCCAGCCTCGACCAGCAGCGTGCGCCGCCCCGACTCGTCCGTCTCGTGCGGATCCTCGACGTCTTCAGCCGCGAAGATGCCGACGATGCGCTCCGACAGCGGCTCGATGATGTCCTCGCCTTCCTTCAGCGCGCCGACCTCGAGCCCCATGATCGTGCCGCAGTCCTCCTCGGTGATCGTCACGTCCTGCGCGACGTCGACGAGGCGGCGCGTGAGGTAACCGGCGTCGGCGGTCTTCAGTGCCGTGTCGGCGAGTCCCTTGCGCGCGCCGTGCGTCGACGTGAAGTACTCGAGCGGCGACAGCCCCTCGCGGAAGTTCGACTTGATCGGGCTTTCGATGATCTCGCCGATGCCTCCGGTGAGCTTCTTCTGCGGCTTCGCCATCAGTCCGCGCATCCCCGCCAGCTGGCGGATCTGGTCGCGGCTGCCGCGTGAGCCGGAGTCGAACATCATGAATACCGGGTTGAACCCGTTCTTCGACTGGCGCATCGACTTGACCATCGCGTCGGCGATGTCGGAGTTCGCGTGCGTCCAGGTATCGATGACTTTGTTGTAGCGCTCACCGTTGGTGATGTTGCCGGTGTTGTACGCCTTCTGGAAGCGCTCGACACGCTGCTGCGCTTCCTCGAGCAGCGCCTGCTTCTCGTCGGGGATCTCGAGGTCCTCGATCCCGATCGAGATGCCGCCGCGCGTCGCGTGCGCGAAGCCGAACTCCTTGAGGCGGTCGAGGAACCGCACCGTCGACGCCAACCCGGCGTGACGATACGACTCGAACACCAGCTCGGAGAGCGCCTTCTTCTTCATCTCCCGATTCTGGAAGCCGAGCTCCGGCGGGACGATCGCGTTGAACAGCACGCGCCCGACCGTCGTCGCTTCCCAGCGCGCCCCGTCCTCGTCGTTCACGTAGAAGTGAATCGGCGTGTGGAACGTCACGCGCTTCTGCTGCAGCGCGGTCTCGACCTCGGCGACCGACGAGTACCGCTTCGCGGTCTTCGCCTTCTCCTCGAAATCGATCCCCGCCTTGGTCGCGAAGTAGCACCCGAGCACGATGTCCTGGCTCGGCTCGGCCACCGGACGCCCGTCCGACGGCTTGAGGATGTTGTTGCTCGACAGCATCAGCAGGCGGCTCTCGAGCTGCGCCTCGAACGAGAGCGGCACGTGCACGGCCATCTGGTCACCGTCGAAGTCGGCGTTGAACGCCGCGCAGACGAGCGGGTGAATACGAATGGCCTTGCCCTCGACGAGCACGGGCTCGAACGCCTGGATGCCTAACCGGTGCAGCGTCGGCGCACGGTTGAGGAGCACCGGGTGGTCCTTGATGATCTCTTCGAGGATCTCGTAGACCTCCGGCGACTCGCGCTCGACGATCTTCTTCGCGCGCTTCACCGTCTCGGCGATTCCCTTCTCGACCAGCTTGTGGATGATGAAGGGCTTGAACAGCTCGAGCGCCATCAGCTTCGGCAGCCCGCACTGGTGCAGCTTGAGCTCGGGGCCGACGACGATGACCGAGCGGCCCGAGTAGTCGACGCGCTTGCCGAGGAGGTTCTGGCGGAACCGTCCCTGCTTGCCCTTGAGCATGTCGGACAGCGACTTGAGCGGACGCTTGCCGCGGCCGCGAATCGCCTTGCTCCGGCGCCCGTTGTCGAACAGCGCATCGACCGCCTCCTGCAGCATCCGCTTCTCGTTCCGGAGGATGACTTCCGGCGCGCGATGCGAGATGAGCTTCGTCAGGCGGTTGTTGCGGTTGATGACGCGGCGATAGAGGTCGTTCAGGTCGGAGGTCGCGAAGCGGCCGCCGTCGAGCGGGACGAGCGGACGCAGGTCCGGCGGGATCACCGGGACCACGTCGAGGATCATCCACTCCGGACGGTTGCGCACGTCGCCGCCTTCCGCCGAGAGGCGGAACGCGTCCATGATCTTGAGGCGCTTGAGCAGCGCCTTCTTCCGGTGCTGCGACGTCTCGACGAGCACCGCGGCGCGGAGCTCCTCGGAGACCTTGTCGACGTCGAGCTTCATCAGCAGCTCGCGAACTGCGGGCGCGCCGATGTCCGCCTTGAAGGCGGTGTCGTTCTCCTCGCGCGCCTTGGTGCGGAGCGCCAGGTACTCGTCCTCGTCGAGGAGCTGGTTCGGCATCACTTCCTGGTTGCCGGGCTCGATGACGACGTACGCCGAGTAGTAGACGACCTTCTCGAGATCACGGAGCGTGAGGTCGAGGAGATTGCCCATCGGCGAGGGCAGCGTCTTGAAGAACCAGATGTGCGCGACGGGTACGGCGAGCTCGATGTGACCCATGCGCTCACGACGCACCTTGCTCAGGGTCACCTCGACACCGCACCGGTCACAGATCACGCCGCGATAGCGGATCCGCTTGTACTTGCCGCAATGGCATTCCCAGTCCTTGACCGGGCCGAAGATGCGCTCGCAGAACAGGCCATCCTTCTCCGGCTTGAACGAGCGATAGTTGATCGTCTCCGGCTTGGTGACTTCGCCCCATGACCACCAGGTGCGAAGCCCGCTCAGCTCGAGACGCTCGCGCTCCTTCGGATCGCGAGGGCCGCGGATCTCCTCGGGCGAGGCGATCCGGACCTGGATGTAGTCGAACGCTGATGCGCGCGCGTCGCGCACGCTGCGAAAATCGATCATGTGTTAACCCTCGCCTCCAGTACCGAAGCCGGCGCCATTCCCGTTCCCATTGCCACCGAACGCGTCGCCGGCACCGGTCGCGCCTAACGTGACCTTGATGCCGAGCGCCTGCAGCTCCTTCACGAGCACGTTGAACGACTCCGGGATGCCCGGGTCGGGCAGGTTCTGTCCCTTGACGATCGCCTCGTAGACGCGGCTGCGGCCGTTGACGTCGTCCGACTTGACCGTCAGGATCTCCTGCAGCGTGTGCGCCGCGCCGTACGCCTCGAGCGCCCACACTTCCATCTCTCCGAAACGCTGGCCGCCGAACTGCGCCTTTCCGGCGAGCGGCTGCTGCGTGACGAGTGAGTACGGTCCAATGCTGCGCGCGTGAATCTTGTCGTCGACAAGGTGCGACAGCTTCAGCATGTAGATCTCACCGACCGTCACGGCGTTGTTGAACGTCTCGCCGCTGCGGCCGTCGCGCAGCCAGATCTTCCCGGCCGGTGTGATCCCGGCGAGCCGGAGCAGCTCACCCGCCGCCGCGTCGACGTCACCTTCGCTCTTCTTCGCCACCATCTGCGCCAGCGAGCGCAGCTCCATCTGCTCGAGCAGCTCCGACGCACCGAGCGCCTTCCGCTTCTCGAGCGTCCGCAGCGCGGCCTTCGCCTCGGCCTTCCGCGGCGCCGCCTCGCTCTCGTCGTCGACGATCGACTGGTGAAACGCCGACTCGATGTCGATGTTCGCCAGCTCGCGCTCGGCGAACTCCTTCGCCGCCGCCGCGATGTAGTCGCGGACGCGGTGGAAGAGGTCGCGGGTCGCCTGCGACATCCCGCGCGCGCCAAGGTCGTTGATCGTCGCGTCCTGGAGAAGGATGAACTCCTCCTTGCCAGCCACCGGCATCACGTCCGCCAGGATCTGGCGAACTTCGGCATCGTTGATCACGAGACGCTCGCCGCGGAGGGCGAGTGCGTCGCGGAGCTGAGTCAGCGCCGCCAGCTTCAGCAGCAGCGAGATCTCGCGCTCGTTGGCGCCCTGGAACACCGGCGTCTTCGCGTAGAAGCCGAGCAGCCGCGCCGCCCACCCGAGGTGGGTCTCGAGGATCTGCCCGACGTTCATGCGGCTCGGTACGCCTAACGGGTTGAGGACGATGTCGACCGGGCGGCCGTTCGGGAGGAACGGCATGTCCTCCTCGGGCACGATCCGGGCAACGATACCCTTGTTGCCGTGGCGGCCGGCCATCTTGTCGCCGACCGAGATCTTCCGCTTCTCGGCCAGGTAGACCTTCACCAGCTGGATCACCCCCGGGGGAAGCTCGTCCGGCTGGAGGATCCCGTCGATCCGCTCTTCCGCACGCTCCTCGATCCGGCTCTTCTCTTCATCGGAGGCGTCGATGATCTCGCGCACCCGCTCGTTGACCTTCTTGTTCTCGACGCGGAACGTCTTCAGGTCGAGCGACGCGATCTTGAGGTCGCGCAGCATCGCCGCGTTGAGCTTCGTGCCGGCCGGGATCGCCTCCTCGACGGTCCCGCTCTTCAGCGCCAGCGCGACGGTCTGGCCGTCCAGCAGCTCGACCAGCTCGGCATCACGCACGTCGTTGACGCGGAGCTTCTCCTCGCCCTCGAGACGGCGCACCTCGCCGATCCGCTCGCCGCGGTCCTTCTCGACGACCTGGTCCTCGATCCGCGAGAAGATCTTGACGTCGATGACGACGCCTTCCATTCCCGGCGAGACCTTGAGCGACGAATCCTTCACGTCCTTCGCCTTCTCGCCGAAGATCGCCGTCAGCAGCTTCTCCTCGGGGGAGAGCTCCGTCTCGCCCTTCGGCGTGATCTTGCCGACGAGGATGTCGCCCGGCTTCACGTGCGCGCCGATGCGCACGATGCCGCGCTCGTCGAGGTCGAGCAGCGCCTCTTCCGAGACGTTCGGGATCTCCCGCGTGATCTCCTCCTGGCCGCGCTTCGTGTCGCGGACGTGCAGCTCGAGCTCCTGGATGTGGATCGACGAATAGACGTCGTCCTTCACCAGGCGCTCGCTGAGCACGATCGCATCCTCGAAGTTGTGCCCGTACCAGGGCATGAACGCGACCGTCACGTTCGAGCCCAACGCGAGCTGGCCCATCTCGGTCGCCGCGCCGTCGGCGAGCACGTCGCCGATCTGCACCTTCTGCCCGAGCTTGACCAGCGGGCGCTGGTTGATCGCCGTGTCCTGGTTCGTCCGCCAGTACTTCTTCAGCTTGTAGCGGTCGTGCTGCGTCAGCCGCGCCAGCGGCCGGTTCTCGTCGGCCTTGGTCGTCCGCTCCGCCGGCCCCGCGTCGACGATGATCTCGTCGGCGGTGACGCGCGAGACGACTCCAGCCCGGCGCGCGATGACGACCGCGCCGGAATCGATCGCGACCTTCTCCTCGAGCCCCGTGCCGACGAGCGGCGTCCGCGGGTTGAGGAGCGGAACGGACTGCCGCTGCATGTTCGAACCCATCAGCGCGCGGTTCGCGTCGTCGTGCTCGAGGAAAGGGATGAGCGCCGCGGCGATCGAGACGAGCTGCTCGGGCGCGACGTCCATGAAGTCGATCCGCTCCGGCGGCACGAGCGGCACGTCACCCTGCTGGCGGGCGAGCACGAGCTCGTCGACGAACGATCCGTCCTCGTTGAGCGGCGCGTTCGCCTGGGCGATGATGACGTCTTCTTCCTTGTTCGCGTCGAGCCACTCGAGCTCCCCGGTCACCTTCCCGTCACGCACCACGAAATACGGGGTCTCGACGAAGCCGAGATCGTTGACGCGGGCGTAGCAGGCGAGCGACGTGATCAGGCCGATGTTCGGGCCTTCCGGCGTCTCGATCGGGCACATCCGCCCGTACTGCGAATAGTGCACGTCGCGGACTTCGAAGCCCGCGCGCTCCCGTGTCAGCCCGCCCGGTCCGAGCGCCGAGAGCCGGCGCTTGTGCGTCAGCTCGGCGAGCGGGTTGGTCTGGTCCATGAACTGCGACAGCTGCGACGACCCGAAGAACGCCTGGATCACCGCGCTCACCGTCCGCGCGTTGACCAGGTCGTCGAGCGAGATCTTCTCGGGGTCGGTGTTGATCGACATGCGCTCCTTCACCAGGCGCGCCATGCGGGACAGGCCGACCGAGAACTGGTTGGCGATCAATTCACCTACGGACCTGATTCGTCTGTTGCCGAGGTGGTCGATGTCGTCGACGTGACCGCGCCCCTCGTGCAGCTCGACGAGGTAGCGGATGATCGCCACGAAGTCCTCGCGCGTCAGCACGGTGACGTCGGCCGGCGTGTTCAGCTGGAGGCGCTGGTTGATCTTGTAGCGGCCGACGCGGCCGAGATCATAACGCTTCGGCGAGAAGAACAGCCGCTCGAGCGCCTGCTTCGCCGTCTCCATGTTCGGCGCGTCGCCGGGCCGGAGCAGCGTGTAGATCTGCTGCAGCGCTTCCCGCTCGTCGCTGGTCGGATCCTTGGCGAGCGTGTTCTTGATCAGCATCGACTCGGCGCGCCCCGAGCTGACGAACACCTGCACGCGCGTGACGTCCGCCTTGCGCAGCTTCTTCATCAGCGAGTCGGTCAGCGCCTGCCCGGCGTCGGCGATCACCTCGCCCGACTCCTGGTCGACCACGTCGACCGCGAGCACGCGCCGCGTCGGACGCTCACCGCGCTCGACCGCGTCGATCTCGTCGCGGATGTCGACCGTCATGTACGACGCGAACACCTTCACCGAGTCGATCTTCTGGCGGCGGAGGCGGTTGAGCACTTCCTCGGTCAGCTCGTCGCCTTCCTTGACGAGCAGCAGGTTCTCCGCGCGCTCGCGCTCGGCGCGCGCCTTCTTCGTCCGGGCCTTCGGCGCGTCCTCGGCTGTCGCCTCGCCGGGGAGCGCGATGTCCTCGGCGATGATCGCGCCGAGCACCTCGCGCAGGTCGCCGCGGCTCTCGCGCTTCTTGTTCAGGTCCAGGTCGCGGACCGCGAAGAAGAGCCGGAGGATGTCCGAGTTGTTCCCGTAGCCGAAGGCGCGGAGGAGCGCCGTCGCCGGAAACTTCTTCTTCTTGTCGATGTGGACGTAGACGATGTCGTGGATGTCGACGGTGAACTCGACCCACGACCCGCGGAACGGGATGATGCGCGACGAGATGAGGCGCTGGCCGTTCGGGTGCGTCGACTCCTCGAAGACGACGCCCGGCGAACGGTGCAGCTGGCTGACGATCACCCGCTCCGCACCGTTGATGACGAAGGTGCCGAGGGACGTCAGGACCGGAAGCTCGCCGAGATAGACTTCCTTCTCGATGATGTTGCGCGGCCGCTTGACCCCGTTCACTTCCTCGTTGATGACGAGCTGCAACGTCGCCTTCAACGGGGCGGAATAGGTCATGTCTCGCTCGATGCACTCCTCGACCGAATACTTCGGCTCGCCGAGGTGGTAGCGCACGAACTCGAGAGAAAAGTTTTCGTGGACGTCGGTGATCGGGAACAGGTCCTTGAAGACCCGTTCGAGACCGACATCCTCACGGTCATGCGAAGCCGCATCCAGCTGCAGCAGCGCCTCGAAGGCGCGCGTCTGGATATCGAGGAGATGGGGCATGTCCATCCCCTGCTCGAGCTTCGCGAAGGAAATCTGCTTCATCTGGCTATGCATGTCTCACCCGCACGCAGGCGAAAAACGCCCCGTTCCCCTCGCGGCGAAATGCGCAGCCATGCGGCTGCGGCTTTTCGTGCGTGGAACGGAGCTGTCAGGGACTTCGATTGTCTTGCTGGTGGCGCTGAGCACAGAGGCGGGCCGGGTGAAGGAAGGGAGTGCGGGGGACCGGGCGGCGACTGCGTCGCCACCCGGCCGCCCGACGACCCTTACTTCACCTCGACGGTCGCGCCCTGCTCTTCGAGCTTCGTCTTGATGGTATTCGCCTCGTCCTTCGACACGCCGCTCTTCACGACCTGCGGGGCGCCATCGACGAGATCCTTCGCTTCCTTCAGCCCAAGTCCGGTGATCTCGCGGACGACCTTGATGACCTGGATCTTCTTCGCGCCCGCATCCTTGAGGCTGACGGCGAACTCCGTCTGCTCCTCGGCCGCGGCCGCCGCACCACCGCCCGCGCCGCCGGCCGCCGGGGCTCCGCCGCCGACCGGGGCAGCCGAGATGGTGACGTTGAACTTGCTCTTGAAAGCCTCGATCAGCTCGGAGAGCTCGAAGACGGACATGTTGCCGATCGCCTCGAGAATCTCGTCCTTGCTCATGGTCGCGTTAGCCATTGTCGTTCTCCTCAATAAAACCCAGGCGAATCCTGGGATGTGAATCAGGCTGGCGCGGTACCCCTTCGGTGCGCGCCGGTTTCGCCTGGGACGTTATTTCGCCTCGTCGCGCTGGGTCTTCAGCGCGTCGAGGGCACCCGCGAACATGTACAGCAGCCCGTTCAGCGCGCCGACGAAGGCGGCCATCGGAGCCTGCATGCTGGCGCCGAGCTCGGCGAGCATCTGCTCGCGCGAGGGCATCGAGGCCAGCTTCTTCACCTGCGCTTCGTCGATCGCCACGCCTTCGAGCATGCCGCCCTTGACGGTCGGCTTCTGCTCGTTCTCCTTCGCGAAATCCGTGAGGAGCTTCGCGGCGGAAACCGGGTCCTTGCTGACGATGAGCCCAGTCGGGCCCTTCAGCCTGGTCCCGACAAGCCCGCTATCGTTGACTGCACGAAGGGCGAGCGTGTTCTTGATGACGACGTACTCGATCCCCGCCTTCTTCAGCCGGCGGCGCAAGTCGGTCATCCGCTTCACGTTGAGTCCCGTGAAGTCGGTATAATACAGCGCTTTCGCGCTCTTGATCTTCGTCGTGAGCTCGGTGACGAGCTGCTCCTTCTCGTTGCGCTTCATCGCTCGTTACCGGTATGGGGTGGCGTCGACCGTTATGCCCGGTCCCATCGTGCTCGAGACGGCAACGTTGCGAATGTAGACGCCCTTCGCCGCGGTCGGCTTCGATCGCACGAGCTGGTCCATCAGCGCGCCGAAGTTCGTTTCGAGCGACTCGAGCGGAAAGGAAACCTTCCCGATCGGCGCGTGGACGTTGCCGCCCTTGTCGACGCGGAACTCGATCTTCCCGGCCTTGGTCTCGCGGACCGCGCGCGCGACGTCGAACGTCACGGTGCCGGCTTTCGGGTTCGGCATGAGTCCACGGGGACCGAGCACGCGACCGAGCTGGCCGACCTGCCCCATCTGGTCCGGGGTCGCGATCAGGACGTCGAAGTCGAGCCAGCCGTCCTTGATCTTCTGCACGAACTCGACGCCGACGAAATCGGCGCCCGCGCTCTCCGCCTCGCGCGCCTTGTCGCCGACGGCGATGACGAGCACGCGGACCGACTTGCCGGTTCCCGCGGGGAGGACGACGGTGCCGCGCACGACCTGGTCGGCGTGGCGCGGATCGACGCCGAGGCGAACCGCGACCTCGACCGTCTCGTCGAACTTCGCGAACGCGCCGGACTTCACCAGCTCGAGCGCCTGCTTCGAGTGATAGGCCTGGCCTTCCGTGCGCTTCTCGGCGCTCTTCCGGTACTTCTTGCCGTGGGCGTGGGTGGTCATTCCTTGACCTCCAGCCCCATCGAGCGAGCGGCGCCGGCCACCATCGCCATCGCCGACTCGAGCGTGTCGCAGTTCAGGTCGGGCATCTTGATCTCGGCGATCTTCCTGATCTGGGCCCTGGTCACCTTGCCGACTTTCGTGCGGTTAGGCGCGCCCGAACCCTTCTCGATGCCGGCTTCCTTCTTCAGCAGGACCGCCGCGGGCGGGGTCTTGGTGATGAAGGTGAACGACTTGTCGGAAAAAATCGTGATCTCGACCGGAAGGATCGTATCCTGGCCCTGCGTCCGAGCGTTGAACTCTTTGCAGAAGGCCATGATGTTGATGCCCTGCGGACCGAGAGCGGTTCCGACCGGGGGAGCCGGATTGGCCTTCCCCGCCGGAATCTGCAGCTTGACGAACCCTGTCGCTTTCTTCGCCATCGTTGCCTCGGTGTTGCGTACCGCCGCGCTGTCGCGCGGCCAAGACTCCCACTTCGCTCTTTATCGTCGCAGTGGTCGGCGACGTCCTGCTCCCTGCCTGACGCTCAGTAACCCTTGAGCTGCAGGTAATCCAGCTCGACCGACGTCGGCCGCCCGAACAGGCTGACCGAGACGCGAACCTTCCCCTTGTCGGCCATCACTTCCTCGACCGTGCCGTTGAAATCGGTGAACGGTCCTTCGGTGATCGCCACTGCCTGGCCGACGAGGAAGGGGATCTCCTCCTTCGGCGCCACCTCTTCCGCCTCGTCGACGATGCCGAGGAGCCGGTTGACCTCATCCGCGCGCAACGGCTGCGGAAAGCGGTCCTGCACGCCGACGAACTTGATCACGCCCTGGATCCCGTTGATCGTGTGCAGCGTCTCCTGGTTCATCACCATCTCCACCAGGACGTAGCCCGGGTAGAGCTTCCGCTCGACGTTCACCTTCTTTCCGTTCTTGATCTCGACGACTTCCTGCGTCGGGACGAGCGCCTGGCGAATCGGGCGCTCCTCGGCCGGGCGGGTGTCCTGCTCGATCTTCCGGGCGACCAGCGAACGGACCTTGTTCTCGTGGCCCGCAGTCGTCTGAACGGCGTACCAGCGGTGCTCGCTCATCAACGCCCCGCGAACAACGACGGCAGCCCCTTCACCAGGATCAGCTGCAGCACGAAGTCGAGCAGGCCGATCACCGCGCCGATGAAGAGCACGAACAGGATGATCCGCCACGTCGCATCCAGCGTCTGGGTGCGATCGGGCCAGGTCACCTTCGTCATCTCGTCACGAACGGCGCGGAAGAACGACGGGATGGCGCGGAAGAATCCAGCGACCTTTTCGACGCTCGACCGCGGTCGCGGCGCTGCCTGGGTCCCCATCTACTTCGTTTCCTTATGGAGCTGATGCTTGTTGCACCGCGGGCAGTACTTCTTCCACTCTACCCGCTCCGGGTGCAGCCGCTTGTTCTTCATCGTGAAGTAATTGCGGTTCTTGCACTCGCTGCAGGCCAAAATGATCTTCTCGCGCGCCATTGCCTTCTATCTCCCTCTCTATCGGTATCAGGGGTCGGGCGCCAGGGGTCAGGTGCCAGCGACTGCCTGACGGCAATCCTGACACCTGACCCCCGACCCCTGACCCCTGCTGTTACTTCAGGATCTTCGCGACGACGCCGGCGCCGACGGTGCGGCCCCCCTCGCGGATCGCGAAGCGCAGCCCCTCGTCCATCGCGATCGGGATGATCAGCTCGATCGTCATCTGCACGTTGTCCCCCGGCATCACCATCTCGGTGCCCTCGGGCAACGTCACCACGCCGGTCACGTCGGTCGTGCGGAAGTAGAACTGCGGACGGTAGCCGTTGAAGAACGGCGTGTGACGCCCGCCCTCCTCCTTCGACAGCACGTACACCTCGCACTCGAACTTGGTGTGCGGG
>DASZNJ010000323.1:0-9721 GCA_035551575.1 Gemmatimonadaceae bacterium
GGTCGCCGAGCGCACGCCGCCGAGCGCGGCGATCAGCTCGTCGGCGGTCTGGTAGCGGTCGGCGGGATCCTTCGCCAGCATCGGCTCGATCACGTCGAGCAGGTCCCACTCCTCGGCGCTGCCTAACGCGGGGCGGGGGAGCGGGGCCCGGATGTGCTCCATCATCACGGCGAAGGCGTCCTCGCCGTGGAAGGGGGTGTCGCCGACGAGGCACTCCCAGGCGACGATGCCGAGCGAGTAGATGTCGCTCCGGCCGTCGAGCGGCTTCGACCGGGCCTGCTCGGGGCTCATGTAGCGCGGCGTGCCGACCGACATCCCGGTCGCGGTCAGCTTCGACTCGCTCGCCGAGCGGGCGATGCCGAAGTCGGCGACGACGCAGCTCCCGTCCTCGTCGAACATGATGTTGTCCGGCTTGACGTCGCGATGGACGACGCCGCGCGCGGCGGCCCAGCCTAACGCGCTGGCCGCCTCGATCAGCATCCGCCGCGTCTCGGCGACGGGGAGCCGGTGGTGCGCCGCCAGCCGCTGGCCGAGCGACGGGCCGCGGAAGAGCTTCATCACGAAGTAGATCACCGGCCCGCGGCGGCCGACGCTGTAGACCGGGACGATGTAGGGGTGCTCGAGCTGCGCCGCGATCCGCCCCTCGCGCTGGAACCGCTCGACGAACCCCTCGTCGAAGGCGAACTGCGCCGGGAGCACCTTGATCGCGACCTCGCGCCCGGCCGCGCGCTCGACCGCGCGGTAGACGATCGCCATCCCGCCGCGGCCGATCTCCTCGACCACGTCGTACTCGGCGGCGAGCGCCGACTGGACGACGTCGAGGTCGGAGCGGGGGGTGACCGGCGTCGCCGTCATCGGGTCAGGCGCCGCGCCTCGCGCCGCGCATCGCGCCGCGCATCTCGCCGCGCATCTCGCCGCGCATCTCGCCGCGCTGGGCGTCGAGCCGGACGCGGCGCAGCCACTCGCCGACGAGCGCGACGGCCAGCACCCCGCCGAGCAGCGCGAGCGCGTTCTGCCAGTTGATCCGGTACACGCCTAACGTCACGAGCAGGGCAGTGGCCGCGGCCGGCGGGTGATACGCGCGCACCGACGGCTGGATGAGCACCGTGACCGCGACCGCGAACGCGCTCGCCCAGATGCGCGCCACCGACGGCGGCCCGCTCAACAGCCCGGCCGAGCTGCCGGCACCGAGCAGGAGCACGGCGAGCCAGGCGCAGAGGAGCGCGACCGCGTGGCCGAGGACGATGCTGTGGAAGCGCGTCGTCGGGTGCGACGGGCTCGCCGCCAGCATCACGGCGGTCGGCCCGATCCCGGCGAAGAGCCAGGGCTTGCCGGTGGCGAGCGTCATCGCCCCGGCGACGAGGACGAGGATCCCCGATACGAGGGGCACCCACACCGAGTCCGCCGCCGCGGCCGGCGAGCGGCCCTTGAAGATCGCGGTGATCCCGGTCGCGGGCGCGGTGCCTGACGGGGCGGCCGGATCGGCGGGGATCGCGACCGTCGGAATCGAAGGAGGTGTCGTCATTGGAGGGGCTCGAGGGAGCGGCTGCACATGAGACGGCCGGGGCGCATCCGGCGTCACGCGCAACGGGCTCGATCGTCGATGGATGCCATGTCATTCGTAATCATTGCCGGCGAGCGCTACGCGCTGCCGATCGGAGAGACCCTGCTCGGCGGAAGCGCCGACGATGCGCTTCCGGCACCGGAGCTCGCCGGGATCGAACCCTCCGCGGTCGTCGAGCTCCTCCCCGACGGGACGGCGACCCTCCGCGCGACGTACGGCGGACAGGTCACCGTCGACGGTGCGCCGATTATCGGCCAGGTCGCGCTGCGGCACGGGCTGCGGGTCGAAGCGGGGGGGGTCGCGATGGTGTTCGGCGACATCGGCGCGACGGGCACCACCTCGCACCTCGCCAGCATCGGCGAGGACGTGCTCGCGGCGCTCGGCGGGTTCGGCGGCGAGCCCACCGCCGACACCGGCGGCCGCCTCACGCTCGACGACGGGCGCGTCGTCGAAATCCCATCGTCAGGGCTGACGATCGGCCGTGATCCGGCGTGCGGGCTGGCGGTCACCGACAAGGGGGTGTCGCGCCGGCACGCGACGATCGCGCCCTCGCTGCAGGGTTACCTGCTCACCGATCACAGCGTGAACGGGATGACCGTCAACGGCGCGCGGGTGGAGGGGAGCATCGTCCTCGGAATGCGCGACGTGATCCGGATCGGCGACGTCGAGCTCCACTTCGCCGCGGACCGCCCGAAGCCGGAGCTGCCGCCTCCGGCGGCCGATGCGGTCGAGGGCGGGACGCGCGGCGACCCGCCGCCGGACGTCCTCCGCCAGCGCGGGCAGCTCCTCGCGACGCTCGAGGTGATGAACGTCGGACCGCTGCGCGGGACGCGCTACCGGATCGAGCGTCCGGTGGTCCACGTCGGGCGCGGGAGGCACAACGAGGTACGCCTCGCCGACGACAGCGTCTCGTCGTCGCACGCCACGATCTCGCGGCGCGGATCGCGCTGGGTGGTGCTCGACCTCGGCTCCACGAACGGGAGCTACATCGACGGAGAGCGCATCACCGAGCGCGTGCTCCAGGGCCCGGCCGAGCTGCGCTTCGGCAATGTGAAGCTCAGCTTCCGCCCGATCGCGGGTGGGAGCGACGACGACCCGAGCACCCGCGCCATCGTCGCGGTCCGCGACGAGTAGCGTCCGGCATCGGGTGACCGGCCGCTCGGTCGGCGGGTTTGGTTCCTGTCTGCAGCCGTTCATCCCGGAGGTCGAATGCGCGCCAGTCTCGTCATCGCCGTCCTGCTCGGAGCCACCGTCGCTGCCGCTGCCTGCGACGACACGACCGCCCCCGCCCCGAAGCCGCACATCGCGACGATCACCAACATCCAGGTGAGCGGCCCGGGCGGCTCCGCCGACACGGTGAAGGTCTCGTTCAACTACTACACCGCCTCGTGCGACACCGGCGTCGTCGTGCAGGCGCGGTCGAGCGTCGACGGGCTGCGCTTCACCGTCACCAGCTGGCCGAGCAACCTCGCCTGCCCGCTCATGCTGACGAGCATGACCAGCATGATCGCCATGCCCCCGGTGGGCTACGTCATCTATCCGCCGCACCCGTCGCCGTTGAAGCTCCTCTTCACGCAACCGGGCGGAGTCGACAGCGTGCGGGTCGTCGGGCCGTGATGATCGAGCCGGTGGATCGGCATCGCTGAAGGCGTTTGCGGCTGTGCGTCGGGCTCGAGGCGTACAGCTGGTCCGGGGAGACACGGAGCACTGCGGGAGACACAGAGGGTGTCTCTGCAAGTACTGCTTTCCACGCACCGGGCCCGAACAGCTTTGGGGCAAGCGTGGCGAGATCATCTCTCCCACGTGCCCCAAAGTCGTTCCGGGCCGGCACACCGGGCGCTCGAATGGAGCAGTGTGGCCCTGAGTGTCCCCCGCGGTGCCCTGTGTCTCCCAAGACCAGCTGTACGACGTCAGCCCATCGCACAGCCGTGAACGCCTTCCCCGATCCCGGTTCTTGAAGTCTAGTCCTTGTACGGATCGTGCTCATCCGCCCCGGCCATGACGACGATCAGCGGGGTCAGCGTGTGCAGCACCTCGATCGTGTCGCCCTGCGCGGCGAGAACGTCAGGCAGTCTTCGATAGGCGTGCGGCGCTTCGTCGAGGCCGCCGCCGCGGAGGATCACTCCCTTCGATGTGATCCATTCGTCGAGCATCTCCTGGCTGACGAGCCCCGGCGAGACGACACGCGCCTTCGCCCCCCACCCCTTCACCTTGCCGCGCGCCTGCGTCCGCGACATCACGCGCCCCGCGCCGTGCACGGTCGAGTACAACGCCGCTGCCTGACGCTCGCTCGACGGGGCCCCGCGGAGGATCACCGAGTCGTCCCCCATCGAGCCGCCGACGAAGCCCTTCTGCCCGGGGAACGCGGGGGTCGCGCCCTTCCGCACCACGACCAGCTCCTCGCCGTCGTGCTCCTCCTTCCAGGCGAAGTTGTGGTGGTTGTGGACGATCTCCAGCTCGCGGCCGCCGAGTATCTCGACCACCTTGCGGGTGACGTACTCGCGGCCGGCGTAGGCGTACTCGCCGGCGAGCGACATCAGCTCCCAGTACGCGGCGCCCTGCTCGGCGTTCAGCGAGAGCAGCGTCTCCTTCTCCTTCACCCGCGTCCCCCACTTCTCCCCCTGGCCCAACGCGAGGAAGCCCGACGCGATGCTGTGGCCGAAGCCGCGCGAGCCGAAGTGGACGCCGACCCAGATCGCCCCCGTCTCGTCGGCGAAGACGTCCACGTAATGGTTGCCGCTGCCGACGGTGCCGAGCTGGTTGCGCGCCTTTCGCTTGAGCGAGTCGCTCTCGTGCTTGCCGGCGACCGCGCGCAGCGCGTCCCACGCGGGGGAGGAGAAGAGCGGATGGTTCACCGGCGCATCGTCGGCCTCGTTGCGGCGGCCGATCCCGAAGCTCACCGTCCGCGCGACCTCGTCGGCGACGTCCTTCGCCCTGGTCGTCCAGTCGCCGCCTAACGTGAGGTCGGTGCGGATCGCGCAGTTGCCGCAGGCGATGTCGAAGCCGACGCCGACGACGCTGACCTTGTCGCGATAGGCGGCGACCCCGCCGACGGGCATGATGTAGCCGAGGTGCCCGTCGGCCATGATCGCGGCCTTCTCCGCGTGCTCGGCGACGGCGCGGAGCTGCTGCATGGTCTTGTCGTCGTGGGCGCCGAAGACTGCGGTGATTTTTGGGTCGGGCATGGTGGGTGTGGCGCGCGGGGGCGGGTTGCCGGGTGTCAGGTGTCAGGTGTCAGCGGGAAGGTGCGGGGCAACTGATGGTGCGGTTGGTGGTGAACGCAGTGCCTCACGACTGGCAACTGGCACCTGACAACCCACGATTCGACGCACTTCATCGCGTAATATAGAGGCCAGCATAGCGCCATGAGCGCAGGACCCGGGGATGCTCTCTCCGCACTCCCCCGCTTTCATCTGCGGTTTTTTGGTGGCGTGAATCACACAATTAGCGTACCTTGGCGTCCAGTCCGGCGGGGTGGGGTTCCCCCAGCGATGGACGACGGCACTCGTCGACGATGATGAGGCGTGGGGTTTCCGCGGCATTCTCAGCGTCGTACCGCCATGATCGACGAGCGTTCGTTCCGCGATTCGAGCGGCACCGAGTGGGATGTCTTCGACGAGCGCAGCTCGGGGGCGATGCGCGCGCTCGAGTGCGACTATCCCGTCCCCGATCGCGACCCCGGCCTCGTCTTCGTCTCTCGCGTCGGGCGGAAGCGGCTCTGGCCCTGCCCCGCCGACTGGCAGCGGCTCCCCGATCACGAGCTCGAACACCTCTGCGGACGGGCGGCGTCGCTCGCCGACTGAGCGGGCGCCAGGAAGCTGTTCGCCTTGCGCTGACCGCCGTTCACCCCACGGAATTTGACGGGGGCGCGGCACCCCGGTGATGGTGCACCCTGCGGCGTCCGTCCGGAGCCGCGATCGTGGCTCGACTCCACAGGGTGCGAGATTGCGAAGCAAGGCAAGCGTTGACGGGCATCCGCTCCACCCCGGGGTGATCCCCTTTCCGTTCGCGTTTCTCTTCGGCGCCTTCCTCTTCGACGCCGGCGGGATCGCCTTCGCGGTGCCGTCGTGGTGGGTGACGGGCTTCCACCTCGCGATCGCCGGGCTGGCGACGGCGGTGATCGCGGCGATCCCGGGCTTCATCGACTACTTCGCGACGGTGCCGCCCCGCAGTCAGGCGCGCTCGCGGGCGACATGGCACATGATGCTCGCCCTCTCCACCGTCGCGCTCTTCGCGACCGCGACATGGATCCGCGGCAGCGCCGACCTCCCTCCGAGCGCGCTCGGCCTTACCCTCGAGCTGATCGGCATCCTCGTCCTCGCGGCGACGGGGTGGATCGGTGGGGTGCTCGTCGTCCGCGACCAGATCGGCGTCGACAACCGTTATGCGGGCAATGGCCGCTGGAATGAAGCCAGGGTGGAGCGCGGCGCCGATGGAATGGTGGTCGCGGCCAGGTGCGGCGAGCTGGGGATGGACCAGATGAAGCTCCTCGAGGTCGAGGGGCGGCGCATCGTCCTCGCGCGGACGCCGAAGGGGTACACCGCCTTCGACGATGCGTGCACGCACGGCGGCGGCTCGCTCGCCGCGGGAACGCTCATCTGCGGGGTGGTGCAGTGCCCGGGGCACGGGTCGCAGTTCGACACCCGGTCGGGGACGGTCCGCGCCGGCCCGGCCGGCCGCCCGGTCAACGTCTACGGGGTGGACGCCAGCGACGGGGTGATCCGCATCGCCCTCCCCGGCGGGATCGATGCGTGACCGACGCGACGCGGCGCGGCGCGGCGCGTTGCAGCCGCGCTCGAACCTTGCTGTTGAAGGTCCCCATCACCGCCGGCGCCCTCGACGGGGCGTCCACGACCGGAAGCGCGGCCGCGTGCCGTCCCCCGCACCGGCCATCACACGTTTGGCAGCCAACATGATGCAGACATCCGAGAGCTCGTCCGCGAGGGGCGGTTCCCCTTCCCCGCGCGACGTGAAGGCCGAGCAGCTGACGGAGGAGTTCCGCGGTCGCGGCCGCGTCGGGAACGACGGCTCGCTCCTCCTCTGGTCGAACGACGCGGTCGATCTCGTCAACCGCGCCGCCGACGAGGGAGTGCCTATCCTCTCGATCGCCGTCGTCGCCCCCGCCGCGAAGGGGAGCGAGGCCGCGCTCGACCATCGCGCCGACTACCGCCGCGAAGTCAGCGACGGCCACGGCTGCTGGGAGTCGGCCGACGCGTTCATCCGCCGCCGCGGCGAGCTCGGGCTGCTCTTCCGGATCGAGCTCGGGGACGACCCGCTGCAGATAGTCTGACCGTCAGGCGCTGCGGCACCCTTCGGTCCATCCCCGGCCGGCGCTCGACCGCCGAGCGATGGTCACGCATCAAGCGCTTCGGATCGGGCCGCTCCTCGAGCCCGCGCCATGCAAACAGGCTCCCCTGCCTCACGGCAGGGGAGCCTGTTGTCATCCGCGCGGATGAAAGCCGGTCCGGACCCGTGGCGTCACGGCGACAGGCGCAGCGAGACATATCCGCTGCGCCCGAGCGCCGGGATGATCCCGGGGCCGGGGTACTCGTCGGTGCGGCGGGTGAAGTACTTCCGGTCGGCGACGTTGTTGACGCCGGCCTGGACGCGGACGTGCGCGCCGAGGCGGGCGGTCGCCGACCAGTCGAGCACGGTGTAGGCCGGGATCACGCCGACCACGGCGTCGTCGCTGCGCACGGTGTTGTTCGCGTCGCCGAACGCGCTGCCGACGTGGCTGGCGAGGAGCGTCGTGCCTAACGGTCCGGCGGCGAGGGTCACCCCCGCCCGCTCGATCGCCCGCGGCGCGTACTCGACGCGCTTCCCGTCGAACTCCCCGCTCGTGTACCGGGCGTCGATCAGCGCCAGCGAGTTGAAGACCGTCACCGAGCGCCGGATGCCGCCGCCGGTGCCGCCGATCGCGAGCGGCGTCAGCTCGACGTAGCTCTCCAGCCCCTGGTGGATGCTGTTGGCGACGTTGGTCCGCTCGGTGAAGGTGGCCCCGCCCGCATCGGTGCGCGAGACGAGGCCGATCCGCCCGTCGATCGCGAGGCGGAAGACGCCGACGTCGAAGCGAACGCGGTCGTCAGCGAGCGTTCCCCGCCAGCCAAGGTCGGCGTTCACCGCCTTCGTGTCGCGGAGCGACGGGTCGATGCGCGACACGCTCCCGACCGGGGTCAGCGACGAGTAGTCGATCGGCCGGTAGCCCTGCGTGACGTTCGCGTACACCCCGGTCGTGGCCGACGCGATGAAGCTCGCCCCGAGCCCGGCCAGCGGAACGGTGCGCCGCTTCGACTGCGGGGCGAAGGTGGTGTCGGTATAGCCGTCGGCGCGCGACGACAGCGTCTCGAGGCGGAGCCCCGGCAGCAGCGTCAGGCGCGTTCCGAGGTGAATCGCGTTCTCCGCCCACGCTGCAACGTTGGCGTTGGCGAAGCGGATGTCGTATCCGTACGTGCCGCTGGCCAGGTCGAGGTCGAAATCGGAGCCGGTCGTCCCCTCGCCTCCCCCCTGGCGGTGCATCGCGCCGTTGAACCAGCGCACTCCCGTCGCCAGCGAGCTCCGCGCGCCGAACAGCCGGTAGTCGGCGAGGACGCGAAGCTCTTCCGTCGCGTTGCGGAACCCCTCGCGCCCGACCTCGCGCGGCACGAACTGCCCGGTTGCCGGGTCGATCTCGTCGAGGGCGCCGGGCCCGCCGTCCTCGTTGCGCCAGACGAGCGAGCGCGAGCTGCCGAGCACCGAAGTCACGCTCTGCACGCGGACGTTCCGCGCCGCCCGCCAGTCGAGCGCGACTGACGCGACGTTCCACGGCGAGGTGAGCCAGTTCCGGCTGCGATACGACCGCCTCGCCCCCGCCCCACCGGCGAACTGCGCATCGGACAGCCCGCCCGGCATGTGGATCCGGTTGCGGAGGAGCGAATAGCTCGCCGTCCCGCTCAGCGTCGGCGTCACGTCGACCGTCAGCGCCGCGTAGGCGCTCGTCTGCCGGTAGTCGGAGTTCGGGCGCCAGCCATCGTCGGCGCGCCGCTGCGCATAGCTGAACCAGCGCCAGCGCTCCCCCGAGGTGCCTAACGACAGGTAGGTGTTGGCGAGGCCGAAGCTTCCCGCGGTGTGCTGCGCATCGACCGCCAGCGCGCGCCCTGGTGCGCTCGTCCGCATCACGTAGTTGACCACCCCGCCGAGCTGCGGCCCATACTGCAGCGCCCCCGAGCCGCGGACGATCTCGATCCGCTCGACCGCTTCCATCGGCGGCGAGTAGTAGGTCTCCGGGTAGCCGTAGGGGTCGGCCGCGATGATCACGCCGTCCTGCCTGACGTTCATCTCCACCGACTGCGTCGGGTTGAGCCCGCGCAGCGCGATCCCGTTCGAGGGGAAGCCGCTCCCCTCGGTCTCGGCGACGTTCAGTCCCGGCACCCGGCCGAGCACCTGGCGGGCGACGTTCTGCGCGGTGTTCGCGCCGACGCTGTCCACGAGCACGGCCTCGCTCCGCTTCCCGACGAGGAGCATCGCGCCGAACCGGTCGGGGAGAAAGGTGACCGTCCGCGGCGCGGCCGGGGCGATGACGCGCACCGTCTCGAGGCGCGTCCCGGGACGTGCGCTGTCGGCGGCCGGGAGGGAATCCCTCTGCTGGGCGGCGGCGCCGCGGCTGGCGAGGGCGAGGGAGGCGACGGCGATCGACGCCGCGATGGAGGAGGCTCGGAGCTTCTGTGCTGGAGCGATCACTGGCAGAACGGATGGCAGGGGTGCGGGACAGGGATGCCGGTCGGTCCGGCAACCGCGAGCCAGAGAGATAATTGGCAATCCCGATTAAATCAATCGGGAATGGCCGCGGGGACGTGCGAGCGGCGACGAGTGCTGAGCGACGAGTGATCAGCGAAGTGAGGGGAACGTGGTCGACCCGGCGAACGCGGACACGATCGTCTGGACATCAGGCAGTCGCTTCACCCCTGCGACGACGACCACCGCGACGGCTGCGAGCAGGCCGCCCGGGACTGCCAAGGGCGGAACTGCCAGTGGTCAGGGAGACACTCGGCAGGCTGCTCCGGCCACTTGGCATGCTGCAGGGACATGAGGCAGGGGACATGAGGCAGGGCACATGAGGCAGGGGACAGGAGGCAGGGGACAGGAGGCAGGGGGCATGAGGCAGGGGGCATGAGGCAGGGG
>DASZNJ010000324.1:0-4665 GCA_035551575.1 Gemmatimonadaceae bacterium
GACCCCTGGACGACGACGAACGCCGGATGCCTCTCCTCGACATGCCGAGGGCTGCGGAGTTGGCGAGCCGAATCGCGGGCGGGTGGTCGCCTGCGCGCGACGCGGTCGATTAGCAAATGGCAACGGGCTAGGGCGGCCGACGCGTGGTGATGCGACAACGACGAGCAAAGGTCCGTTGCGAGGCAGTGCGCGTCTACAGTGATTGATGCTGCCCGGACGGCGGTGGCCCGAAGACCCAAGGAGGAACAGTGCGCACGCCGCCGCGACACGCGTATCCGCGATGGTGAATTGACGCCGCTTGATGTGTTCAACCGATCGTGGTAACAATAGTGGTAACACAAAGCGTCAGCGCTGACGGCATGCACGAAAGTTGTAAGTCGTTGATTTTCATCGCTCACCGGCGCTGGACTGACGACGGTGGTCGCCTGATAAGCGTGAGGTCGAAGGTTCTCCTTTTCCGGCGTCCACTCTTCTAGAGAATAGCGATGCACAGGCTCACGGCGGCGCGGGCCTCGCGGTTTGTATGCGACGAGCGCCCAAAGGCTTTCGCGCATGACTTGCAGCGTTAGGCGCGCCTGCGGCCCACATCCGCGATATGCCATATGCAGACGGGCGGCATGCGACTCCCTTGGGTAGCACGCTGGGTAGCACTACATATGCCGAGATACTCCTCGGGAAGCCCTCTTATGCCGCCAGCTTCCCAGTACGACAAATTGTCGGGAGTACCCCCACGGCACTCATAATGCCGGGGTCGCGGGTTCGAGTCCCGCCCCTGCTATTCAGTCCGCAAAGCGATGTGCAGCGCCCGTTCCCACCGTGGTGGGACCGGGCGCTTCGACTTGTCCGGGTTTGGCCACGCCCCCCGTCAGGCGCCCGCTGGTTGGCTAAGCGCTTCGTCGCAGGGTACCTTGATCGAAGGACTCCGCCACTCGCCGTCCGTGCTCGTGCGTGCCACCGGAGGTATTCGCGTGAATCGCCGAGTATCCGAACCGACGGGAAAGGAATGCATGGACACGAGTCGGCCGCGGTTCAGTCCGCGCATGCCACAGCGAAGCTGATGCAGAGCGACACCGCCTCGTCGGAGCCGTCCGATCCGGCCGTCGCGTTCGCGCGCCGGCTGCTCGAACGCGAGCGGGCTGGCGACGGGTCGGACGCAGGGCTTGCGGGCGCGCTCGACCGAAGCTGCTCCCTGATCACGGTCGGATTGTCCCGCTGGTTCGGACTCTACGGGACGCGCGCGCTCGTCACGCGCGCCCTCGCCACAGCGCGGAAGCAGCACCCCTCCCTGGCCGGCGTCGGCGTCTCGGATAGCGACTGTCTCGACGGCGTGCGCGCCAGCGCCCAGGCGCATGGGAGCGCAGCCGTGGCCGAGGGAATCGTGTCCACGATCGCCGGGCTGGTCGGCCTGCTCGGCCGATTGATCGGGGACGACCTCGCCATCTCGCTGCCCGAGCAGAGCACGAGAGCGGGGGGCACCACTCGCGCGTCGTCGCGGGCGCCGCAGGAGCAGGACAATCCCACAACGAGGGTGAAGCGCGATGAGTGACGCGTCGAATGCAGGGCGTGCGTCGGAACGCGAGAGCCCTGCGCGTCGAAGCGTGCTCGGGCAAATCCGCACCGGAGTGCCGGGGCTCGATGCGGTGCTCGGTGGCGGCCTGCCGGAGTACTCGTTCAACATGGTCGCCGGCGGGCCAGGGGCCGGCAAGACGATCCTCGCGCAGCAGATCCTGTTCGCGAACGCGACGCGCGAGCGTCCCGCGCTGTACTTCACCGTGCTCGGCGAGCCGACGGTGAAGATGCTGCGCTACCAGCAGCACTTCAGTTTTTTCCGCCCTGAGCTGATCGGCACTGCAGTCCAGTATGTGAACCTGAGCGACGAGGTCCTGTCCGGAGCGCTCGACGCGGTGCTGGACCGGATGACGAGGGAGGTCGAACGGGTCGGAGCTGCCCTGGTGGTGGTCGATTCATTCCGGACGGTGCGGGTGAGCGCCGAGGCGCTGTCCGCCGTGGGGCTCGAGAGCTTTGTGCAGCGCCTTGCGCTGCACCTCACCACGTGGGAGGTGACGTCGCTCCTGCTCGGCGAATACACGGAGCCGGAACAGCGACAGCCGCTGTTCACTATCGCCGACGGCATCCTCTGGCTCAGCCAGGTCACCGACCGCAACTCCGTCGTCCGCAAGCTCCAGGCGGTGAAGGTACGTGGACAGGCGCAGATGCCGGGACTGCACACCTTCCGCATCACCGGGGACGGCTTGCAGGTGTTTCCGCGCATACCGGACCAGCAGCGAGGTCGGCGCGCCGTCCAGCAGCCGGAGGGCGTGCGACTCTCGACCGGACTTCCCGCACTGGACGCGCTGATGTCCGGCGGCATCCCGAAAGGCGACGCGGCGATGCTCGCCGGGCCCACGGGGACGGGCAAGTCCACCTTCGGGATGCTGTTCGCGGCGGCGGGGCTGCGCGCGGGGGAGTCGGTGGTCGTGGCCGCGTTCGAGGAGTATCCCGAGGCGTATCTGGAGCGGTTGCGCGCCCTCGACGTCGATGCCGATGCCATGATCGCGGCGAACCGGCTGCGCATCACCTATCTCCGTCCGCTCGACCTCTCGGTCGATGAGACGCTCGACGACATCCTCGACAACGTGCGGGAGACCGGAGCAACCCGGGTCGTGATCGACTCGCTGACCGGCTTCGAGATCGCCCTCGCACCGGCGTTCCGGGCGGACTTCCGCGAGTCGCTCTACCGGCTCGTCGGCGCGCTCACCGCGACGGGGGTGACGGTGTTCATGACGCACGAGGCGGTGGCGATGTCCCCCGACCTCAGCTTTACGGGCGAGCGAGTGTCGTTCATCACCGACGATATCCTCGTCCAGCGCTACGTTGAGCGCGACGGGCGGCTCGAGAAGGTGCTCTCGGTGGTGAAGATGCGTCGCAGCCAGCATACGAAGGAATTCTGGCGCTACGACATCACGAGTACCGGCGCGACCCTTGGCGGAGCGCTCGCCGGGTATCGGGGTATCCTTACCGGAAATCCGGAGCGCACCACCGATAGCCAGCTGCCGGACGTCGAGCAACAGGGGGGCCGATGACCACCGCGCGCGGTAGCCCGCAGCAGGACGACCTGACGCGATCGCGTGCGCCGGTGTTGACAGCGCAACTCGTCACCGAGCGTCTCCTGCTCTCCGCCCTCCACGATCGGGACGCGGCGGCGGCGGCAGCCGACGCGCGAATGCGGGCGGAATTTCTCGCGGAGGTGGGGCTGCGCTTCGGCGCATCGCTCGACCAGGAGCTCACATACGCCGCGATCGCCGGCATCGCCCTTCCCGGTGTCGGCGGCTGGTGCATCGTGGACATCGTGGAGATCGGCGGCTCATTGCGCCGGCTCGCCGTGCTGCATCCCGAGGCGCACCACGGCGCGACTGCCCGCGCCCTCGCGGCGCGATGGGCGCCGGATGCGGGTGAACCGATCGGCGTCCCGGTCGTGAGCGAACGGTCGACCGCGATCTTCCCCGACGCCTCCGGCGTCCTCGCGGCCGCCGCTGCCCACGACCCCGAACTGGCGCGACTACTCGAGGAGTTCGGGGCCGGCCCCGTGCTCGTCGTCCCCATCCGGCTGCACGATCAGCTCCTTGGCGCGATCACCTTCGTGAGTCGTTCCGGCGCCGAGGAATTCACTCCCGACGACATCGCGCTCGCTGATGGACTCGCCGCGCGATGCGCGCAGGCGCTGGAGAGCGCAAGGCTCTATGCCGCGGCGAGGACAGCGTGGGCGGAGGCGCACGCCGCACATGCCGAGGCGGACGCCGCGCGCACGCGCGCCGAATCCGCACGTCTCGAGGCGGAGGGAGCGAACGCGTCGAAGGGCCTCTTCCTCAGCAAGATGTCGCACGAGCTGCGCACCCCGCTGAACGCGATCGTCGGCTACGCGCAGCTCATGCAGATGGGCATTCACGGGCCGGTGACACCGGAGCAGACCGCGGATCTCATCAGCATCCAGCGCAGCCAGGCACACCTCCTCGGTCTGGTCGACGAAGTGCTCGACTACGCGCAGCTGACGCAAGGGAAGGTCCGGTACACCATGGACGACTTCAGTCTCCGCGAGGTGGTCTCCGAGGTCGAGGCGTTCGTCACACCGCAGATGGCCGAACAGAAGCTGGACTACGCTACGGAAGCGTGCGATCCCACGCTGCGCGTTCATGCGGACGCTCGCAAGGTGCGCCAGATCGTTCTCAACCTCGTCAGCAACGCGATGAAGTTCACGCCGGCGGGCGGCACGATCACGGTTTCCTGCCGGCCGTTCGCCGAACGCGGGGCGAACCGGAGTCCGGTCCCGATGCACGCGGTCCGGGTTGCCGACACCGGGTCGGGGATATCGCGAGCACAATCGGAAGCGATCTTCGAGCCCTTCGTGCAGTTGAAGGACCATCAGCCAGCCCCGGGACGGCGTACCGGCGTGGGGCTGGGACTGGCGATCAGCCGCGACCTCGCACGGGGGATGGGGGGCGATCTCGTACTGGAGAGCTCGACGGCGCGGGCTCGACGTTTCGTCTCACCCTGCGAGGCGCGCGGCCCTAGCCAGGGTCCGGCCAGGCGGCCGCGTTAGGCAGCGCTGCCGTGGTTTTCGCCCTCGCCACTGCCGCCTCCCTGGGCGCCCGGGCGACGGTGCCCTCG
>DASZNJ010000325.1:0-2132 GCA_035551575.1 Gemmatimonadaceae bacterium
CGCCGGCGGTCGGTGCGCCGGCCGCCGGTGCGCCGCCAGTGACCAGCGGGCGCAGCGCCTCGTACGCGGCGCGGCGGTGCGTGTCGGTCCGCGCCCTGGCCGTGTTCTGCCGAACGTCCCCGCGGTACATCGCGTGAACCGACAGCTCGACGTCCTTCACGAGCTTTTCGATGATCGAATTGAGCTGTGCTTCGCTCGTCGGGGACATGTCGGTGCGTGGGGAGAGAGGGATTCGATATCAGACTCCCGGAGCCCGCCGCAGGTCACCCGAAGAGCGGCCGCCAGCCAGCAGCCATTGGCCGGCAATGCGGAAGCGCCGCGCTGCGGCATCGCAGCGCGGCGCTTCTCGCTCGTCTCTCGCCACCCCTCGCCGCTAGTGCGTGTCGATGGTGTGGCCGATGATCCCGCCGAGAATGCCACCGGCAGCGGCGCCGATGATCGCGCCCTTGACCTTGTCGCGGCTGGTGACCGCGCCGACCGCCGCGCCGCCGACCGCCCCGATCACCGCGTCACGCTTGGTGTTGCGGACCGGCTCCCGCGCGACCGCCGTCCCGCTCGACCGGCGCACCGTCGACGTCGAGGTGCGGCGGACCGGAGCCGGCGCCGAGTACACTGGCGCGGTCTGGTAGTACCCGCCGCGCTGGACGACCTGGTACTGCTGCGGCTGGCCGTAAGGCGCGTACCCGTTGTACCCCATCTCCTGCGGCGAGACGAACTGCTGCGGCTGGTAGGGCTGCACCTGCGAGGCGAGCGCGAGATCCTTGCTCAGCGCGTCGTCGAGCTTCGAGTCGTCCCTGCTCTGGCACGCCGCGGCGAGGACGACGGCGGGAATCGCGATGTACTTGAGGATGGAGCGCATGTTCGAGAACCTCCGGCAGTTGGACCCGGGCCGGAACGCCCGGCCGACGGGGGCCAGTAAAGGCACGCCCGGTGCCGCGAGTTGAGGCCGCGTTGGCTGGCACAACTCCGGCTGGCGTCCTCGGCTATACAGATGTTTGTCCAGCTGCGTAGACGAGCCCGGTTGGTCCGGGGCTGTTCTCGGGCGCTGACGAGACGCCGTCGTTCCTCTTTCGCGGCGCGGCGCTTCGCTGCATCATGAGGCGTCATCCTCCAATCCCGCCGCCATGCCTCAGCACTCGTATCTCCGCTCGCTCCCGGCTGTCACAGCCGTCGCCGCGGTGCTCGCCGCGACTCCGCTGCGCGCCCAGCAGCCTCCCACGGCCCCGACCGTCCTGACCATCGGCAGCCTCGCGCCCGACTTCGCGCTGCGCGGTGCGACCCGGTACGGGCTCCTCGCGAACCCGGTGCGGCTCTCCGACTACCGTGGACAGACGGTGGTGGTCGCCTTCTTCTACAAGGCACGGACGAAGGGCTGAACGGTTCAAATGGAGGCGTACCGTGATCAGTACGCCACGCTCTTCAACAATGGCCGCCACGTCACCGTCATCGGTGTCAGTGTCGACCCCGACACCGCGCAGTACAGCTGGGCGCGGGACTCGCAGTTTCCGATGCTCTTCGCCAGCGACACGGGCGGCGAGGTCGGCCGCCGCTACGGCGCGTGGGACGAGAGGAACAAGGTCGATGACCGCAGCCTCTTCGTCATCGGTCCCGACGGACGGGTGGCCTACGTCGCGCAGCCCTTCAAGCAGCTCTCGCCCAGGGCGTACGACGATCTCGCCGCCGCGGTCGATGCGCTCGCGCCGAAGGAAGGCGCGACTGGAACGACTGGCAGCCGTTAGCCATTAGCCGTCAGCGTCGGGCGACGGCGCTGAAGATGCAGCGGAGCGACCGCGGTGGGCTTTCCGCGGTCGCTTTACGCTTCCCGCCAACGGCTGATAGCTTTGCACCCATGACCACTTCCCCGTTCACCATCGGCATCATTCAGGACGCGGCGACGAACGACGTCGCCGCGAACGTGGAGCGCGGCGTCGCGCAGGTGCGGGAAGCGGCTGCGCGGGGCGCGAAGATCATCTGCCTGAAGGAGCTCTTCAACGCGCCGTACTTCTGCAAGTCGCAGCAGTGCGAGCGCTTCGATTACGCCGAGGCGATTCCCGGCCCGACCACGATCGCGATGCAGAAGATCGCGAAGGAGCTCGCGGTCGTGATCATCGTCCCGCTCTTCGAGCGGCAGG
>DASZNJ010000326.1:0-5894 GCA_035551575.1 Gemmatimonadaceae bacterium
CTGACGCTCGCCAGCAACCGCGTCACCCAGGTGCAGCAGCTCGAGAGCGGGGGACGCGCCGCGCGTTATGACGTGCTGCGCGCCCGCGTCGAGCGCGCCAACGCCGAGCCGCTCGTCCTCCAGGCGGAGAGCGATCGCGAGATCGCCCTCCTCCAGCTCAAGCAGCTCCTCAGGATCCCGATGGGACAGCCGGTTGCCCTCGTCAGCAACCTCGATGGCCCCGCTGTCGGGACGATGCTCACTTCCCTTGGAGCGGATTCGGTGGACGTCATGCTCGCCGCCGATGCGCGGCCGGCGGTGCGCGCGGCTGCCCTCACCGCCCGCGCCCGCCACGACGCGATCAGCATCGCGCGCGCCGATTATCTCCCCTCCCTCTCCGCCTTCGTCACCGGTGGCGTGTCGGCGTTCCCGGCCTCCGGGTTCCCGCCGCTCGTCGGCCAGCGCAACGCGTTAGGCGCGAACGGCTGCACCGCCGACGTCGCCCGCAACGGCTTCTGCTACAACGGCGGCTTCTTCAAGGATCTCGCCGCCGGCGTGCAGCTGACCTGGAACGTCTTCGACGTCTTCCGGATGCACGGCACCATCGGCCTCGCGCAGGCGAACGCGCGCCTCGCCGACATCGAGTACGAGCGCCAGCGCCAGGCGGCGGCGCTCGAGATCGCGCGGGCGAAGGCCGAGCTCACCCGCGCCCGCTCCTTCTATGGAGCGCGACAGCAGGCCGCGTCCGAGGCTCAGGAGACCTTCCGCCTCGCCTCGCTGCGCTACAGCCGCGGACTCGGTACTCAGCTCGACGTCAGCGATGCCCAGCTGGCGCAGCTCACCGCCGAGACCAACGAGGCCCGCGCCGCCGTGGACCTCTATCTCGCGACCGCCGAGCTCGCGTACGCACTCGGCCGGCCGGTTCCGCTTCCGCCCAGCGCACCGGCGCCGGCGCCGGCCAGCGCCACTTCGACCTCATTCGCTCCGTGATTCGTTCGACCCACAACCCCGTGCTGCTGCTCCTCGCGGCCGCTCTGATCGCTGGCTGCTCGAAGGGGGAAAAGGCGGCCGGCGGAGCGACGACCGTCGGCGGGGGCACGCGGCGCGCCGCGACGCTGACCCTCGCCCAGTCCGACATCGGCCGCGCCATCCGCATGTCCATCGACGAGGCGGTCGCGATCACCGGCGACCTCCGCCCGATCGAGACGCTCGAAGTGAAGGCCCGTCTCGAGGGCGACCTCGACCGCGTCCTCGTCCGCGAGGGCGAGCGGGTCGCCCGTGGCCAGCTGCTCGCGAACTTCGAGGCCAGCGAACAGACCAGCGCCCGGCGCAGCGCCGAGGCGGAGCAGGTCGCTGCGAAGGGCGCCCTTGCCACGGCGCAGTGGGACTACGCGCAGGCGCAGGAGCTGTTCAAGGCGGGCGCGGTCCCCGAGCACGACCTGCGCGTCGCCGAGCAGGCCGTCGCGACGGCGAAGGCGCGCCTCGCCGCCGCCGACGCGCAGGTGCGCGCGACCAGCTCGAACGAGTCGGACACCCGCGTCGTCGCGCCGACGAGCGGCATCGTCGAGAAGCGGCTCGTCGAGTCGGGCGAGCGCGTGGCGCGCGGCGCCAGCATGTTCACGATCGTCCGCAGCGACGTCCTCGAGCTCGCGGCGGCGGTCCCTGCCCGCCAGTCGAACGACATCCGCGCCGGTCAGACGGTGCACTTCAACGCTGCCGGCCGCGACCTCGACGGCCGCGTCGCCCGCGTCAGCCCGACCGTCGATCCGGTCACCCGGTCGCTCACCGTCTACGTGCAGGTGCCTAACGCGAGCGGTGCCATTCGCGGCGGGACCGCGGCCAACGGCCGGATCGTCCTCCGCACCGTTCCCGACGCGCTCGTCGTCCCGAGCGGCGCGATCCGCCAGAGCGCGGCGGGCAGTGCTGCGGCGGGCAGCGCTGCGGCGGGCAGCGCGTCGCTGGTCTACCGCATCCAGAACCAGGAGCTCGAGCCCGTCCCGGTGACGACCGGCGTCATCGACGCCGGCCGCGCGCTGACGCAGATCGCCAGCGGGCTGCGCGAGGGCGACATGGTCGTCGTCGGCAACGTCGGCACCCTCGGCCGCGGGATGAAGGTCACCATCATCGGGCCCGATGCCGCCGCCCCCGGCGCCCCACCGGCCGCCGGCCGTTAGGCGGGGCACCGGACAATGTTCCTCTCCGACGTCTCGATCAAGCGGCCGGTCTTCGCCACCATGATGATGGTGGCGCTCGTCGTCCTCGGTGTCGTCTCGTACCGCCGGCTCGCCGTCGACGAGTACCCGGATATCACCTATCCGGTGGTCGTCGCGCAGACGAGCTATCCGGGCGCGTCGCCCGAGGTGATGGAACGCGAGGTGTCGCGCCCGATCGAGGAGGCGCTGAACACGGTGCAGGGGATCAAGGAGATCACCTCGACCTCGTTCGAGGGCTCCTCGCTCGTCCGCCTCCAGCTCGAGCTGAACGTCAACGTCGCCGAGGCGCAGCAGGACGTGCAGGCGAAGGTCGCGCGCATCCGCCGCTCGCTGCCGCCGGACATCGACGAGCCGGTCATCCTCCACTTCGACCCGAACGACCGGGCGATCATCTCGGTGGCGGTCCAGAGCAGCGAGCGCCCGGTGCGCGAGCTGACGGACCTCGCCGACGAAGTGATCTCGACACGGATCGAGGCGGTGCCCGGGGTCGGCGGGGTCAACGTCATCGGTGGTGCGGCACGGCAGATCCGCGTCGAGCTCGACCCGGTCGCTCTCCGCTCGTACGGCGTCTCCCCCCAGCAGGTGATGGACGCCCTTCGCCGCGAGAACCAGGAGGTCCCGGCCGGACGCGTCAGGCAGGGCACGAGCGAGCGCCTCGTCCGAGTGACGGGCCGGGTCATCGACCCGCAGGCCTTCGCCGACGTGACCATCTTCGTCCGCAACGGCGTCCCGGTGCGCGTGTCGGATGTCGGCCGCGTCGTCGACGGCATCGAGGAGCCGCGCAGCGCCGCCTACCTCGGCGACGACCGTGCCGTATCGATCGACATCCTCAAGATCTCCGGCTCGAACACCGTCGACGTCGCGCGGCGCGTCATCGCGGCGCTCGACACCCTCGCCGGCCAGCTCCCCGCCGACGTCAAGCTGAAGGTCGTGTCCGACGACTCGCGCCGCATCAAGTCGTCGCTCGACTCGGTGCAGCACGAGCTCGTCCTCGGCGCCGCGCTCTGCATCCTGATCATCTACTTCTTCCTCAACTCCTGGCGCTCGACCGTCATCACCGGACTCGCTCTCCCGATCAGCATCATCTCGGCGTTCTTCGCGATGTGGGTCAGCGGCTTCACGCTGAACACCATGACGCTGCTGGCGCTCTCGCTGGCCATCGGGCTGCTCATCGACGACGCGATCGTCGTTCGCGAGAACATCGTCCGCCATCTCGAGATGGGAAAGAACCATCGTGAAGCGGCACGCGACGGCACCAACGAGATCGGCCTCGCCGTCGTCTCGACGACGCTCGCCGTCATCGCGGTGTTCATCCCCGTCGCCTTCATGGGCGGCCAGATCGGGAAGATCTTCTTCCAGTTCGGCGTCACCGTCGCCGCCGCGGTCGCGGTCTCCCTGTTCGTGTCGTTCACCCTCGACCCGATGCTGTCCAGCCTCTGGTACGACCCGGAGGTCGAGCTCGGGCATGGCAGCGCGAAGACGCACGTCCACACCCAGAGGAAGCGCTCGCACAACCCGATCCGCCGGGCGGCGTTCGCCTTCAACGACTGGTTCGAGCGGGTCGCCGACCGCTATCCCGGCTGGCTCGCGTGGGGGCTCGACCGCCGCGGCGTCGTCCTCGCCCTCGCCGGCGCATCGATCGCCCTCGCCTTCGTCATCCTCCCGCGCCTGGGGTTCACCTGGGTCCCCGACTTCGACGGCGGTGAGTTCAACGTGAACTTCCGCGTTCCCCCCGGCTCGCGCCTCGAGTACGCGACCGAAAAGGGGAAGGCGATCGCCAGGCTGCTCGAGGCCAAGCCGGAGGTGGACTTCACCTATCTCTCGGTCGGCGGCGGCTTTCGCGGGACGCCGAGCAATGGCCGCATCTTCGTGAAGCTCAAGCCGAAGAACCAGCGGGAGAAGTCGCAGAACGACATCCAGACCGAGCTGCGGCGCGACCTGGGGAAGATCCCCGGTGCGCGCGCCAACGTCACCGGTACGCCGACGATCTTCGGCGGTTTCCGCCAGCCGATCTCGGTCAACGTCCAGGGTCCGGAATCGAGTCGCCTCAAGATCCTCGCGAACCAGGTGCTCGACACCCTGAAGACCGTCCCCGGCATCGCCGAGCCGACGTCGAGCGACGAAGGGGACATCCCGCAGCTCGATGTGCAGGTCGACCGCGAGCAGGCATGGGCCGCGGGGGTGGGGATCGGCAGCATCGCGACCACCCTGCAGCCGCTCTTCACCGGCACCCGCGCCACCCAGTGGGAGGACCCGCAGGGCTACTCGCATGACGTCGTCGTGGTCTATCCCGACTCGATGCGGACCTCGGCGGAAGATGTGGCCGGAATCCCGGTGCCGAGCACGAACGTGGACCCGAGCACCGGGCGCGCCGTCGTCGTGCCGCTCGCCCAGGTGGCACAGGTGACGGCGGGGGTCGGGCCGCAGCAGATCGAGCGGAGCAGTCTCGAGCGACAGGTCTCGATCTCCGCCGGGGTCCTTCCCGGCTACAGCATGGGCAACGTCGCCGACGCCGCCCGCGCCCGGATCAACCAGATGGGCCTCCCCCCCGGTTATCACGCGGTGTTCCGCGGCGACGTGCAGAACCTCGAGGAAACGAAGGGCTACGTTTTCGAGGCGATCGTGCTCGCCGTGATCTTCATCTACCTGATCCTCGCCTCCCTCTTCGGGTCGTTCTTCCAGCCGCTGGCAATCATGCTCGCGCTCCCGCTCAGCTTCATCGGCGTCGCGCTGGCACTGCTGCTGACGAAGGGGAACCTGAACGTGTTCACGATGATCGGGATCATCATGCTCCTCGGACTCGTGACGAAGAACGGCATCCTCCTCGTCGACTTCGCGAACCAGCAGCGTGAGAAGGGCCTGGCTCGGCGCGACGCGCTCCTCGCGGCGGCCCGTACCCGCTTGCGTCCGATCATCATGACGACAGTGGCGATGATCTTCGGCATGCTCCCCCTCGCGCTCGCCCTCGGCGAGGGCTCGGAGCAGCGCGCGCCGATGGGACGTGCGGTGATCGGCGGGCTCCTGACATCCACCCTCCTCACCCTGTTCGTCGTGCCGGTCGTCTACACCTTTTTCGACGACTTCAGCGCGTGGCTCGCCCGGAAGTGGGGCGGCGAAAGCGCCGACAGCGCGGCGGCGCATCACGTCCCGGACCCCGCCGCCGCTCCCGGCGACTGAGTGGCGATGGTTCACCGCGAGCGCGAACGTGCTTGACGCGCATCGCAACTCGTTGTATTGGGTGATGCGCGCGCGTCAGCGCGCAGAGGAGCGCGGCGCCGCATGTCGTAAGGCACGCGACCTGCAGCGCTCCACGACAACTCCGGTGATGAAGCAGCGCATCAGAGCTGGGCACCACACAATCAAGGGAGGCGGTCATGCCGCGCGGTGACGAGTTGAACGAGGAGCTCCTGTTTTCCGATCGGGACGACGACAGCGACGAGGGCGGCTTCGGGGGCGGGAGCGGCGGCTCGTCGTTCGACGACGACGATGAGGAGGATGGCGGCTGGGGAACGCTGCACAAGGATGACAGCGAGAGCCTCTGGGACAGCACCGACGACGTCGACGAGGAAGACGAAGACGCGGAGATCGGCGTGACCGACACCGGCGCTGGCGACGAGGATGAGGAGGATCCGCTCTTCGGCAAGCGTGGCCCGGGCCGCAGCCGGGGTGGTGCCGGGCGCGGCGCGGGCGGCGGCGGCGCTG
>DASZNJ010000327.1:0-16719 GCA_035551575.1 Gemmatimonadaceae bacterium
GCTTCGTGAGCTTTCGCCGTTCCGTCATGCGTCCCTCTCAGGTAGCCAATAGGTAGCCATAGGTAGCCAACCGCCGGAAACGCGCGGAATATACCGGTTCTGCTAACCTATTGCCAGCACTGCTTTTCGGAACGTTTAGGAATGCCGACGAAACGCACAGAATCTGAATGGGGTTCAGGGGGTCGCGGGTTCAAATCCCGCCGTCCCGATTCGATTGTGTAAGAGTGAGCGCCGCAGCCATTTGGCCCGCGGTGCTTGTTCGTGCGTACCGCCGAGGCGCTGTTTGTGGTGCGGTTTCTCAGCGGCTCGGCGACGCGAGCGCGGCGTCGCGCACCTTTCGCTCCTCGCTCATGACCGCGAGCAGCGTCACGGTGTCGGGCTGCTGGTAGCAGGTGAGCAGTGTCTCGGTGTCCTTCCAACCGCCCGCCGCGGCTACGTCCTTGAGCGAGTGGTGCTTTCGCTCGGTCGCCCACCTCCGCCGGTAAGGGTGCCAGACCCTCCGAAGAGCTTCGGCAGCGGCGCTTTCTCCTCCGCGACGCGCAGCCACTTGTCGAAGAGGTGCCGGCCATCGGCTGCTCCGGCTTCCGGTCGCCGGCGAAGAGCCAGCCGCCAATTGCGCCGAGTCGCTTCCGGAAGTGCTTCAGCTCCTCGAGAAGCGGCGCAGGGCAGGGAACGACCCACTCCCGGCCCCTTCCTGTCCGCCTCCGCGCGCCAGCGGATCGTGCTACGCGCAAGTCGGCGTCCTCCCAGCGGAGTTGGCGAATGGAGCCGAGCCGGCGGCCCGTCGCCTCTGCGAGCACGAGGGCCAACCCCATGCGCGTCCAGCGCGCGCGCTCGAGGTCCGACCCGGCCGCGGCGGACGCGGGCCGGGAGCGGCAACGAGGCGCGGCGGTCGTACGGGGGAGGTCGCCGGGGCGAATGCGCGGGGAGCCGCGCTGGCCAGCGTTGGGGAGCCGCCGATCGGAGCTTCGGGGCGCCGCAAGCTGGTGCGGAGATATCTCTGCTCCAACCATGCGCGTCCCGGCGCGGGCCTCCAGAATGTGGCCAGGGCGTCCTGCTCGGAAGCTTGACCCCGTTCGTGACTTCGTAGTACACTTCTGAGCATGGATCTGGTAGATCTGCTCCGGCGCCCGGAGGGCAAGACGCTGGAATTCAAGCGCGACCTATCCTCTCCGGACGGGGCGCTGAAGACCATTGTCGCCTTCGCCAACACCGCCGGTGGGGTGTTGCTCGTCGGGGTCGATGATCGGACAAGAAATGTACGGGGCGTGGCAGACCCGCTCGACGTCGAGGAGCGGATCGCCAACCTCGTCAGCGACAGCATCGCGCCCCGGCTCGTGCCGGAGATCGAGATCCTTCCCTGGCGGCGCACGCAAGTCATCGTCATTCAGGTCCATCCCAGCTCCAGCCGTCCTCACTACCTCAAGCGGGAGGGCGTCGAGAGCGGCGCCTACGTCCGCGTGGGCTCGACGAACCGCCGCGCTGACGCCGAAATGCTTCAGGAGCTCCGCCGGGTGGCCCGCGGTGAGACCTTCGACGAGCAGCCGATGCCGGACCTCGACTCGGAAGCGCTCGACTTCCGAGCGGCTTCCGAGTCGTTCGAGGCCGTTCGGCCGCTGCATCGGCGCGACCTCGAAACACTCCGCCTGCTCGCCCACTACCAGGGCCGCAAGGTGCCCACCGTCGGGGGTGTCCTGCTATTCGGCGTGGACCGCGAACGGCACTTTCCGGACGCCTGGATCCAGGCCGGACGCTTCGCCGGGAGCGACAAGAGCCGCATCCTCGATCGGGCCGAGTTCCGATCCCATCCGCCGCAAGCGATCGAGGAGGCCATCGCCTTTATCGAGAAGCATTCGATGCACGGCGCCGAGATCGGGGCGGTTCGCCGGAAGGAGCGGTGGAACCTGCCGCCCATCGCCGTCCGTGAGACGGTCATCAATGCTGTCGCCCACGCCGATTATGCGCAACGCGGCGCCCCGATCCGCGTCTCGATCTTCGACGATCGACTGGAGATCGAGAACCCGGGGTTGCTGCCGTTCGGGCTCACTGTCGAAGACGTCCAGGGGGGCATATCAAAGCTGCGCAACCGTGTCGTCGGCCGCGTCTTCCACGCGCTCGGTCTGATCGAGCAGTGGGGGAGCGGCATCCAGCGCATGACCGCCGCCTGCCGGGAAGCCGGGCTTCCCGACCCGCGGCTCGAGGAGGTCGCCACCCGGTTTCGTGTGACGATCTTCACCCATCCGGTCAGCCGCCCCACACTCGACGACACGGACCAGGCTATCGTCGACGCGCTGTCGGGCGGGGGCGGTAGATCGACGAGCGAGATCGCCGCGCTTATTGGACTGACGCCGAGGGCCACGCGAACACGTCTCGCCCGGCTGGTGGGGAGCGGGCTAGTGCACGAAGTGGGCAGCGGACCGCAAGACCCGAAGCGGCGCTATTTCGGCGCGAGCCACAAGCGCTGACAACGCAAATCCGCATTGGATTCCAACCACTTGGCGGTGACTCGCGCCGGATGGATCGTCGGCATCGTTCGGCGATGATCGCGGAACGACGGGACGCAGACAAAAGCACAATGCCAGAAACGAAATGACACAACGACTTGAGAAACTCAAAGCGCTACTGAAAGAAATCTTTCAGCTGGACCAGCCGGATCTGGTCAAGTGCAGAATAGTGTGTAAATCGCTGCTGGGTGATGGATGATTAAGCGGCGCGACGGCGTGTACGTTGGCCGCGGGTGATGGTTGCGAGGGATGGCGCGGGGGTCACGTAGCGCCGCTTCGCCCAGGCATCGTCGCGATCCATCGTGAGCGCGGAGACGAGACGGAGGTGGCTTGCCTCGGGCCTACATCACGATCCGACCAGCATTGGGGGTCACGTCAATCGGCGATCTGCAGATGCTCGCGTGCCGTCGCCCACGCGCACTTCCCGTGGTTGCGCCTGTCAGTGACGCACGTAGCGCGTGGCGTTCACGCGGATCCCGATGCGGGCCTCACCGAGCGCGCGAGCGCCGCCCGGGACGTACGCCGCCGGCCCGGTGACGCGGTTGAGCGCGTACTCCGCATGCACGTTGGCGAACTTCCCCGCCCGGGGCAGGTTGTAGTTCACCCCCGCCCGCAGCGCGTGCTGCACCGCCGCGCCGTCCGCCCCATGACGGTCGAGCCAGACGACGTCGTAGCGCAGGAACGGATCGAGGTCGCCGCGCGCCGGCGCGTCGAAGAGCGACAGCTGGAGCTGTGCGTACCCGCCGGCGACATCGGTGCCACTGTGCGAAAAGCTCGACGCCAGCCCCTCCGCCTCGACCGTGAACGCGCGCCCGCCCGCGGTTCCCGTGTACGCGACGTCGCTCTCGAGCGTCAGCTTGTCACCCGTGGCGACCGCGCCACCAAGCGCCTCGGCCCCGACCGCCGAGGCGAGCCTGAACGTGCGGTCCCGGATGTCGCGCGTGTAGTCGGCGCCGGCGCCGATGGTGAGGCGGCGCCCGCGCGCAGCGTCGTCGACGGCGAGCGCGGTGAGCTTGGCGGCGAGTGAGTTGCCGATCGCGTAGCGCGGGCTCGTCGTGTTGAGTGACCCACGGTTGTCCTGGGCCGAGACGGCGAGCACGAGCCGCGGCGTGAGCGCGCGCGACGCCTGCACGCCCCACTGCGTGCCGAAGCTGTTCACGCTGCCGTGCTCCTCGAGCACGAGCGACCGGTTGATCGTCGGCAGATTGCCCGACGAGAGGTTGTCCTCGCGCGAAAGGACGTGCGTGTTCTCGCCGAACAGCACCCGGCCGCGCCCGGGGTCGTCGGCGTGCTGGAGGGCCACGTATGCGTTCTCGAAGACCTGCGAGTGCCGGCCGGTGCGGAAGAAGTTGTTGTCGGTCGCGTCCAGCTCGTAGAACAGCACGGGGCGGAGCCCGGCGGCGACGCCCGGCACGGTCACGCGCGGCAGGTCGAGCTCCATCCCCTGCCGGACGCGGCGCCAGTAGTCAGCCGGCACCGCAGGCGAACGGGGCCCCCAGTACCGCTCGGCGAATCCCCAGGTGGAGTAGGTGAGGTCGCCCCGGCGGTACACGCCCCCGACGTCGGGGTTGTACGACCAGCCGCGCCTTGGCGTGGCCATGCCGCTGCCCGCCTGGGCAGCGGCCGTCGAGGTGGCGAGACCGGCCGCCCCGATGATCAACAGGAGGGCGGCGCGACGCGGGCCGGCACCGCCGTTGCCCGCGACCGCCGGAGGCACCTTGCCCTTCGGCCGGTGCGCGCGCGGGGGCGGCTGGCGGAGCTGCCACCGCACGCGCAGCACGATCCCGACCGCGACGGCGAGCACGCAGAGCTCGACGAAAACCTTCTCCGCGTCGAACGGGTCGAATGGCCGGTCCTTGAGCGCCGGGTCGGTGAGAATCGAGTGGACGGCATACAGCGGATACATCGCGTACGTCGAGAAGTGGATGCGCTTCCAGACCCTGCGGCTGATCGCCCGGCGTTCCTGCCAGAGCACTGACGTCCCTACGACCACCACGAGCAGGTACAACGCCGCCGCGCCGAAGGTGTTCACGACCGGCTGCTTCGGGGCGCCGAGGGGCCAGAAGAGATCGGCCACGCCGAAGTTGGCCGTGGCTGAGAACAGCAGGAGTGCCGGGTGCAGGAGTGCCACGGCCAGCGCCGCGTACCCCGTCCAGTTGTGCAGGCCAACCGTGTTGACGCGGCGGTGCGGCCAGCGGCGCACCGGATTGTACTTCGTCGAGATCAGCAGCCCGAGCGCGATGTTCGCGGTGAGGAGGCCGAGCGCGACGAGGCCGGCGTAGTTGGAGAGATCGAGTGCGGTCACTGCGCGGCAGGAGGGAGTGAGTTCGGCCGAGCCGCGCATGGGGCCGCGCGAACGTCACGCGCGAGACGACTCCCTCGGGGAACCGCGCCCGGACCCATGCGGCCCTGCATTCCGCAACGGAACGCCCGACCACCCACGCAGGTAACAGGCCCGCGCCTTCGTGCGCGGGGAAGCGCGCGCAGCGGCGGCCGCCGCGAAGAGGGAGTGCACCGCGACGTCGCACCCGGCGCGCGAGGTCAGAACCACTTGCGAAGCCACCGGCGCTCGAAGAGCACTTTTGCCCAGTGCCACCAGCGGCTCGGCGGGTGGAGCTTCACCCGGGGTACGGGCTCGCCGTAAAAGTTGCCCGCTCCCAGTCCCGCGCGGCCGTCGCCCGTTTCCAGGAAGCACTGGCCATGGCCGTCGAAGATCCGTCTCGCGCCACGTCCGGTCCATGCGTGCACCAGGTTCGCCGCGACCACTTCCGCCGCTGCGTGGGCAAACACCCCCGCCTTGGGGAGCGGCTTTCCCATGGTGAGCGGCACCACGGTGACGTCGCCGATGGCGTACACGCTGGGGAAGCGGGTCGCGAACGTCGTGCGGTCGACCGGGACCCACCCGCTGGCATCCGCCAGGCCGGCGTCGCGCACGACGGCCGGTGCGCGGTGCGGCGGCACGTAGACGAGGAGATCGAAGTCGGCCGTCGCGCCGTTGGCGAAGGTGAGGCGGCGCGCCGCGGGATCGACGGTCGTCACCTGGTGCGCGGGATGGTAGCCGATGCCCTTCGACTCGACCGCTGCGCGCACGGCGGCCGAGACTTCAGGGCCGGCCACTCCCATCGGCCCCGGTTCGGCCGCGTACAGGTCGAGTGTCACCCGGTCGCGGATGCTCCGCCGGCGGAGCGCGGCTTCGACGAGCATTGCCGCCTCGTACGGCGCGGCTGGGCACTTGTACGCGGGCGCGGCCGTCAGCACGATGACGCGGCCGGCGCGCAGGCCGGCGAGGGCGTCCCGAACGGCCGCGGCGCCCTGCGCGGTATAGAGGTTGTGGCCCGCCTCGGTGAGGCCGGGCACGGCATCAGGCGCCAGCTCCGCGCCGAGCGCGACGATCATTGCATCGGCGGCCAGCTCGCGTCCGTCGACGCGGACGGTGCGCGAGGCGGGATCGATTGCTGCGATCTCGCCCGTGACGACGTCGATCCCCTTCCGCCGCAGGCGCTCCAGCGGGCGCTGGATGCGCTCCGGGGTCCGGTCGCCCACGGCGAGCCAGAGGAGCGAGGGCTGGAACACGTGCTGCCGCTCGCGGTCGACGAGCACCACGCGGAAGTCGCGGGGGAGCCGCTGCCGCAGCCGGTTGGCGGCGACCACACCGCCGACACCCGCGCCGAGGATGAGCGCGGTCTTCGCGGCGGTGTTTGCACGGTTCGTCGGTTCGTTCATGAGCGTCCGCGTCAGAAGACGACGACCTTCTCCGCCCACGACGTCCAGTCCGCGAGCTCGTCCAGGCTGCTCCGCTTCGCGCCGTCGACGAGCTCCGACTCGGCGATGCCGCGCGCGTCCATGCAGCTTCCGCAGACACCGACCGGGACCTCCCGCTGCGCGACAACCCGCAGCATACGGTCGATGTTGTAGAAGCCCTGCGGGACGGACTGCCCCCCCTTCGCGCAGGCGGCCGCGTCGCCCATCAGGAAGACGCGCAGCAGGGTGTCGCCGCGCCTGGCGAGCGCACCGGCCAGGCGAAGCGCGTTGTAGCTGCGCTCCGTGCCGTACGGTGGGTCGTTGAGGATGAAGAGCGTGTTCATCGCGTCGTCGTCGTGTGGGGGGTGCGCAGGCAGCGGGGGACGATCATGAGGCCCGCCGGCGGCGTGACGAGGCGGGCCGGCGGCGAGGCGGTGGTGACTCCGCGCCAGTGGCGAGCGGGAGCCCCGCCAGGCGCCAGTCGGGGAGCCCCTCGGCGAAGCGGCGCGCGTCGTAGCCCTTCTGGCGGAGGCGCTCGACCGCCTCGACGGCCATGATGCAGTACGGACCGCGGCAGTAGGCGACGACCGGGCGGTTCTTCGGGAGCTCGCGCACGCGCTCGTCGAGCGCGCTGAGGGGGACCGAGAGCGCGCCGGCGATGTGGCCCGCCTCGTACTCGAGCGCGGGGCGCACGTCGATGACCGTGACCTCGCCGGACCTGAGGCGGCGCCGGAGCTCGGCGGCATCGATGGGCTCGAGCGTGCCGGGCCCCTCGAAGTAGGTCCGGGCGAGGAAGTCGACCTCGTGGAGTCGGCGCCGGGCCACCGCCTGCACGTGGCGGAGCAGGGTGACGACGCTGTCGTCGGCGAGGCGGTGGAAGACGAACTGCGCCTCCTTGCGGGTCTCGACCAGGCGGGCGGCCTTGAGGACCGCGAGGTGCGAGCTCGTGTTGTTGGTCGTCAGCCCGGTCTCGCGGGCGAGGGCGTCGACCGACCGCTCGCGCTGCGCGAGCAGGTCGAGGATCTCGACGCGCCTGGGGCTGGCGAGCGCCTTGGCGGTGTCGGCGAAGGCGGTGTAGAGGCGGTCCTTGACGGCGCGGTGCTTCACTATTTACCCCAGTATTCCAGTGAATGTTGGAATATTGTAGGGAACATTCCGCCAGCGCGCAAGTCAGGGGGGCGAGCGCCTTCGCCATCATCTCCATCGTGGAGCGACCGGAGGCGACCTCGTGGCTCAGGCGTGCACCCGCGAATCGTACCGCCCCCCCACCTCCGCTCACCGAGCTTTGTCGTCCGCTGCGCGCGGCGCCGAGGGATCGGAACTTGCGCACCTCGTGCTGCCGCCCTGTCAGCGAAACCCCTACAGCAGCCGAAGCTTCTCCTGACTGTGCGCGGAAGCGCCCGCGGCGAACGTTCGTCAGGGCAAGCTCCCGAACATTCCGCCATTCCTGATGTCCTTCCTCCGCCGCTCCTTCGCCGCTCTCTGCACCCTCTTCCTCCTGCAGCTGTCGCTGCCGGGGAGCGGGGCGGGGTGCGCGATGCAGGGTCGCGGTGGACCAGCCGCCCCCGCCCATGGGATGGACGGCACGAGCCGGATGCGCTCCGCCGCTGCGAACCGCGGAGCGATGCCGGCGATGCCTGACGCGACGGCTGCCGCGAGCGCCGCGGGTTGCGGGGGCATGGGCAGTCACGACGGGTGCGGCCTGCCGTGCGTGCCCGGGCAATGCGCGCCGATGGCGGGGTGCGCGATCAACGCAATGCCGGCGGTGCGCGGCGCGGCATCCGTGAACCTGCGCGGCCTCCGGGTCGAGTCGCCGGCACCGGCGCTCCTCCGCTCCGGGCCAGCCGCCCCCCCGGAGCTTCCCCCACCGCGCGCCTGACCTCTCCACGCGCAGTGCGCTCGACCGCCGCGTCGCATCGACGTTAGGCGAGTCGAGCACGGCGGGCAGATGTGCCGGCGGCATTCCGTTCCGCGAGCCGGCGTCCATTGAGAGGTGACCGAACATGCGAAGCTATCCACGGCGCGCAGCGCGCCGATGGGAATTCCTTCCCGTTGTCCTGACGGTGACGCTGGTATTCGGCGGGCAGCCGCCACGTGTCCTGCGCGCGCAGGCGCCAGTGCCGCCTGCGGCACCGGCTGACGCGCCGGCGCGGCTGGGCGATCTGTACGCACAGGTGCGGCGCGACAATCCGAGGATCGGCGCGGCGCGAGCACTGGTTCGCGCGGCGCAGGCACGCGTGCCGGGAGCGCGGCGGCCGCCCGATCCGCAGCTCCAGCTCGGGTGGATGAACTACTCGCTGCCGGGGCTCGTGCCGATGCCGACCACCGGGATGACGCAGCTCCAGCTCATGCAGATGCTCCCGCTCGGCGGGAAGCTCACACTCGCCGGCCGCGCCGCGGGCGCCCAGGCCGCGGCAACAGACGAGCGAGCCACCGACGTGGGGTGGGAGCTTCGCAACCAGACGGCGATGGCGTTCTACGATCTCTATACGACCGATCAGAGCCTTCGCGTTGCACGCGAGACCCTCCGTCTCCTCCAGGACATCGAGAAGACGGCTGAATCGATGTACCGCGTCGGCCAGGGTCGGCAGGCGGACGTGCTGCGTGCACAGCTCGAGATCGCGAAGATGGCCGAGGACACGCTCCGCATGCAGGCGATGCGGCAGTCGATGGTCGCCCGCCTGAACGCGCTGCTGGACCGCGCGGCCGAGGCGCCGGTCGCGTCACCCGCGCTGCCGAGCTTTCCGGATTCGATCCCGAGCCGGGAGGCGCTCGAAGCGGCGGCGTTCGGCGGACGGCCGATGATCCGTGCAGGGCTCGACGACCTGAAAGCGGCCGCAGCGTCCGAGAAGCTGGCCCGGAAGGAAATCTGGCCGGACCTCCAGGTCGGCTTCCAGTACGCCCAGCGCGCCGCGACGGGGGGGATGGGCGGTACGGAGCGCATGGGGAGCCTGATGTTGGGCGCGTCGCTCCCGGTCTTCGCGCGCGACCGGCAGCTCCGCATGCGCGAGGAAGCCGGCGCGATGAAGCAGATGGCCGAAGCCGACCTCGCCAGCATGCGCGCCGCCACGCGCGGCAGCATCGGGGTCGCGTACGCGGACCTGCTGCGGGCGCGGAGCCTTTCGCAGCTCTATCGGAGCACCGTCCTGCCGCAGGCCGAGGCGACCGTCGCGTCCGCGATGTCCGCGTATCGCGTCGGCGGCGTGGATTTCATGACGCTGCTCGACGACCAGATGACCGTGAACAAGTACTGGCAGGAGCTCTACGCACTTGACGCCGACCAGGGAAAAGCGTGGTCCGAGCTCGAGATGCTGACCGGCCGCGAGCTCTTCGACCCGAACCGGATCGCCGTTCCGCACGCATCGGCGCGAGGTGCCAAATGAAAGCAGAGGAGAAGAAGTTGACGGGGGTCGACGCCGGTCTCCCATCGGCGGATGCATCGATGCGGGCGGATGACGGCGCCAGCGGCGCCACCCGCGCGCCTGACGCGGCGACCGAAGCCGGGTTCGACGGGCCCGGCAGGGGTCGCATCGCGCTCCGCGCGGCCGCCTACGCCGGCATCGTGCTCGTCGTGATCGGCGCGGTCTATCTTGTCACGCGCGGAAAGGGCGACGTGACGCCAAACGCTGCAAGTCACGCGCACGACGCGACGACCACTGCGGGCGACATCGGCAAGCCCGTCATGCTCTCCCGGGCGGACGAGCGCCGGATCGGCGTGACGTACGCGACGGCGACCGTGGGGCCGCTGGTAAAAGAGGTACGCACCGTCGGTCAGATCACCTTCGATGAAACGCGTCTGCGGACGATCTCTCCGAAGATCGACGGCTGGGTCGACCAGCTCTACGTGAACGCCACCGGGCAGGCGGTGTCAGTGGGACAACCGCTGCTCACGATCTACTCGCCGATGCTGGTGAGCGCGCAGGAAGAACTGCTGCTCGCGAGGCGGCTCCAGAACGACGTCTCGGCCGCGAGCGACGCGACCCGGCAGAACGCGGCCGACCTCGCCGCATCGGCGCGGCGGCGGCTCGCGTACTGGGACATCCCGGAGACCGAGATCGCCGAGATCGAGCGCACCGGCCAGGTTCAGAAGACGCTCACGCTTCGCGCGTCGGCTGGCGGGTACGTGCTCGAGAAGAACGTTCTCGCCGGCCAGAAGATCATGGCCGGAGATGCGCTCTACAAGGTCGCCGACCTGCGCACCGTCTGGGCAGAGGGCGAGGTGTTCGAGCAGGACATCGCGAACGTGAAGGTTGGACAGACGGTGCACGCGGACTTCGATGCGTACCCTGGTCAACACCGGGTGGGCCGCATCGCGTACATCTATCCGACGCTCGATCCACAGACGCGCACCGTGCGCGTCCGTGTGGTGCTGCCCAACGGTGATCTCGCGCTCAAGCCGGGGATGTACGCGACGATCCGGATCACCGGCAGCGAGCGTGCGAACGTGCTCACGGTGCCCCGGTCGGCAGTGCTTTCCACCGGTGAGCGCAGCATCATCTTCGTTCGCGACTCGAGCGGCATGCTCACGCCGCGCGAGGTCGCCGTCGGTGCGGCGAACGACGACCGCGTGGAAATCCTTCGCGGGCTGGCGCCTGGAGAGACCGTGGTCTCATCGGGGACGTTCCTCGTGGACGCCGAATCGAACCTCAGCACGGCGCTCGGCGGGATGGGCAACATGCCCGGGATGGAGCTGACGAAGCCGCCCACGGCGTTGCCCGGCACAGACTCGCCGCGGGCGATCACGCTGGAACGGGGGGGCGCAGCCGGCGCGCCGGCAGCCCCGCCGATCACCGGTCCTGTCACCGCGTCGCCGGGCAAGGATCGCCCGGCGCGTCCCGCGCCGAAGACGCCCTGAGGGGGACTGACCATGCTGAAGCGAATCATCGAATGGTCGGTGGCCAACAAGCTGATCGTCGTGTTGTTCACCGTGGCGGCGATCGCGGGCGGAATCTTCGCTCTCCGGCGCACGCCCCTGGAAGCGCTGCCGGATCTGTCCGACGTGCAGGTCATCGTGCAGGCCGACTACAACGAGCAGGCGCCGCGAATCGTGGAGGACCAGGTCACGTATCCGATCGCGGCCGAGATGCTCAAGGTTCCGGGCGCGAAGACGGTGCGCGGCTACTCCTTCTTCGGCGTCTCCTTCGTCTACATCATCTTCGAGGATGGCACCGACCTGTACTGGGCGCGCTCGCGGGTGCTCGAGTACCTGAACGGGATCAAGGGCAAGCTGCCGACGACCGTCACGCCAACGCTCGGGCCGGATGCAACGGGGCTGGGCTGGGTGTACCAGTACGCGCTCGAAGACACCTCGGGACGACTCGACCTCGCGCAGCTCCGGAGCGTGCAGGACTGGTATCTCCGCTACGCGCTGACCGCCGTACCGGGCGTGTCGGAAGTCGCCACCGTCGGCGGCTTCGAGAAGCAGTATCAGGTGGACATCGACCCGGCGAAACTGCTGGCGTATGGCATTCCCGTCACCCGCGTCATGAGCGCCATCCAGTCGGCGAACAACGACGTCGGGGCGATGACCATGGAGCTGTCCGACCGCGAGTACATGGTGCGCGGGCTGGGCTACCTGAAATCCATTCCGGACATCGAAAACGTCGTCGTTGGCGCGACCGCCGCGGGGACCCCGATCCGCGTCGCCGAGCTGGGGCGGGTGAGCGTCGGGCCGGCGATCCGGCGGGGCGTTGCTGATCTCGACGGCCGCGGCGATGCCGTGGGCGGGATCGTGATCATGCGCTTCGGACAGAATGCGCTGACGACCATCAACAACGTAAAAGCGAAGCTCGCCGAGGTGGAGAAGGGGCTGCCAGCGGGGGTCGTGATCACGCCGGTATACGATCGGAGCACGCTCATCGAGCGGGCGATCGAGACACTGAAGGGCAAGCTGGTCGAGGAGTCGATCATCGTCGCCCTGGTGTGCGTCATCTTTCTCTTCCATGCCCAGTCGGCGCTGGTGGCGATCCTCACGCTGCCGGTGGGCATCCTGATGGCCTTCATCGCGATGCGCGGCGTGGGGGTGAGCGCGGACATCATGTCGCTCGGCGGCATCGCGATCGCCATCGGCGCGATGATCGACGGCGCGATCGTGATGATCGAGAACATGCACAAGCACCTCGAGCGGGCGGTGGTGGCGAAAGTGGGCGCCGCCGCCGGCGACGCGCGTGCCCGGTCGTTCAAGGTCTCGGTGCTCACCACGACGGAGCGCTGGCACGTCGTGGTGGAGAGCGCGAAGGAAGTCGGGCCGGCGCTCTTCTTTTCGCTCCTCATCATCACGGTCTCGTTCCTGCCGGTATTCGCGCTGCAGGGGCAGGAGGGGCGGATGTTCAAGCCGCTCGCGTTCACGAAGACATTCTCGATGGCGGCGGCGAGCCTTCTCTCGGTGACGCTGGTGCCGGTCACGATGGGGCTCTTCATTCGCGGACGCATCTTCCGCGAGCGCGCCAATCCGATCAACCGCGCGATGATTCGCGTGTATCGGCCAGTGATCGATTTCGTGCTGGGGCACCGCGGTCCCGTGATTCTCGCCGCCGTACTGGCGCTGATCGTCACCTGGGTTCCGTGGACGCGCCTGGGCAGCGAGTTCATGCCACCGCTCGACGAGGGAACGATCCTGTTCATGCCGACGACGTTGCCGGGGCTGCCGGTGGCGCGCGCGCGTGAGATCCTGCGGCAACAGGATTCCATCCTCAAGCGCTTCCCCGAGGTGGAGCACGTGTGGGGCAAGGCAGGGCGCGCCAACACGGCGACCGATCCGGCGGGGCTCGACATGTTCGAGACCACGATCTCGCTCAAGCCGAACGAGGAATGGCCCGCGGGAGTCAGCTACGATGGGCTCGTGGCTGCGATGGATTCCGCGGTCCGCATGCCCGGGGTGACGAACGCGTGGACGATGCCGATCAAGGGACGGATCGACATGCTGGCGACGGGGATCCGAACACCCGTGGGGATCAAGATCTTCGGACCGGACCTGGCGGAGCTGGAGCGGATCGGCAGGCAGGTCGAGCAGGCGGTGCAGGCGGTGCCTGGCACGCGCAGCGCATTTGCCGAGCGTGCGGAGTCGGGCTATTACCTCGACATCGACATCGATCGAGTCGCGGCCGCGCGTCATGGCGTCAACGTCGCCGACGTGCAGGCTGTCATCGCGACCGCCATCGGCGGGATGACCATCACGCAGACGGTGGAAGGGCGCGAGCGGTACGGCGTGCGGGTGCGCTATCCGCAGGAGCTGCGCGACACGCCGGAGCGGCTGGCATCGGTGCTCGTGCCCGTCCAGCACGACGCGGCGGCGGCGCAGGGAGGGAGCGGTGAGCCGAGCACGGGCGATGGAGCGATGGGCGGCGGGGGTGCGGGTGCGGGTGGAGTGGCGCAGATCCCGCTCGGCCAGCTCGCGACGATCAAGCGGGTTGCCGGGCCGATGGTCGTCCGCACCGAGGGTGCGATGCCGACGGCCTGGGTGTACGTGGACGTGGTCGGGCGCGACATCGGCGGCTACGTCGCCGACGCGCAGAAGATGGTCGGCAGCATGGTGAAGCTCCCGCCCGGATACGCCGTGGTGTGGAGCGGGCAGTACGAATACATGCAGAGCGCCAAGGCACGGATGCAGCTCGTCGTTCCGGCAACCCTCGCGCTCATCTTCCTCCTGCTCTACTTCAACTTCCGGAGCGTCGGGGAGACGCTGATCGTGATGCTCTCGCTGCCGTTCGCGCTCGTCGGGGGGATCTGGTTCATCTGGGCACTCGGCTACAACTGGTCGGTGGCGGTGGCCATCGGGTTCATCGCCCTCGCCGGCGTGGCGGCGGAGACGGGGGTCGTCATGCTGATCTATCTCGACAACGCGTGGAAGGAGCGACTCGCGCTCGGAGGGCGCCCGAGCGTCGCGCTCCTGTACGAGTCGGTGATCGAGGGCGCGGTCGAACGTGTGCGCCCGAAGATGATGACCGTGACGGCGATCATGGCGGGGCTGCTCCCGATCCTGTGGGGGAACGGCACCGGCGCGAGCGTCATGAAGCGCATTGCCGCACCTATGGTCGGCGGCATGATCTCGAGCACCGTGCTCACACTTGTCGTCATTCCCGCCGTGTATTCGCTGTGGAAGGAGCGGGGGGTGCGGAAGGCGGCGCCGGGGACGCCTAACGCCGGTCGAGGGATGGAGGGAGCGGTGAAGGACGGGTTCGAGAGCTTTCCCTTCGCCCGCCCGGGCGATGCGAGCGTCCCCCCCGTGCGGGGCTGACGATGCGGGGCGTGTCGTTCGCCGGGATCTACGATGCCGTGATGGTCGCCGCCGACCGGTTCGGGCTCGCGCGGCGGCGGCGCTCACTTGCGCGCGAGGCGCGCGGGCGCGTCATCGAGATCGGCGCCGGGACTGGACTCCAGTTCGCGTACTATCCACGCGGCGCGGAGGTCTATGCCATCGAGCCGGACCTCGCGATGATCGAGCGGGCGCGGACACGGCGCCGCGACGCGCCGGCGTCGATCACGCTGGTGGCCGCAGACGCGCGTGCGCTTCCATTTCGCGACGGCGCGTTCGAGACGGCCATCGTCGCATTGGCGTTCTGCACGATCCCGGAGCCGGAGCGCGCGGCGCGCGAGATGCGGCGCGTCCTGGGACGGACCGGCATGGCGCGGCTCCTCGAGCACGTCCGGGCGACGCACCGGATGGTCGCGTGGCCGCAGGTCGCGCTGACCCCGCTGTGGTGCCGGGTGGCGGGCGGGTGCCATCTCGCGCGGCGCACGGTCGACGTGATGCGTCGCGCCGGCTTTGACGTCACAGTGGTGGAGTCGGCGCTCGACGGTGTCCTCGTCGAGCTCATCGCCCGCCCGGGGCGAGCGCCGGCCGGGTGACGCTGCGAGCGCGCGGGGGATCACAATCTTTGTCTTTGCCCGGCGTAAAACGGGCGCTACATTGGTGGCGCGCTACCTGTCAGACGACATCTTCGACGGAGCCCGGTGAGGAAGAAGCCCCAATCACGGCGCGCGCCAACCGCGCCTCGCCTGCAGGACACCGTCAGGCTTTCCGCCAACGGCCTCGCCAAGGTATTGGGAGACCTCGAGGCGCGCGTCATGCGCGCGGTCTGGGACCTCGCGCGGCCGGCGCCGGCGCGAGCGGTGCACGAGCGCGTGATCCGGCGGCACGACGTCGCGCTCCTGACCGTGATCACCGTGTTGAACAAGCTCGTCGACAAGCGCCTGCTCGTACGGGCGAGGCGCGACGACCTGCTGCACTACGAGCCGCGGTGGTCGGAGGAGGAGTTCATGGCCATGACGTCGAGGCGCGTCGTCGAGGGGATGCTGTCGTTCGGTCCCGAGGTGATGGCGGCGTCGTTCGTCGACGTGCTCGCCGAACGCGACCCGGAAAGGCTGGCCGAGCTCGGGCGACTCGTCAGGCGCCGGCTCCGCGAACAGGAGCAGCGGTGAGCCCGCAGCCGCGCACGAACGTGTCGTCCGCGCTCCATCCCATCCTCCAGCAACTCCGCGAGGTCCCATGAACCAGAGCCACGCCAGTGCGCAGCGCCCAGCGACGAGCTATCTCGCCACCGCCATTCTCCTGGCGGGGCTCCTCGGGGCGAGCCGGCCCGTCGAGTCCCAAACCCGCGGGCCGATAGCGGGGTCGTCCACCGTCTCGAGCCGTCGCGCGCCGGCGCTGGGCGATACCGGCGCAGCGATGGCGGCGGGGGACTCCGCCGAGGTGGTCCGAACGCTCGAACGGTGGCGTGCCGCGCTGCAGGCCGGCGACAGCGCAGCCGTGCTGGCGCTGCTCGCCCCGGATGCGATCGTTCTGGAAAGCGGCGACGTCGAGACGCGCGAGGAGTACCGTGCGCACCACCTGGCCGCGGACATCGCCTTCGTGCGCGCGACGCGAAGCGTTCGCTCGGCGACGCGGGTGGTGGTGCAGGGCGACGCCGCCTGGGCGACGAGCACCAGCACGACGGCGGGGACGTTCCGTGGCCGCAACATCGATTCCGCCGGCGCGGAGCTGATAGTGTTGACGCGATCACCCGATGGTTGGCTGATCCGGGCAATTCACTGGTCGTCGCACAATCGCCGGTCCTGACAGCTTCGCCGCCGGCGGCAGGGGCCGGTGTGCGCGGAGTCGAATCTGGCGGGCCTCTCCGGCCCGGCATTTGCCACAGCCGGGCGTGCGGATTTTATCCTGCATAAACGCGACGAGACCGGCGCAGCCGGGCAATCGAGTCCACACACACACGACGACCATTCGGGAGGGCGTATGGCGAAGATCGACCTCGGGACCTACCTGCGGGGGAGGGGCGAACGCTACCACGATTGCATCGAGGCGTGCGTCGCGTGCCTCGTTGCCTGCGAGATGTGCGCGGACGCGTGCCTCGACGAGAAGGACGTGAAGATGATGGCGCAGTGCATACGCCTCGACCGCGACTGCGCCGATGCGTGCGATGCCGCTCTCCGCGCGATGAGCCGGGGTGGCCCGCTCGCCGCGGAGCTGTGTCGCGCG
>DASZNJ010000328.1:0-2114 GCA_035551575.1 Gemmatimonadaceae bacterium
TCGGCTCGTCGATCCCGAATCCGGGACCGTCGGTGGCCAGCTCGAACAGCACACCCCCCGGCTCGAGGAAGTACACTGACTTGAACCAGAACCGGTCGATGACCGGCGTCGGCCGGCGGTGCGCCGCCTCGACCCGTTCGCGCACCGCCAGCTCGGTCGCATCGTCAGGCACGCGCCAGGCAAGATGGTGCACGCCCCCCGTTCCCCACTTGCCGCGCGGCCCCGTCGGCTCGGCGCGGATGTCGACGATCCGCCCGGATCGCGCCCCCGGAAGCACGAACCGGTGCCACCCGTCCTCGCTCCCCGACTCGCTGAAGCCGAGGATGGTGGTGAGGAACCGGCCGGTCGATTCGACGTCGCGCTCGACCAGCCGCATCGAGTGCAGCCCGAGCACCTGCCGGTCCGCCGGCACGGGGCTCTCGCCCCATGGCGTGAACTCGCGCGCGTCCGATGTCTCGACCAGCGCGACGCGGAGCCCATGCGGATCGGCGAAGGCCAGCACGTTCTCGCCGAAACGCGTGATCGGCTCGGCGACCGAGACTCCCGATGCGGCCAGCCGCTCGTGCCAGTAGCCGAGGCTCCCCGCTGGCACGGCGAGCCCGACCTCGCTCGCCAGTCCCACACCGGGCGTCGCCGGCGCCATCTCCGGCCACGGGAAGAACGTCAGGTCCGTCCCTGGATGCCCGGATGCATCGGCGTAGAACAGGTGGTACGTCCCCGGGACGTCCTGGTTGACCGACCGCTTCACCAGGCGCATGCCGAGGACGCCCGTGTAGAAGTCGTAGTTCTCCTGGGGGTCGCCGGCGATGCAGGTGACGTGGTGCAGCCCGGTTATCGTCGGGATGCTCATCGTTCCTCCGTCAGGCGCGAACCGCCTGGACCTCGATGCTGATCTTGATGTCGTTGCTGACGAGGATCCCGCCTGCCTCGAGCGCCTGGTTCCAGGTGAGCCCGAAGTCGCGGCGGTCGATCTTGCCGGTCGCCGCGAAGCTGATGCGCTCGCCCCCCCACGGATCCTTGCCGCGGCCCTCGTAGCTCGTCTTCAGCGTGACTTCGCGCGTCGTGCCGCGGATGGTCAGGTCGCCGACGACGGTGAACTCCTGACCCGCCTGCGCCCGCGCGCCATCGATCCGCTTGGTCCTGAAGGTGATCGCCTTGTGGTTGTCGGCGTCGAGGAAGTCGCCCGAAACGAGGTGCTGGTCGCGCTGGGCAACGCCGGTGTCGATCGTCGCCGCGGCGATCGAGACCTCGGCGTGCGAGCGCGCCGGGTTGGCCTCGTCGATGACGATCGTCCCGCTGACGTCGCGGAAGCGGCCCTTCACCGTGGTGATCATCATGTGCTTGGCCGAGAACTCGACGAGGGTGTGGTTCGGCTCGATGTTCCAGGTCGTCGTGGTCGCGGTCGGCGTTGCGCTCGTGCTCATGGTCCTGCCTCTGTTCGAAGGGTGGCGATGCGTGGCGGGCCGGCCCGGCTGGCTCGCCGATAAGAATCTCTGTACTGAGATATAATGCCCGGCAGCGTCAGGCGGTTCCCGGCGGCGGTTCCTCGCCGGCGGCGGCGAGCCCGAGGGCCCGCAGCAGCCGGGTCGCCGCCTGGCGCTCCTCGCGCGTCAGTCCGGAGAGCGCGCGCGAGACCGCTGCCGCATGCCTCGGGAAGATCCGCTTCATCAGGGTCCGCCCCGCCGGGGTCAGTACTGCAAAACGTGCGCGCCGGTCGTCGGGACACGCTTCCCGCGCGACGAGACCCTTCTCCTCGAGCCGGTCGACGAGGAAGGTGATCCCCCCGCTCGACACGAGGATCCGCCGCTGGATGTCGCCCAGCAGCTGGGGTCCCCTGTGGTAGAGCAGCTCGAGGATCCCGAACTCGGCGATCGACAGCCCGTGCTCGGCGATGTCGCGGCTGACGCGGCGCTCGATTGCGGCGTGCGCGCGGGCGAGGACCACCCACAGCTTCAGGTCGTCGGCATAGCGCGCATCCACGAGGGCGTTGGCCGCAGGCCCGGCCCGGCGCGGGGCCGCCGCGCCGCCGTGCCGGCGGGGGGAGGGCTTTCCAGTCATCTCAGTACTAAGATATATCGCGCCCCGCCGCGCGCAACCGCCCCCCCTCCCACCCC
>DASZNJ010000329.1:0-19334 GCA_035551575.1 Gemmatimonadaceae bacterium
GAAGTGCAGCTCGGGGTATGGTGTCGTGCCATGGTCCGCGGTCAGCGCGACGATGACGTCCGCCGAGTCACGGAGCTTGTAGAGCGAATCGAGAAAGACACCGAGCGAGCGATCGAGCCGCAGGATCTGGTCGTGCAGCTCGCGCGAGTCCATCCCGTAGCGGTGCCCGATGTAGTCGGTCGCCGAGAGCGAGACGGCGAGGATGTCGGGCGCGGGACCGCGGCCGAGGTCGAGCGCATTCAACCCGGCGAGTGCCGCGTCGAGGGTGAGGGCGTCGATCGCCGGCGTGACGACGAACTCGTCGCCGATTGCCGTGGGATCGTCAGGCAGCACGTGTGGGAAGAGGAAATCCCGGCCGCCATTTTCGACCGGCACGCTGTCGCGTTCAGGGTAGGCGCCAGCCGGGAGCAGCAGCGTCCATGACGTTCCCGCGGCCCGCTGCGGAACGCGCCGCGCATTCACGGCGCGAATCCAGGTGGGAAGCGTATCGGAGTAGTACGTGCTCGTCGTGAACTCGGCCGTCGAAGTCGCGAACCAGAACACCGACTGCTTCGCGCGCCCGAGGGGGAGGATCGCGCCGCGGTCCTTGCGCGAGATCGACAGCGCGCGGCTGCGCGGATCGGCGCTTCGCATCCAGTCGATCAGAGCGGAGCCGCGAAAGCGGAACGGCGATGCACCAGGGTCGCGCGAGGTGACGAGCGGCGCCTGTGGATCGGGGACGCCAAGCGCGTTGTTGACGATCCCGGTGTGCTCGGGAAACCGCCCCGACATCGTCGAGGCGTGGCCGGGACCGGTCTCGGTGATCGCGTGATCCTGGTACGCGCGCGTGAACACCGCGCCGCCCCGGTAGAGCCGCTTCAGCCCGCCGGTGAGCTGGTCACCGAAGCGCGTGAAGTAGTCCGGGCGCATCTGGTCGACGGTGAGGAAGACGACGAGCCGCGGTGCTCGTGCCGGAGCAGCCGGCGCGCGTTGCGCGAGTGCGCCGCGCGTCGGGATGGTGGCCGCGGCGCACGAAGCGAGGGTCCAGGCAATCGCCCGGCAGATCGCGCTGAGTCGGATGGGCATGATGGATGGAAGAGAAGTGGAAGCGCAGGCTGCGCCGTCAGGCGGGAACGTGTCAGCGCGGGGCGATGGTCCAGGCCATCACCAGCCCGCCGTCGGGTGCCGGGGTTACCGTCGCCGAGAGCAGCCAGCGATCGATCCTGTTGCCGGGGTGCGAGTGATGGTACTGCACGACCTTCCATCCGCTGAAGGTGCCGATCGCCGCGCCGAGAACGACGTCGCTGGCCCAGTGCTTGTCGTCGTACATCCTGCTCAGCGCGACCATCGTCGCGCCGCCGTACATCGCCGTGCCGATCAGCAGCTTCTGGTGCGGCCACCATTTCGACGTCTCGGCCGTGACCGCCGCCGCGGCGGCGAACGCCGCGGCTGTGTGTCCCGAAGGGAGCGAAGAGTACGGGCTGCCCTTTGTGAACCCGCGGCCGAGCTTGAAATCATAGGCATTGGAGTCCTTCACGGCGTACGGGCGCGCGCGCCCGAGTGTGCCCTTGATCAGCCCTCCGACCGCCGACCCGACGAGGAGCGCTTCGGTACCGTGCAATCCGAGATCCGCAGCCCGTTCGATGTGGGCGATGCGGCCAACGGCGTACATCGTGCCGCCGATGAGCAGCGCACCGGGGGCCGCCGTCAGGCGGAAGGCGCTGTCGAGACTCGCCACGAACCCGCGCGGGTGGTTCGACGGCCGCTGGAACTGCTCGCTCAACCGCTTGTCGAAGGGGAGGAGGGCAACGGTCCCGACGACGAACGCGGCGCCGACGACCGCATCACGCCGGGTGAAGAGGGGATCTGCCGAGCGGCGCGTCGTGTCTGATTGCGCCGGGGCGGCGAGTGGTGTGGCGGCGAGGGCGAGCAGGATGGGCAGCAGCACCCGCAGGTGGACGAAGACGGAGCGAGGAGCACCGTCGATCGCGGCGCGGGAGTAGCGACGGGGACGTGAGCAAGCCATCGGTCAGTCGGTCAGAGGTTTGGAGATCGGCTGGCGCCGGGAAGTCTTCGTGGCGCGACGCGCAGAGAACAGCGATGAATGTGCCGGCCGCCCATCGTCCCGGCACGCCGGTCGTCCAGCGAGGTCGAGACAGATCCGTCCCGACCCGATGAGCAGCGGCCCACCCCTGCCACCACCGCCACCCGCAGCCATGCGACCGGCGCAGCCAGCACTTTCCGAACCATCGACACTGCACGATCGCGCCGACGACGGGACGGGCACGGGTCGCACTGCGGGTTTTCCGCGAGCCAGCAAGGCGCGGGGGAGGAGCATTACGTGAGCATCGTCACCGCCTGGCGGATCGCCTCGTTCTCCGTCGGGTGGCCTCCGGCGCCGCCGGCCGGAGTGAGGGTGCCGCCGATGCGGCCTTGGCGGTCCACGTGGATGGGCAGCTCGAAGCAGTAGCCGGCGGTCGGCGGGACGGGATCGTCGACGCCTAACGCGTCGCGGAAGCCGGGCAGCCAGCTCTGGAAGCTCGACCGTTCGCTCGCGTCGTTGTCCGCCGACTGCGCTGCAAGCTCCTTCAGCCGGGCGGCAGCGTCGCCGGGCGAAAAACAGATCCAGTCAGGCACGCGGAGAGATAATGACGCGGTCCCGCTCGGCGCCACTGCTCCCGGCGCAGGCCGGGTAGACAAAGCGCGCCAAAGGGAGGTAAGGTACGGGCATGGCCCTCGTCACTGTCCCGCGCTACACGGTGGACGATCCCGGCCGCTTCCCCGACGACGGGAATCGCTACGAGCTGCTCGATGGAGTGCTCCCGGCGACACCGGCACCGCGGGCGTTGCACCGGATCGTTGCGACGCGAATCGCCGCCCGACTCGACAGCGCGGTCGGTTCGATCGGCCACGCCGTCGGTTCCGGCGCGATCTCGGTGCCCCCGCGCACGCAGCGCCAGCCCGACATCCTCGTCTATCCGTCGCGCTTCGGGGGAGATCGTCCGGGACACGATCCGTTGGCATGTGCCAGGCACCGCGATCGTCGCCGGGGTCGCGCTGGGCGACGCGTTCGCCGGAACGCACGCTGACAAGCTCCAGCCGAGCGGCCCGACGCCGCGTCCGCCTCGGTCCGGCCGCTCCTCCACGCACACCGCGCGCACCACTCAAATCATTCGCGCTCTCTCGAACATGCTCTTCGTCGACAACCGCGACGTCACCGACGCGTACCTCAACCTTTCGCTCGAGGAATACGTCCTCCGGAACCGGATGGGGGACGACGATCTGCTCCTCTTCTACGTCAACGCCCCGGCGATCATCATCGGGCGGAACCAGAACACGATCGAGGAGATCAACCCGGACGTCGTCGCCGAGAAGGGGATCAGGGTGGTGCGGCGGATCTCGGGAGGGGGCGCGGTCTACCACGACCTCGGCAACCTGAACTTCAGCTTCATGACCCGGGACGTTGGCAACCGGTTCAACCGCTACGAGAAGTTCAACGGGCCGGTGGTCGACGTCCTCCGCGCGTCAGGCGTGGCGGCCGAGATCGGGGGACGCAACGACATCCTCGTCGGCGGACGGAAGATCTCCGGGAACGCGCAGTTCGCGACACCGGACCGGATGTTCAGCCACGGAACGCTGCTGCTCGATTCCAACCTCGACGACGTCACCGCCGCGCTGCGCCCGCGGCCGGGGAAGGTCGAGTCGAAGGGGGTGAAGTCGATCCGGTCCCGGGTGGCCAACATCAGCGAGTTCCTGAGCACGCCGCTCGACGTCATCGAGCTGCGCGAGCGGATCCTCGAGAGGATCTTCGGGACGCGCGACCGGGCGCGGATCCCGACGCTCGCGTTAGGCGACGCGGACTGGGCGGGGGTGCGCGAGCTGCACGACCGGAAGTACGGGACCTGGACGTGGAACTACGGGGAGGACCCGCCGTCGAACGTGCAGCGAGCGAAGCGGTTCCCGATCGGGGAGATCGATACGCGCCTCGACGTGCAGGAAGGGCGCCTCGCCGGGGTGCGGATCTTCGGCGACTTCATGGGACGGCGCGGCGTCGGCGAGCTCGAGGCACGGCTGGTCGGGGTGCCCTACACGAGGGAAGCGGTTGTCGCCGCGCTCGAGGGGGTGGAGATGAGCGAGTACTTCGGGGAGGTGGAGTGGGACGAGGTGGTGGCGCTGATTGCGCCGTAGGCAGATGTGCACGATGCCGGGTCAACGGCGCCGAGGAGACGGCGGGGCGCAGCGGTTCCGGCGCGGGAACGATCCGGTCGGCCCCTTGAAAGGGGGAGTTCCAGCGATGATCGTCCGTCGTGCCCCGCGATGCTGGCCATGATCTCCACCCTTTGGCGACGACATGACTTCCTCTTCTTCCCGTTCGCGGCTCGCTGCCGCATCTCTCCTCGCGGCGATCGGCTGCACGCCGGTCGCGGCGCAGACGCCCGCGCCCGCTCCGGTCCCGGCGGCCGCGGCTGACGATTCGGCTTACGACCCGATCGCGGCGATGGTCGCCCGGCTCGACCTCGAACGCTACAAGGCGACGGTGAAGGGGCTGACCAGCTTCGGCGACCGCCGGCAGGGGACGGATCGGAACCGCGCGGCGATCGACTGGATCGAGGCGCAGCTGAAGAGCTACGGCTGCGCGCCGACCGAACGGATCACCTACGACTACCAGCCGCCGGCGCCGCGGCCGGGCGCACCGACGTCGTATCCGCCGAGCGTTCCGCGCCGGCCCCCGGGCGGTGGACGCTTCCGCGGCAACCTCCGGCCGACGGGGGTGAACACGGATTCGCTCGCCCAGCCGGACCCGAAGCTGCGGGCGCTGAACAGCCAGCCGTCGTCGCCGGGAGAGCGGCAGGAAGTCTATTGCACGAAGGTCGGGACGACGCATCCCGACGAGATGTACATCGTCGGCGGGCACATGGACGGCATCGGCTGGGGCGAGGCGGCGAACGACGACGGCTCCGGGACGGCGGTCGTGATGGAGCTGGCGCGCATCTTCAGCTCACCGGACGTGAAGACCGACCGTTCGATCCGTTTCATCCTCTGGAACAACGAGGAGACCGGGTTGAACGGGGCCCGCGCCTACGTCGCGCAGCGTCAGGCGCTGCAGGGGATCGAATCGCCGAGGGGATCCGGGAAGTACCCGGAGCCGCGCTGGCTCGGGATGATCCAGCACGACATGATGATGTTCGACCATGGGATGCCTGACGCCGACGGGACGGTGTCGAAGGTGCAGCGCCGGGAAGCGGACGTGAACATCGAGTTCCAGTCGGCCTCGAAGTTCGCCGCCGAGGCGCAGAAGCTGGCCTGGGTGTTCGCCAACGCGAACGAGAAGTATGCGACCGACTATCCGGCCACCGTCGGGCAGCACATGACGAACACCGACTCGGCACCGTTCCAGGACATCATCCCGGCGATCAGCCTGCGCGAGAACGAGCGCGGTGCGCAGATCGGCGCGGGGTGGGACCCGCAGTGGCACCAGCCGACGGACCTCTTCACGACGTACAGCGACGCCGACTTCCGGCTCGCCCTCAACGCCGCGCAGACGACGTTAGGCGCGGTCGCGACGCTGGCCGGCGCGAGGCTGGCAAGGTGAGGGCGCGGGCCGCGGTCGCGGTGCGCGGCTGGTCGCGCGCGCGCATCGCCGGGGTCGCGTCGGTGGTCGTCATGTTCGCCGGGTGCGCGAAAGGGCCGGCTCCGGCCGTGCCGGTACCGGCGCCGGTGCCTGACGCTGCGGCGGACTCCATTCCGCTGAGCGTGCGGTGGTTCCGGGCCTCCGCCGAGCGGCGGGCGCTCTACCTGCAGGGCTACCGCACGGCGACGACGGTGATCGAACGGCGCTCGCCGGGCTTCCCGGCGGGGAGCTGGGCGGTGATCCTCGACGCCGATGAGACCGTGATCGACAACTCGCCCTACCAGCAGGAGCTGGCCGAGCGCCGCGCCAGCTACGACGAGGCGAGCTGGCGGGAATGGGTGCAGCGCGAGGCGGCGGCGGCCCTCCCCGGCGCGGCCGCCTTCACCGCGCGCGTCCGGGCGTTAGGCGGGAAGGTCGTGATCGTCACCAACCGCGATGACCGCGACTGCGAGCCGACGCGCGCCAACCTGGAGAAGGCCGGGATCGTCGCCGACGAGGTGCTGTGCAGGACCGACCCGAAGAACGGGAGCAAGGATCCGCGCTTCGAGGCCGTCGCGGCCGGCACCACGCCGTCGACGCTTCCCGCGCTGAAGGTCCTGATGTGGGTCGGCGACAACATCCAGGACTTTCCGCGCCTGTCGCAGGCGATCCGCACCGCCGGCGACGCCGCGTTCGCCAACTTCGGCGAGACGTACATCGTGTTGCCCAATCCGATGTACGGATCGTGGGAACGGAACGCGTTGCCGTAGCGGTTAGGGACGGGGCCGGTGGGGTGCCAGGTGCCAGGTGCCAGGTGTCAGGAACGACGCTGCCGTTCGTCCTTCCCGCCGCGGCCTTTCCGCGGTGCCTGACGCCTGGCACCTGGCAACCTTGTACCGCACACCTGACCCCTCCCACCCGCCAGCGCAATGATCCCTCTGTCCGTCCTCGACCTCGCCCCGATCATCGAGGGCGGCACTGCCGCGCAGGCGTTCGCGAATTCGCTCGATCTCGCGCAGCACGCGGAGCGGTGGGGGTACAAGCGGTTCTGGCTGGCGGAGCACCACAGCATGCCGGGGGTGGCGAGCGCGGCGACGTCGATCGTGATCGCGCACGTCGCGGCGGGGACGACGACGATCCGCGTCGGCGCCGGCGGAATCATGCTGCCGAACCATTCACCGCTGGTGATCGCGGAGCAGTTCGGGACGCTGGCGTCGCTCTTTCCCGGGCGGATCGATCTCGGCGTCGGTCGAGCGCCCGGATCGGACCAGCCGACGAGCCGCGCGCTGCGGCGGAGTCCGGCCGCAGCCGACAGCTTCCCTCAGGATGTCGTCGAGCTGATGGCGTACTTCCAGCCGGTGCAGCCCGGGCAGCTCGTGCGCGCGGTGCCTGGCGCCGGGCTCGATGTCCCGATCTGGATCCTCGGCTCGAGCCTCTTCGGCGCCCAGCTCGCCGCGGCGTTAGGCCTCCCGTTCGCCTTCGCCTCGCACTTCGCTCCGGCGATGATGGAGCAGGCGCTCGAGATCTACCGCGCGCGCTTCGAGCCTTCGCCGCGTCTCGAGCGACCCTGCGTCATGCTCGGCCTCAACGTGTTCGCGGCCGACAACGACGACGAGGCGCGCCGGCTCTTCACGTCGCTGCAGCAGGCGTTCATCAACCTTCGGCGCGGCCGCCCCGGCCCGCTGCCGCCCCCGGCCGAGGGATTCCACGAGACGCTCCTCCCGCACGAGAAACAGATGCTCGCCGAGATGCTCTCGGCGGCAGTGGTCGGCGATCCGGAAACCGTCAGGCGCGGGATCGAGGCGTTCGCGGCGCGGACCGGAGCGGACGAGATCATGGTGACGTCGCAGGCGTTCGACCATGCGGCACGGCTGCGGTCGTTCGAGATCGCCGCGGCGGCAGGGGGAAGCGCGCCCGGCAGCCGTTAGCTGTCAGCAACGGCGGCACGGCGAGCTGCGCCACGAGTGATCGTGGATCATTCGCCAGCCCCACGGGCGGCGTTCCTTCGGCGGGGAGGGACACCGTTTGCCTGCGGGCATCATCGCCCCGGCGACTCCGACCCCTGGTGGGGGGGGACACCGTTTGAGTGCGGGCATCATCGCCCCGGCGACTCCGACCCCTGGCGACTCCGACCCCTGGTGGGGGGGGACACCGTTTGAGTGCGGGGATCATCGCGAATTGGCGCCTCCGACGCCGTGAGCCGGCTTGGGGCGGGGAGGCTTCCGGGAGGGGGGAGGGGTCCGCATCCGTCGGATGCCAGCGCGAGGGGGAGCGAGCGCAGGTACCGCAAGTGGGAGCTGTACGTGGCCGCCTCCGCGGATGCGTTCGCCGCGGCGAGCATCAACGTCGTGCAGACGCTGCTCTCGAAGCCCGACGGGAACGGCGCGGCGGGACTCCCCGTGCCGCGCGCCAGGACCCACTCGCAGCGTTAGGCAGCTGGGCGCGGCCCCCGCGCCGGCGCTGTCGAGGGCCGGCACCAGCCGCGCCTCGCCATTGCGCAGCGCCCAGAAGCGCGGCGCGCACTGGCCCGCGGCGGCGAGCGCGGCATGCAGCGAATCGACCGGCTCGTCCTCGCCGTCGTCCCCCTGCTGGAAGGTGCCGAAGTGCACGGCCATCGACGTGGCAGCGCCGAGCAGCTCCGCGACACGCACCGCCTCGCCGGCGGAGGTGTGGCGCGGGGCCATCGCACCGCGTGGACGGGCGGGCGCGATCGGCAGGATGGCGAGGCGGATGTGCGGGAAGCGATCGCGAATCAGCGGGAAGAACTCCCCGAAGCCGGTGTCGCCGGCGAAGTAGACGGAGCCTGAAGGCCCGTCGATGACGAAGCCCAGCCACAGTGTCAGCCACTTGTCGGTCAGCCCCCGTGCCGACCAGTGCTGCGCCGGCACTCCCGTCAGCCGGAGTCCCCTGCCGAGAGCGAGCGACTGCCACCAGTCGATCTCCTCCGCGCCGCCGATGCCGTGGCGGGCGAGATACCTCGCGTTGCCGAGTCCGGCGACGACGCGCGGATGGAAGCGCGCGACGACGCGACGAAGCGTCCGCAGGTCCATGTGGTCGTAGTGATTGTGGCTGATCACCACGAGATCGATCGGCGGCAGGTCCTCGAAGCGGATACCCGGCGGCCGGTGCCGCTTCGGGCCGAGCCAGGAGAGCGGGCTGACGCGCTTCGACCAGACGGGATCGGTGAGGATGTTGACGCTGTCCATCTGGATCAGCACGGTCGCGTGGTTGACGAAGGTGACACGGAGATCGCCGCCGGCGACGCGGGCCGGCGGAATATCGGTCGTCACCTCCTGCCAGTCGTCCCAGTGACCCCTCTTGCGCGCGACGATGTGCAGCTCGCGGCGGAGCGCGTCCTCGATCTGCCGATCCTTGAAGGGGATGTGATTGTGGAAGCGCTTCCCGTCGAAGTGGTCGGAGACGGGACCGTGATAGCGCGCCGGCGCCAGGGTGGCGCAGCCGGTGAGCGCGCCTAACGCGAGGAGCGCGGACACCGCGCGCTCCCACCTGCGCCGCGGATGGTGGTGTCGTTCAATCGGCATCGGCCAGTCGCTGGATCATGTCGGGATGGAGCGACGCTCACGCAAGTTCACGTCCCCTCGCACGCGGCGCGGTGGGCGCGGGTCGCCCGGGCGTGGCCCGGCGCCCGAGCGGGCGCAGTCGATTAGCTTCGAGGATGCGCCCCGCGCCTGTCGACGCTCACTTCAGCACGAGGTACGACACATGTCCCCCGTCCAGCATCCGGTCTCCGGCCCGACCCTCTCCTTCTCGCTCGACGAGCAGATGCAGATCGTCAAGCGTGAGCTCGCCGAGAGCCCGGCCCGGGCGGGGCGGACGATCGTGAAGGAGGGAGCGCTCACCGTCACGCTGGTCGCGGTGAAGCCGGGAGGGGAGCTGAGGCCGCACAAGGCCGACGGGCCGATCACGGTGCAGGTGCTCGAGGGGGAAATCGAGGTGCAGAGCGGCGGTGCGTCGCGCACGCTTCCCGTCGGCACCCTCGTCGCCTTCAACTCGGGAATCGTGCACGGAGTGACGTCGCCGCGGGGCGGGATCTTCCTGCTGACGGTCGTGAACGCGGCCTGACGTGCCGGGGGCGCGGCGGCCCTTCGCGCCCGGCACCGCGCTCAGAAGTCGTTCGCGTAGGAGACGAACTTGTAGCGCCCGTCGCGGGCGATGATGCTGCCGAAGAGGCGGCGCTGCTCGATGGAGTCGGCACCGGCGCGCTGATAGCGGAGCCGGCACCGCTCGAAGAACCGGTTCCTTCCTTCGAGCTTCGGCTCGGGCTCGCAGGCGTAGCCGACGAGGCGAATTGGTCCGCCGCCGACGCGCGCGACCGCGCGCCGCATCCCGCTCGCGCTGCGCTCGCTCATCAGCTGCCAGAGGATGTCGGGCGCGGTCTCGTAGGGTGGCCGGGTGTACTGTGTCGAGGGGTAGTAGAGGTACGCGAACTCGGCGCGGGAGAGCCGGAGCCGGCGGAGCGCCGCGGTATCGCGGGCGGCGACCGCGTCGAGGAAGCGGGCGACGAGCAGGTCGCGCGACCGCGCGGCGTTGCGGTCGAAGCCGGCGACGGGATCGAGCCCGGCGCGAAAGCGCTTCAGTGCTTCGGCCGGCGCGATCGCGCTGTCGACGACTCCCCCGCCAGCAGGCAGGGAAGCACGCGGCGGCAGCGACGCCGACGCGTCGCGCGTGCGGCAGGCGGCGGCGGAGATCAGTGCCGCGGTGAGGACGGCGGCGAAGCCGGCGATCCTGGAATTATTCATCGTGTCCATGGGTGTGAAACGCACGAACGCCGGCCGGCGATGATCCGCAGGCCGGCGTTCGTGTCTCGGGGTATGCGATCAGTTCTGCGCGTACGTCGTCCAGCCGGCCCACCACTTCGGGCCGCCCGGGGCGGCGGCGCCGACGTAGGTCGTGCCGGTGATCGCGCTGCCGGCCGCCTTCGTCGCGAGCTTCCCGCTGAAGGTGGTCATCCCGCCCGTCGCCGCGGGCGACGCCGCGGCAGGGGTCCAGTCGAATGCGGCCGCGGTCGTCGCGGCGTTGACGGTGGCCGGAAAGGCTGTGAACAGGCTCGCCGTCGTCGCCGCGCTCGAGACGAGACCGTTGCTCGCCAGGTCGAAGCTGTTCTGGACGTTCGACCCGTTCGCCCCCTGGAACACCGTCGGCGTCTCGGCGAAGAGGATGTTCTTCAGCGCCAGGTCGGCGGTGGCGAGATCGGGGGTCGCCGTCGCACCGCCGCGGTTCCACGTCGCCGTGTCGCGGATGCTCGCTCCGGCGCGCGGGAAGCGCGCGACGATCCCGTTCACGTAGTAGCCGCCCGCGCCGCGGCGGATCATCATGCCGATGCCGCCGCTCGTGCCGCTCGTCGCCGCGTTGCCGGTGCCGACGAGGGTGAAGTTGGCGATCAGGGGGAGCGTGAACGGGGTCTGGCTGTAGCCGTTGGTGCACCCGGTGCCGGCGCAGCCGTCGTTCTCGATTCCTTCCGGATCGGACGACGGGTTGCCCGCGCCGGTGCGCTGGGTGAGCTGCGTGCTCTGGAAGGCGATCAGGTACTGGAGGCGGCCGTTGTAGCTCTCCGACTGGTCGAAGTGGTCGTCGCCCGACTCGTAGGAGACGAGGTGGTCGCCGTCGACCGACCCGCCGAACCACTCGTAGGAATCATCGAGCCCGGCCATCGCCTGGAGGTAGGACAGCTTCGTCCCGCTGCCGACGGCGGCGAAGGTGAAGGCGTTGAGCTCGTTGTCCGGCGACGGCGCATAGCCGGCGAACTCGACGCGGACGTAGCGCAGCTCGCCGCTGTTGTCGGCGGCGTTGGTGCCGCCGCTGTAGACGACCGCGTAGTTGTGGCCGCTCCCGCCGTTAGGCTCGGTGCCGCTCCCCTCGATCTCGATGTTCCCGGCGCGGTTGTTGATCGCGTTGCCGATGATCAGCAGCCCGCCCCAGTCGCCGGGCTGGCGCGAACCGGCGGCCCGCGACGAGGTGAAGACGATCGGCTTGTCGGCTGTCCCGACCGCCTGGATCTTCGCGCCGCGCATGATCCAGAGCGACGAGCCCAGCGTCGCGTAGTCGCCGAGGATCTTCGTTCCCGGCTGGATCGTCAGCGTCGCGCCGTTGGTGACGTGGATGAACCCCTTCAGGGTGTAGGTCGTGTCCGCGTAGAGCGTGCGGCTGGCGGTGATGTCCTGGGTGAGGTCGGCCGCGCCGGCCGTGGACGGCGGCGGGCCGATCACCTTGTCGCTGCTGCCGCCGCAGGCGGCGAGGAATGCGGCCGCGGCGAGCGCGCCGGCGGCAACAAGGGGGCGGGACGAAAACGTCATGTTGACCTGGATGAGTGGTGGAAACGGTGTCTGGCGCCACGCTGGGAGGAACCCGGAGCCAGCACCCCCAAGAAAGCGTTGGCCTGCCGCGACGCGATCACCGTGCAGTCACAGCTCGGTCACGGTGCCCGCGCGACTCACGCTCGCTCACCGCGGCTGCCAGGTGAGCCCGAAGGTGAAGCCGCGCCCCGTGTTCCACGCTTCGCGCGTGACCGATCCCTGCGTCACCTGGTAGCGCGCGTCGAGCAGGTTCTTCGCGTCGATGCGCGCCGAGATCCCGGAGACGAGCGGCATCCGGAGCGCGACGTCGAGGACGTCGCGCGGATGCTCGATGACGTCGGGGAGGGGGTTCGCGCCGGCGTTGATGATCCGCTCGCCGACGCGGTTGTAGAGCACCGTCGCGCTTCCCGCGCCGCTGGCCGAGCTCCAGGTCAACCCGGCGTTGAGGACGTACGGCGCCTGTCCGGCGAGGCGGCGGTGCGAGTTCGTCGACGCCCCCTGCGACCCGCCGAGCGTGACCTCGCTCCGCATCGCCGTCACGTTGCCGAACGCGTACAGCGGATGCAGCGCCTCGGCCAGGATGCCTAACGACTTGCGCGCCTCGAGCTCGACCCCGTAGTCGGTCGCCCGGTCGGCGTTGGCGAAGGTGACGATGTCGCCATTGCTCGTCGGCTGGTAGACGCGCTCGATCGGCGCAAGGAAGCGCTTGGCGAAGACGCCCGCGCTGAGGATCTCCCCGGCCGCCGGGTACCACTCCCAGCGCGCATCGAGGTTGTCGATCCGGGTCCGGACGAGACCAGGGTTGCCGCGAAGGAGGACGCCGCCGATCACGTCGCGCGTCGTCAGCGGGGCGAGCTCGCGGTACTCGGGACGGGCGAGCGTCCGCGTCGCCGAGAGCCGGAGGTTCTGTTCGCCGGTGACCTTGTAGTCGAGGGCGAACGAGCCGAGGACGTCGGTCCAGGTCGGGCGGGTGATGATGCGCGTGCCGAGCGTCGACGAGGCATCCACTGTGACCTGCGACGACTCGAGCCGCGCGCCACCGATCGCCCGCAGCCGCGCGCCGAGCGCGACGTCGGCCATCGCGTAGCCGGCGGCGAGGCGGTCGCTCGCCGTGTACGCCCCGCCCTGGCCGAGGGGGCTGATGTTGAGCACCGTCGAATCGGGCTGGGTGAAGCGCCCGTCGAAGAGCTGCTCGGGGGGGAGCGCGCGATCGGCGAGCGAGATGCGCGGCGACGAGATCTGGTAGGCGCGCGTGTCGGCGTTGCGGGCGGTGGTTCGTCCGAGCGCGCCGACCTTGATCGTCCGCGACCGCTCGGGGGTGCCGAGCTCGAACTGGTAGTTCGCCCGCGCCTCGTAGCTGCGCTCGCTGAGGGCGCTGAAGGTGCGGACCGCACCCTCGCCGCTGCTGAACCAGAGGAGCGCCGGCCGCCCCGTCGACGGGTCCACGTCGCGCTGGTAGACGAGCTCCGAGCGGTCCGGTTCATCGCGGGTGACGCCCGACGCGGTGAGCGCCCAGTCGAGCTTCCGCGCCCCGAGATCGTGCTCACCGGCGAGCTGCGAGGAGAACATCGACCGCTGCACGTAGTCGAGGCGCTGGACGTCCACGCTCGAGCCATAGCGCTCGATCGAGCCACGCTCGACGCGGGCGTCGTTGTCGGCGGTGCGGTTGTAGGTGTTGTTGAAGGCGAGCCGCGAGCGCGCGCCGACGAGGGTGCCGAGGTTGACGAGCCCGCCCCAGAGGGTGGAGTTGCGCCCGGTGGCGCCGTCGAAGCGGTCGTACTCGATCACGTCGCCCGCTGCCGAGGCCGGACGGGCGAGGGCGCGGACCTGCCGCGCCTGCACTTCCTGTGAATATGAATACGTCCCGGAGACGAGGTAGCCGACCTGCTGCCCGAAGATCCCGTCGCTGCCGCCGACGGACGCGCCGAGCGAACCGTTAGGCGTCCCGATCCGCCGCTCGGCCTGCCAGACGTCGCGGAGCGAGTTGATGAAGCGGTTCTGGTCGGCGCTGGTGATCGCGCCCTGGAAGTTGCCGGCGGCGCGGAGGGCGCCGGGGAGGGCGCGGGCGCTGCCGGCAAGGGCGAACAGCTCGCCGCCGACCCCCGGGGCATAGAAGACGTCGCGGCCGGCGGCGCGGTCGTTCATGCCTGCCGACGAGGACCAGGTGACCTGCCGCTTCGCCGGGAACTCGCGCGTCCGGATGTCCACCGACGCGCCCGCAAAGTCGCCCGGCTGGTCGGGGGTGAAGGTCTTCGACGTCGTCACCGACTGGAGCAGCCCGGCGGGAAAGAGGTCGAGCGGGACGACCTTGCGTTCCGGCTCGGTGCTCGGCAGCCGGGCCCCGTTCAGCGACGCGGTGGTGTAGCGCTCGCCGAGCCCGCGGACGAAGACATAGCGTCCGTCCTGCACGGTCACCCCGCTGACGCGCTGCACCGCCTGCGCGGCGTCGGCGTCGGCGCTCTTCGAGATCTGCTCGGCGGTGACCGAGTTCACGATGCCGGTCGCGGTGCGCTGCTCGTCGAGCGCGGCGTTGACGGATCCCCGCTCGTTCGCGGCGGAAACGGTCACGGTCGCCAGCTCGACGGTCGTGGGGGCGAGCGTGATGTCCTGTTCGAGCGTCTGGTCGGCGTCGAGTTGGAGCCCGGTCACCGTCTTCGGTCCGTAGCCGATGCGCCGGGCCTGGATCGTCACCGTCCCGGCCGGCACACCGGGGATCGCGAAGCGACCGTCGATCCCCGACGTCGTGCCGAGCGTCGTTCCGACGACCTGGACGCCGACGTCGGTGATCCCGCCGCCGGTGCGGGCGTCGATGATCCGGCCGGTGATGCGGCCAGCCGGGGCCGGGGCCGCGCCCTGCTGGGCCCCGATCGTGGGCGCGGCGAGCGCGAGGAGGGCGAGGAGCGGGAGCGCGGGAAGAAGAGCAGAAACGCGGACGAGCGTCAGGCGTGTCATGGATGCGGAGGGAAGAAGGTGCCTTGAAGGTCACCAGGCTCCGTATCGGATCACGTACCGCCAGGCAACGGGATTGTCACGAAGTGGCGCCGCGGTCGCGCGACAGGCGATAGCCCTCGCCGCGGACGCAGTCGATGACGAGCCCCGCGCCGGCGAGCTTGCGGCGGATGCGCGAGATGCGCATGTCGATCCCGCGCGACGCCGCCCGTGCATTGCTCGTCGCGGCGAGCGCGCCGCGCGAGCAGAGCCGGCCCTCGTTCTCGGCGAGGGTGCGGAGCATCCTGAATTCGGCGGGGGTGAGGCCGACGGGCCGGTCGCCGACGGAGACCTGATGGGCGGCGAAGTCGATATGCAGGCCGCCGAGGGTCAGCGACTCGCGCGGCGCGGCGGGGGTTCCGGCGACGCGGCGGAGCGTCGCGAGCTCGAGGAGCAACTCGGCACCGGGCATCGGCGCGATGAGCACGAGGTCGAAGCGCTCGCTCGTCATCGCGCGCAACGCGGCCTCCGCGTCGCCGGCGGTCGCGATGCGGTGGCCGGACCGCGCGAGCGCGGCGGTCGTGGTCGCGATGAGCTGCGGGGAGGCCGCGGCGATGAGCACATGACCGCGGCGTGGCGAGGGGAGAGCGGGCACGGGGCCGGCCCCTTCCGGCGCTCCCCGGTCGAGGGGATACTTCTTGGCGAGCCCGGTCAGCTTCTTTCCGCGAGGACTGGTAAAGCGGCGGCTGGACACGCGTCGGCGGGCGGTGGCGAGGGGGAGGAGGAAGGCCGCGATGGCCGGTGCTGCCCGGACACGTTGCCCTCCGATCGCATCACCGCCATCTCCTTCTCGTCACGATCGTGTCTCAGCGTCCCGGGCCGCTGCGCCGGGCCGGCGCCGTTAGGCACCGCCGCTGATCCGGAGCCGCGCGGGATGTCCGGCGCATCGGACGCGGGGAGCGGGCCGTGACCGAGCTGTGACGGCGCGGCCGGCGCGCGGTCCGTAGCTTGCCGGTGGGCAGAGGCCGCGGCGCGGGATATCCGACCCCAATCGATGCAGACTTCCTTCAGCGACCCAGCGCTCTTCATCAATCGTGAGCTGAGCTGGCTGGATTTCAACGCGCGCGTGCTTCACGAGGCGCTCGATCCACGCAACGCGCTGCTCGAGCGACTGAAGTTCCTCGCGATCTTCGCGACGAACCTCGACGAGTTCTTCATGGTCCGGTTCGGCGGCCTGCGCCGCCGCGTCGCAGCGGGGATCGTCGAGCCCTTTGCCGATGGCATCGCGCCGCAGGACGTGCTCGCCCGCCTCGACGGCCGGGTCCGCGAGCTTTACGCGACCGCGACCGACTCGCTCACTGCCGACCTCCTTCCCGCGCTCGACGCGGCCGGGATCCGGCTCCTCGCCCCGGACGAGCTGTCGGCCACGGAGCGGCGGGAGATCGACGAGTATTTCGAGCGAAACGTCTATCCGGTCCTGACGCCGCTCGCCGTCGATCGCGGGCATCCGTTTCCGTACCTCTCGAACCTGTCGCTCTCGCTCGCGGTCACCCTGCGCGATCCGGCGCACGGGACCGAATTGTTCGCGCGGGTGAAGGTGCCGAAGAGCCTCGCTCGCTGGGTGCCGCTGGACGGCCCCGGAGGGACCCGGTTCGTGCCGCTCGAGCGGGTGATCGAGGCGAATCTTGGCGCGCTCTTCCCGACGCTCGAGGTCGTGGGGGCGTATCTCTTCCGCATCACGCGATTCTCCGACTTCGAGCTCTCGGCGGGTGAGGAATCGGAGGATCTCCTGGCGGCGATCGAGGAGCAGATCTTCCTCCGCCGGTTCGGCGAGATCGTGCGGGTCGAAGTGGAACCCGACATGCCGAACCACATCCGCGAGCTGATCGTCGAGGAGCTGCGCGGAGACGAGGGCGCGGGCGTCCCCGCGCTGACCGAGCGCGACATCCACGAGAGCCACGGCATCCTCGACCTCGGCGACCTGCTGACGATCGCCACGCTCGAGATTCCGGCGCTGCGCGACGTTCCGTATGCGCCGATCGTGCCGCGAGAGCTCCGCGGCGACCGCGGGATCCTCGACGTCATTCGCGAGCACGACCTGCTCGTCCACCATCCATTCGAGTCGTTCACCGCGACGGTCGAGGAGTTCGTGTCGCAGGCGGCTCGCGACCCGATGGTCCTGGCGATCAAGATGACGCTGTACAGGACGTCGGGCGACTCGGCGATCGTGCGGGCGCTCCTCGACGCTGCGCAGCGCGGGAAGGAGGTCGTCGTCCTGGTCGAGCTCAAGGCGCGCTTCGACGAGGCGAACAACATCGAGTGGGCGCGGACGCTCGAGTCGCACGGCATTCACGTCGTCTACGGGCCGCCGAACCTGAAGACGCATGCCAAGACCGCGCTCATCGTCCGCCGCGAGGGCGACGGCTTCCAGCTCTATGCGCACATCGGGTCCGGCAACTACAACACGCGAAGCGCCCGTGTCTACACCGATGTCGGGCTGTTCACCTGCAACCCGGCGATCGGCGCCGACCTTCGCGACCTCTTCAACTCGCTGACCGGCTTCGATGGCGAGCGATCGTACCGCGAGCTTCTCGTCGCGCCGCACGGGCTGCGCGGCGGGTTCCTCCGCCTGATCGCCCGCGAGGCGGAACATGCGCGAGCCGGGCGTCCGGCACGGATCATCGGCAAGATGAACGCGGTGGTCGACGATGAACTGATCCGGGCGCTCTATGCGGCGTCGGGTGACGGCGTGCAGATAGACCTGATCTCGCGCGGGATCTGTTGCCTGCGACCGGGAATCCCGGGCGCGAGCGAGAACATTCGCGTGATCAGCATCATCGGCCGGTTCCTCGAGCACTCGCGGCTGTGGTACTTCGAGAACGGGGGCGCGGGGGAGTACTATCTCGGCTCGGCGGACTGGATGCCCCGCAACTTCGACCGCCGGGTCGAGGCGGTCGGGCCGGTGGACGACCGGAGCCTGCATCCCCGGCTCCGGTCGCTCCTCGAAACCTGCCTCAGGGACAACCGTCAGGCGTGGGAGCTGCGAAGCGACGGGAGCTGGCAGCAGCGGACGCCTGGCGGTGCCGAGGAGCAGGCGACGCATCGCACCCTGCTCGGAGACCCGTGGGGGATGGTGCGGTCACCGACTCCGCGCGACCTTCCCGCGATCGAGCCGCAGCGCGACTGACGGCGCCGCGCCCGCCGGGTCGAGCACGGCGGGGAGCGCACTGTCGGCGGTGATCGGACGCCCCGCCTCATCGACGAAGAAGACCGGTGCCCGCGCGACCCGCTCGAGGAGGGCGGCCTTGCGTGTCGCGCCCCACGTCTCGAGCCGCACGCCGGCCGTGGAAGATGCGGGCACGACGACGATGCGGATGCCGCGTGTCGTCCACCGGGCGCGGATCGTTGCGACCGCCCCATTGTGCCCGCGATCGAGGCCGTCGGCGACGCGGAGGATCGCGGCGAGCGCGCGGATCCGACGCCGCACGTCCTCCGGCAGCCCGGCGATGTTGCGGTGGCTCTTCTTCGGGCGCGCGCCGCGATGGTAGCGCGCGACGTTGGCGATCACCACCTGCTCCTGCGGATCGACGCCAAGCAGCTCGGCGTGAACGATCAGGTGATACGAGTGCTTGTGGTGCGTCTCGTAGCCGATGTGATAGCCGATGTCGTGGAGGAGGGCGGCATCGGCGAGCGTCTGCCGGTCGGCGGCGGCGCAGCCGAGCCGGGCGCCGATCGCGTCGAAGAGCTCGATGGCGAGCGTACGGACGTGATTCGCATGCGGCGCATCGTACTGCGAGCGCTCGGCGAGCTCGCGGATCGAGCGGTCGCGCGCCTCGCCCGGATCGGCGGCGTTAGGCACCACGCGGGCCGTCTCGAGGAGCAGCCCCTCACGGATTCCGTAGCGGGAGACGACGAGCTCGCGGGCGTCGAGGCGGGCGAGCACCTCGGCCGCGACGCAGAGCCCGGCGACGATGATGTCGGCGCGCTCCGGCTTGAGTCCGCGGACGCGCAGGCGCTCGGCCGGGGACATCGCCGCGAGCGAGTCGATGATGTGCTCGAGCTCCGCACGCGGGATGCGCGTCGCATGGACCGTGCGGGCGGTGATCTCCTGCCGGGCGAGGAACATCCCGGCGAGGTTGGTGAAGGTGCCGCCGGATCCGATGACCTGCGCGCCGCGCCACTCGCGCGCCGGGACGCTGCGCCGGAGCTCGAGGCGGACCGCACGGCGGAGATCCTCGATGTCGCGGCGCCGCGGGGACATCCCGAGAAACCGCTCGGTGAGGCGGACGGCGCCGAAGGGGAAGGAGAGGAGCCGGTCGATCATCCCGCCGGCGCTCATCGCCAGCTCGAGTGACCCGCCGCCGATGTCGATGACGATGGTGCGCCCCGCGGCGAGGTCGAAGTGGGCGATGGCGCTGCGGAAGCTGAGCCGCGCCTCGTCGGCGCCGGAGAGGAGCCGGATGTCGAGCCCCGTCGTCGCGCGAACGCGCTCGAGGAACTGT
>DASZNJ010000330.1:0-14028 GCA_035551575.1 Gemmatimonadaceae bacterium
GTAGCCGCGCCAGAGGACGACGACGCTCATCCCGAAGCCGCGGGCGATCGCCGGCAGCGCCGCCGGATGACCGAAGGAATCGGGGCAGTAGAGCACCGCGGGCGGCTCGCCGCCTAACGCGCGGACGGCGCGGCGGCCGGCGAGCAGGTTGCGGACGAGCGCCTCGGCCGAGGGAATCAGCTCGTCGGCGAGGACGTACCACGGTCCGGCCTCGAGGCGCCCGTCGCGCAGGAGCGCAGCCAGTGCCTCACGCCGCTCGGGGCGGACGGCGAGGTAGTCATCGAGTACGATCGCCTGGCCGTCGAGGAGAAAGCTCTCCCCCGGCGGCAGCGGGTCGTCGATGAGCTCATCGATCAGGGCGACGAGGCGCTGGCGAAAGCGGCCAGCGGGGTGATACCACTCGCGATCCCAGTGCGTGTGGGAGACGACGTGTACGTCGAGCGGTGTCGAGTCGTTCATCTGGAATGCGAACGGGGGGCGATCGCCATCGGCGACCGCCCCCCGCTGCGCGCGGATCGCGTCAGATGGGTCGCCGTCCGGTGATGACGCGGACGAGCACCACGACGACCGCGATGACGAGCAGCAGGTGGATGAGGCCACCGCCGACGTGTACGACGAAGAAGCCGAGCGCCCACAGGATGAGCAGGATTACGGCAAGCGTCCAGAGCATTTTTCAAGTCCTCGAAGTGCGGTGAGGTGCTGCGGGTCGTGGCCTGGTCTTCGGCAACAGTCGTACCGGAAGGTTCGACGAGCGGCGTCCGACGGCGGAATCAGCCCTCATCGTCGAGCAGTTCGAGCTGGTCGGACTCGCTCTGTGTGGGGTATGTCACCTCTCCATCGACCACGACAGCGAAGGCTCGTGAGCCGGCGCGGGTCGTCGCGGCATCGAGGATGTCGAGGACTCCATCGCCGCGCGCGACGAGGGCGTCACCGATGAGGTTCCGGTGACAGCGCCAGGGCACCGCTCCGGCGCACATGATCGTCGTGCGCCCCACAGCCCCTCGATGCGCTCGCGCCGGAACAGCGCGACGAACGCTTCCAGCGCTCGCGTCGAGTGACCGATCGTCCGGACCGTCACCCGCCGGCGCGATCGTGGGAACGCGCCTCGCCGGGGCCGCGGCGACGTTCCTGATGGTGCTCCTGCAGGTGGTGCGCTGCCTGGCGGCCGAGGAGGATGCGGGCCGCACGCACGTCGTGGCCGACGTCGATCAGCAGGATGGCGAGGTCGCCCACCCCCCAGAGCAAGCCCGCGAGGACGATCAGCTTGCTCCCCTCGGCGAGCAGCGTCGGCAGCGCGACGCTCCCCTGCGCGATGAAGCCGGTGATCACCTCGGCGACGAGCAGGAGGACGAGGATGATCGCCATCAGGCGAAAGAGCTTCGAGAGATAGCGAAGCCCGACATACGGCTCGATGTCGGACGAGCGGACGGTGAACAGGCCTTCGGGCAGCGTCCGGCGCGCCGCGCTCTTCTCCGGCGGCGGCTCCGCGCCCTCGACCGCGGGCGAGCCGCAGCTCGGACAGGGCTTCGAAAGATCCGGCCGTGGTGACTGGCAGACCGGGCAGAGTGTTCCCGATCCGTCGGCGGCGGCACTGGTGCTGCTCTGTTGGTCTGCCATTTCAGTCGTCTCCGGTTCCGACCCAGCGCGCGCGGAAGCCGCGCGTGTCGATGTGGATGAAAGGACCGTGCCCGCTGGACGCGACGTACACTCCCGCGCCCCCGATGAGCTCCGGGTGTTCCCGCTCGACGCGGTCGACCGCGGCGAGTATGACCTGCGAATCGCGGATGTTGATGCGGCGATCGTGATTGAGATCGTCCATCATCCCGTTGCCGTCGTCGTCGATGAAGATATCCGCCGCGTCGCCATACATGTGCCGGCTCAACGCCGCGCGTCCTCGCGGGTCACCGCCGGAGACGTTGTACCGCGGCGTGCGGAAGCCGCTCATCACGTGCACACCGGAGACGTCGTAGCCGCGCGATTCGAGGTCGGACAGCACGAGCTCCAGCTTGTCGACGAGCTTCAGCTCGAGGACGATGTACTTCGGCCAGACATCGGCCTGGTCGTGCGTGAGGAAGTCGCGAAGCCGGAAGTGATCGGAGACCCAGGTGTCCTGGTTCGCGCGCGTCACCTCGATGAAGCCCGAAGGGATATTGTAGCCGCGTCGCGCGCGCCCCCTCTCACCGGGCCAGTTCCCGATGTAATAGAGCCCGATGCGCCCGCGCTGCTTCTCGCTGAAGGGGCGCATCGTGATCACGCTGAAATCGGTGACCGGCTTGAGGGCGGCGCCGATCTTCACGGCGAGCCCCCAGATCCCGGCCCGCTGCGGCGCGTAGACGACGCCGGTATCCCGCGGCTGCGTCGCGACGCGCAGCACCGTTGCCGAGGTGTCGCTGATCCCGTCGTGGGCCGTGTCCACCGGCTGCCCCGGCTGGGTGACGCGCACGCGCAGCTTTCCGCTCGTGCCGCGGAGGGGTGTGAGCGCGGCGAGCATCGCGTCCGTGATGTACGCGGCGGTCGGTGCGTTCGGGTCGGTGAGCGCGGCGGAGATCGACGCGGTCGCGTCGGTGACGTCGTCGCCGCCTCCGGCGCGGGACATCGCGATCGACCAGCTCCAGCCGACGGCGAAGAGCATGAGGACGACCCCGGCGACGACGTCGAAGATGCGCTCGCCCTTCGCGCCGATCCCGGCGCGATGCCAGCGGCTCTTCGCCGGCGCGGGGAGGGCGAAGGCGATTTCGGCGGTGTGAAGGATGGCGTGGCCGGCCCAGGCAAACGCTTCCTCCACCGCCTCGATCGCGCCGCTCTGGTGCGGCGCACCGTGCGGCTGCTGCCGTGGGGGATCGCTCGCGGTCACGCGATGCGAGAGGTCGCCGATGCGCGCGGCCCGCGATGGAGGCGAGCCCGGGCGGCGTGCCCGTTGACCGGAGGGCGCGGGGCGTCGAAGTTCAGGGGCTGTCTCGCCGTACGTCGTACAATCCTCGCTCGCATCACATGGACTCCCTGATCGACCTGTTGCATCGCCTTCGGGACCTGCGCGGCCTCGTGCAGTGGGCCGGCTACGTCGGGCTCACCGGGATCATCTTCGCCGAAACCGGTCTCCTGGTCGGCTTCTTCCTCCCTGGGGACTCGCTGCTGGTCACCGCCGGACTGCTCGCCTCGCAGCCCGGCTTCGGGCTGAACGTCTACCTGCTCGGACTGATCCTGTCGATCGCCGCGATCGTCGGCGACAGCGTGGGCTACGCGATCGGGCGCGCGACGGGGCCCCGGATCTTTACCCGCGAGAACTCGCTCCTGTTCAACCGGAAACATCTCCAGCGGGCCCACGCGTTCTACGAGCGGCACGGTGGCAAGACGATCATCCTTGCTCGTTTCATGCCGATCGTCCGGACCTTCGCCCCGGTCGTCGCCGGCGTCGCCGAGATGGAATATCGCTCCTTCGTCGCCTTCAACGTGATCGGGGGGCTGTTGTGGGTATGGAGCATGCTGTTCGTGGGCTACTTCCTCGGCCGCTGGGTCCCCGGGATCGACAAGCACATCGAGTCGGTGATCCTGGTGGTGATCTTCCTGTCGATATTGCCGGGGATCGTCGGGTGGTGGCGGGAACGCCACCGTTCGGGGGGTCAGGGGCCAGGTGTCAGCAGTTAGGCACGGCGTCAACCGCAGGCGTGAACGTCGGCCGTCAACGCCATCCCTGACACCTGACACCTGACAGCTGCCCCCCGGCATCTGCAGTTCGCACTCACCGTACCACACGGAGCAAGATCATGGCTTTCACCCTGCCCCCTCTTCCCTACGATTTCTCCGCGCTCGAGCCGCACATCGATGCGCGGACGATGGAGATCCATCACGGGAAGCACCATCAGGCGTACGTGAACAACCTGAACGCGGCGATCGAGAAGGCGCCGGAGCTCCAGGGGAAGTCGATCGAGGAGCTGCTCAAGAACGTCAACAATGCCCCCGAGTCGGTGCGCATGGCCGTGCGCAACAACGGCGGCGGCCACTGGAACCACTCGTTCTTCTGGCAGATCATGGGACCGGGCGCGGGCGGCGAGCCGGCCGGAGCGTTAGGCGAGAAGATCAAGGCGTCGTTCGGCGGCTTCGACAAGTTCAAGGAGCAGTTCGCCGCCGCCGCCGCCGGGCGCTTCGGCTCGGGCTGGGCCTGGCTGATCAACGACGGCGGCAAGCTCTCTATCACGAGCACGCCGAACCAGGACAACCCGCTGATGGAAGGCAAGTCCCCCGACAGCGTCCTCCTCGGCCTCGACGTCTGGGAGCACGCGTACTACCTGAAGTACCAGAACCGCCGCCCGGACTACATCTCGGCGTGGTGGAACGTGGTGAACTGGGGCGCGGTCGCGAAGCGGCTCAAGTAGTTCGGCCGTTGCCGGGGGCCAGGCGCCGGCGGCCAGGCGCCGGGGGCCAGGCGTCAGGCACTGCGCCGCTGCGATTGCGCAGTGCCTCGCTGTCGGCACCTGGCCCCTGGGCCCGGGCCGGTTCGACTCAGCTCGCGGGCTTGGTGAGGTTGATGGCGAATGGTCCCGTGCCGTGAAGCTGCACGGTAGTCTCGCCGCGCACGGTCCCGAAGTGACTCATCTTCGGCGGGGCATAGATGAAATCACCGGGCGCGTAGGACTTGAGCGCCGAGGCGTCGTAGCGGTCCCCCATCCCGAGCATGAAGGTTCCCGTCAGCACGGTTACATGCTCCGCTCCGGGGTGCCAGTGCGGCGGAAAGACGTAGCCGTCGGGAAAGCGCAGTCGCAGCGTGTAGTCGGCGGCCTTCGACGGGTCGCCGTGCACCACCGCCATCTTCAGCCCCGGCGGGAACCCGGGGACCGCCAGGTCGGTCCACTGCATGCCGGCGGAGCCCAGCATCTGCGCCTGATCCATCTCGACAACCGCGACGACCGGCTGCGCGACGGGGAGCGGCAGCACCGAGTTCGCCATGTCGGTGGTGATCATCCACTGGCCATCGATCTTTCGCCAGCCGGTAGTGTAGTTGCCGCGATCGTCGACCCGGCCCTGCGGTCCGTCGAAGGAGAGCGTATAAGTCCCGACATCGACCGCCATGTCGCCCGCGGCGGCGACGTCGATGCGCGTCGGATTGAAGCTGAAGCGGAAATTGGGCATGCCGAGCATGCCGTTCCAGCTCCGGCGGATCGCCTCCCTGCCCTGCAGCGACGCCACGTTCGGCATCAGCAGGACCGCATCGGGCGCATAGAATGCACTCACGCGGGCCGCATCCTTGGCCGTGACCGCCGCGAGGAGGTCGCTGTTGCGTGCGGCGATCGCCGCCGACTCGCTCTGCACGTTGACGCGCGGCGCGCTCGCACAGGCGGCGACGAGCACCGCGGTCAGGAACGACGTGAAATTCCCTGATGGTCGACGCATGGGTAGCCTCTCTTCTCGAAGGGTGGAGGGACGCCACAGCCGTTTGAACAGATAGCGTCAGGGACCATGCGTCAAGGCGACCCCGCCGCGACCCCGGCGTGACCGCTTGTTTACGGCTCGGCTGAGCCCGAGGCCGGGGGCGTCCTGCGCGCGCCCGCCACCAGGTCGTCGATCCCGCCCTCGCCGGGAAGGTCATGGGGGATCCCGCGTTCGGTACGGGCGATCGCCGCCAGCGCCGGTGGCGTGATGAACGTCGTCACGAGCACCATGCTCATGATCGCGCCGAAGGTGGCCGCGTCGATCGCCCCGCTGGCGAGCCCCATCTGGGCGAAGATCAACCCGACCTCGCCGCGCGGGACCATCGCCACGCCGACCAGCAGCTTGCGCCCCGTGAAGCCTAACGGCGCATAGCCGGCTGCCACCTTGCCGACGATGCCGGTCGCGATGAGCAGCGCGCCGAGGATCAGCGACTCGCGACTGGCCAGCGCGCGCAGGTCCACCGCCGCGCCGACGCTGGCGAAGAAGATCGGCACCACGAAGTGGCCGAGGTTCGTCACCGCGTGCTCGATTTCGCGCCGCTGCGGGGTGCCGTGCAGGACCAGCCCGGCCGCGAACGCCCCGATGATCGTCGCCGATCCCGCCTCCGCCGCCAGCCAGGCGAGGAGCAGCGCGAACGCGAGCGCAACCGGGCCGAGCACGCCTTCCATCTCCACCCGTGCGACGAAGCGGAAGACCGGCGGCGCGACCCGCGCCCCGAGGGCGACCGCGAGCACCACGAAGCCGATCGCGACCAGCGCGGTCCGGGCGATCCCCCACCCGCTCAACGCCGCGCCGGCGACGGTGCTCGACACCACCGAGAGGATGACCAGCCCGATGATGTCGTCGAGCACCGCCGCGCCGAGCACGACGCGCCCCTCCGGCTTGTCGAGCACCCCGAGCTCGCCGAGGACGCGCGCCGAGATCCCGACCGAGGTCGCCGTCAGCGCCGCGGCCGCGACCAGCGCGGGCGTGGACGGCATGCCCAGCCAGCGCGCCCCGAAATAGCCCAGCGCGAATGGGAGCGCGACGCCGACCACCGCGACCGTCGTCGCCGACCCGCCCACCGACGACAGCGAGCGGATGTTGGTGTGCAGTCCGATCTCGAAGAGCAGGACGAGCACCCCGATCTCCGACAGCGCGTGGATCGCCGGCATCCCCGGGTCGAGGATCCCGAGCAGCGACCCGCCGAGGAGTATCCCGGCGATCAGCTCGCCGAGCACCGACGGCTGGCCGACACGCTGGGCGAGCGCGCCTAACGCCTTGGCCGCGACGAGGGTCGCGACGAGGGCGCCGAGCAGCGCGGGAAGGTCGCCCGATTCGGCAGCGGGAACGGTCATTCGGTGACTGCCGGATTACTCCGCTGCTTCGAGATAGGTGTAGCCTTCGAGCCCGGCGACGTAGTCGGCGATGAAGTTGTTCGCCTCGCTCCGCGAGAGTCCCTTTGCGTTCGACACCTTGCGGCGGAAGGTCGCCAGCAGGTCGCTGGCGCGGAACTGCACGTAGTTCAACACCTCGGTGACGGTGTCGCCGTGGACGAGCTCATTCAGCTCGTAGCCGCCGTTGCGCAGACGGACGTGCACAGCGTTGGTGTCGCCGAAGAGGTTGTGCAGGTCGCCGAGGATCTCCTGGTACGCGCCGGTGAGGAAGATCCCGAGGATGTAGGGATCGTTCTCGTCGAAGGCGTGCAGCTCGAGGCTGGGCCGGCCGTTCTTTTCGCCGACGAAGCGGTCGATCTTGCCGTCGCTGTCGCAGGTGACGTCCTGGAGCGTCCCCCGCCGCGTCGGCTCCTCGAGCAGCCGGTGGATCGGCATGATCGGGAAGAGCTGGTCGATCGCCCAGCTGTCCGGCAGCGACTGGAAGAGCGAGAAGTTGCAGAAGTAGCGGTCGACGAGCGCCGCGTCGAGGTCCATGATGATGTCCTCGTACTCGTCGCGATCGGTCTGCGCGATCTTCGAGATCGCGTTGATCGTCGCCGAGTAGAGCTGCTCGCCGATGGCCCGCCCGCGGAGCGAGAGCACGCCGCTGTTGAACAGCTGGTGCAGCCGTTCCTTGTCGAACGTCGCGTCGTGGTAGGTCTCGCGCACCTTGCGCACCGAAAGCTTCTTCTTCGACACCGTCTGCTGGTCGGCGAGCATCTCGTGCAGCAGCTGGTGGTCGTCCTCGTGCAGCGTCGGCAGCGGGGCCTCGGCCCCGCTCTCGACGTCGATCACCTTGAGCAGCAGCAGCGCGTGATGCGCGGTGAGCGCGCGCCCCGACTCGCTGATGATGTGCGGCATCGGCAGCTCGTTCTCGGTGCACGACTCGGCGAACGTGTAGATCACGTCGTTCGCGTACTCCTGCAGCGAGTAGTTCACCGACGAGACGGAGGTCGAGTTGGTGCCGTCGTAATCGACACCGAGCCCGCCGCCGACGTCGACGTGGGTGATGTTCACGCCCATCGCGCGCAGCTCGGCGTAGAAGCGCGCGATCTCCTGCAGCCCGTGCTTGATGTAGCGGATGTCGGTGATCTGGCTGCCGAGATGGAAGTGGATCAGCCGCAGGACGTCGAGCCGACCGAGGGAGGCGAACTTGTCGATCGCCCGCACGAGATCGGCCGCGTTGAGCCCGAACTTCGACTTCTCGCCCCCGCTCTGCGCCCACCGCCCGAAGCCGGCCGACGCGAGCTTGATGCGGATCCCCGCAGTCGGCTGCACTCCCAGCTCGTCGGCGACGCGCAGCAGGGTGTCGATCTCGTGGATCTGCTCGATGACGATGAACACCTGGTGGCCGAGCTTCTGCCCCATCAGGGCGAGGCGCATGAATTCCTCGTCCTTGTATCCGTTGCAGACGATCAGGTGCTCGGTGGTGTCGCTGAGCGCGAGCACGGCCTGCAGCTCCGGCTTGCTCCCGCATTCGAGGCCGACTCCGTGCGCCTTCCCGTATTCGACGATCTCCTCGACGACGTGGCGCTGCTGGTTGACCTTGATCGGGTAGACGGTGGTGTAGCCGCCCTTGTACGAGTACTCCTCGATCGCGCGGATGAACCGCTCGCTCAGCGACTCGATCCGCGAGCGGAGTATGTCGGAGAATCGCACGAGCACGGGGAGCTGCACCCCTTGCTGCTCGAGATCGGTCGCCAGCTCGTGGAGATCGACTTCCCGGGAGTTGTCGTTGCGATCCGGCCGCACGACGACGTGTCCCTTCTCGTTGATATCAAAAAAGCCGGCGCCCCAACCCTCGATGTTGTAGAGAGCCCGCGCCGACTCGATCGACCAGTCCCTGGGAGCCTCGACGGGCTCCGCCTGTACCTTCGTTGCCATGGACGGAAGATAGGGACAGTGGGGGGCGAGGGGTACCGATCTCTGGAGCTTCGGGAGCGGCGTCGCGACGCCCGATGAAGGCGTTGGCGGCTGTACGTCGGGGCGGCGGCGTACAGCTGGTCTTCGGAGACACGGAGCACGGCGGGGGACACGGAGGGCGCCGTGCCGCTTCACCTTTCGCTGCGCCGGCACAAACAGCTTGGGGGCAAGCGGGGCGAGATCATCTCGCCCCGCTTGCCCCCAAAGTTGTCACGGGCGGGCGCGCCAGGCCCTCGAATACGAAGGTTGCCCCACTGTGTCTCCCGCCGTTCCCAGTGTCTCCCAAGACCAGCTGTACGCCCCACTCTTACGACAGCCGCAAACGCCTACGCAGATGCACGCTCACTCCGCCGGAGGAAGAGCTACGGGTACAACGTCTCCACCCGCCACCGCGCGCCGTCCCTCGTGTACTTGTGCCTGACGTGCAGCCGGTTGGCCATGTTCTTCCAGAACTCGATCGCGGTCGGCGCGAGGCGCCAGCCGCCCCAGTGCGGGGGGCGCGGGACGTCGCGGCCGGCGAACCTGGCCTCGAACTCGGCGACGCGGCGTTCGAGCTCGCCGGGTGGGTCGATGACCTGGCTCTGGCGCGAGGCCCAGGCGCCGATCTGGCTCCCCCGTTCGCGGGAGGCGAAGTACGCGTCGGCTTCCGCGGCGCTGACGCGGACGACGGGACCCTCGACACGGACCTGCTGCTCGAGCGGCTGCCAGTGGAAGCAGAGCGCGGCCTTGCCGGTCGCGCTCAGCTCGCGCCCCTTCCGGCTCTCGAAGTTCGTGTAGAAGACGAAGCCTCTCTCGTCCACCTGCTTGATGAGGAGGATGCGGACCGACGGCTGCCCGGTCGCGTCGACCGTGCCTAACGCGAAGGCGGTCGGCTCGGGGAGCACGGCCCGCCCCACCTTCCTCGCCTCGTCGAGGAGCGCGTTGAAGCGGACGATCGGATCGGCGGGGGGGAGCTCCTGCCGCTCGAGGGCGCCGGGGATCGTCATCCGATCGCCCGCCGCTCGAAGCTGCGGATCCCGAGGATCCAGAAGATCACGCCGATGACGACCAGCGCGGCGACCGAGACGAGCAGCGGCATGTGGGGCACTCCAGGGGTCAGGGCGCCGCGCATCCCTTCGGCGACGTAGACGAGCGGGTTGATGAGTACCGCATACTTCATGAACGGGACCGCGCTCAACCCCGCCCACGGGTAGTACGCGCAGCCGAAGAAGAGCATCGGCGCGATGATCACGCTGAACATCAACCCGATCTGCTGCGGCGAGATCGCCGTGCCGAGCAGGAGACCAAGCGCGGAGAACGCGGTCGCGCCCAGCACCACGATGAGCACCACCTCGGGAAACCGTTCGAGCGAGAGCCCGGGGATCGGTCCCATGATCAGCCGCGCCGCGGGGAGGACGAACGCCGCCGAGATGAATCCCTGCAGCACGCCGGAGACGATCTTCTCGGCCGCGATCAGCCGCGTCGGCACCGGGGCCAGGAGGCGGTCCTCGATCTCGTTCGTCCAGCCGAAGTCCTGCACCATCGGCAGCGCGACGGCCTGGATACTGGAGAACGTGAGACTGACTGCGAGGATCCCGGGCAGCAGCGTCGCGGTGTAGTCGCTGCGCATGAACCCCATCCTCGGGAGGAGGAAGCCGAAGACGATGATGAAGAGCAGCGGCTGCAGCGCGGTGCGGATGAGGAAGAAGGGCAGCTCCTTTCGCGCGACGCGCATGTCGCGATGCAGCAGCGCGAGGAAGACCTGCGACCGCCTGACGCGCGGCCGCACGTCGCCTTGAGGCAGCACGGCACCGGCTGCGTTCATTCGAACGTCCGCCCCGTCAGCGAGATGAACAGCGTCTCCAGGCTCGGCTCGCGCAGCGAGATGTCCTTGACGGCGCGGCGCTGTCCCTCGGCGGCGCGGATCAGCGCCGGGATCACTTCGCCGCCCCGCGCCGAGTAGGCACGGAGCGTCGAGCCCTCGGCCTCGGCGCGGTCGATGCCAGCGACTTCGCGCGCGGCGATCGCCGCCGAGGCGGCGTCGCCATCGAGCGTCAGGAGGATGAGGGTCCCGCCCGGGGCCCTCTCCTTGAGCGCGCCCGGCGTGTCGAGCGCGAGCAGCTCGCCGCGGTCGACGATTCCGAGCCGGTCGCAGAGCTGGTCGGCTTCCTCCATGTAATGCGTCGTCATGACGATGGTGCGACCCGCGGCGTGCAGCTCGCGGAGGATGTCCCAGAGGTCGAGCCGCGCCTGCGGGTCGAGGCCGACCGTCGGCTCGTCGAGGAAGATCACGCTCGGCTCGTGGATCAGCGCGCGCGCGATCATCAGGCGCTGCTGCTGGCCGCCGGAGAGCTCGTCCACCTTCGCCCGTGCCTTGTCGGCGATGCCGAGGGTGCGAAGCAGCCGCACCCCGTGCGCATGCGCCGAGGCGCGCGGCACCCCGAAGTAGGCAGCGTGGAAGACGAGGTTCTCGAGCACGTCGAGGCTGCGGTCGGGGTTCGGCCGCTGCGGCACCACCCCGATGCGCTGCCTGACGGCGGCGGCGCCGCCGACGACGTCCTCCCCGGCGACGCGCGCCCGGCCCCCGGTCGGACGGATCCGGGTGGTGAGGATGCCGATCGTCGTCGACTTCCCCGCCCCGTTAGGCCCGAGCAGCCCGAAGAACTCTCCCTCGCCGATCTCGAGGTCGAGGCCGGCGAGGGCGACGATCTCACCCGACCCGGGTCCGCCGTTAGGCAGCGCCGCGCCGCCGCCGCGCCCGATCGGCGGCGGACCGGGCGGGGTGACGCGCTTCTTCCCGCCGCCGGGCGCGGGATAGACCTTGCGCAGCCCCTCCGTCCGGATCGCCGCCGGCCGCTGCCCGTCGCTCACGCCCGCTCCGCGAAGCTGCGGAGACAAACGGGCGCCGGAAGGGTGACGCGATGGCCGGTCGAGCGGAGCTTCCCCGTCGTCGAATCGATCCGGAAGCTGTGAATGGAATCCGATCGCTGGTTGGCGACGATGAGGAACTCTCCGCTCGGGTCGATCACGAAGTTGCGAGGCCAGTCGCCCTCGGTCGAGGTCAGCTGGAGGGGCGTCAGCTTCGCGCTGCCCGGATCGATGGCGAACGCGGCGATGCTGTTGTGCCCGCGGTTCGACACGTAGAGGAAGCGTCCCGACGGATGCACGTGAATGTCGGCCGGGAAGTTCTGCACCGCCGCCGGCTCACCCACCGACGGGACGGCTTGAAGCCCGGTGAGCGACCCAGTCTCCGCGTCATAACGGAACGCGGCCACCGTCGAGTTCAGCTCGTTGGTGACGTAGAGGACGCGGCCGCCGGGATGGAACGCGAGATGGCGCGGGCCGGCTCCCGGAGCGAGGATCCCCTGCCCCGCCGTGGCGGTGTTCAGCACCCCGCCCTGCGCGTCGAAGCGGTAGACCATGATCCGGTCGATCCCGAGATCGGCAACCAGCACGAAGCGGTTCATCGGATCGGGGATCACGCAGTGCGCGTGGGGCCCTTCCTGCCGCCCGGCGTTCGGGCCGTCGCCGTGATGCTGGATGAAGCCCGCCATCGCGCCGATGCCGCCGCCCGCGAGCACCGGGTACATCGCGATGCTTCCCCCGCTGTAGTTGGCGACGAAGAGAAATCGTCCCGTGTTGTCGGTGGATGCATAGCATGGATCGGCGCCCCTCGTCAGCTCGCGCCCGAGCGTGCGGAGCGCACCGGATGCGACGTCGCGCCCGAACGCGGTGACGCCGCCGCCGGGCTGTCCATCGAGCTGGCCGACCTCGTTCACCGCGAACGCCGCCGCGCCGTCGGGGGAGAGCGCGACGAAGGACGGGTTGAGGGTCGCGGCGGCGACACCGTCGATCGCCAGTGCGCCGGAGCCGGGGGACAGCCGCAGGAGGTAGATCCCCTTGCTCGCCGTCTTCTCGGTGTAGGTTCCGACGTAGAACATCCGATCGTCCCCCCGCGCTCCGCCGCCGACACCGGGCACCGCGCAGCCGGCGATGCCTAACGCCGAGAGGGCGAGGAAGTCCCGGCGCGAAAGCTCCCGTGCGTTCTGGTCGCTCATCGCGCGGTTGCCGTGTCGATCTCCCACAGGCGCAGCGGCGCGTCGAGCACCGCCCGCTGGACCGCGTCGGCGACGGCGCGCCGCAGCGGGCCGACCTTGGGGTTGTCGCGCGAGGGATCGACGCGGTTGGTGAGCAGCACGACGAAGAGCTGCTTCTCCGGATCGGCCCAGATCGAGGTCCCCGTGAAGCCGGTGTGGCCGAAGCTGCGCATCGAGAAGTAGCGCCCCGCGCTCGACGGCGACGACGGCGTGTCCCAGCCGAGCGCCCGCGACTGGTCCTTGAGCTGGCGGGCGGTCCAGCGGGCGATCGTCTCCGGGCGGAGGATGCGCACCCCGTCGTACTCGCCGCCGTCGAGCAGCATCGTGACGAAGACGCCAAGGTCGCGGGCGCTCGAGAAGAGCCCGGCGTGGCCGGCTACCCCGCCTAACGCCCAGGCGTTCTCGTCGTGGACGACCCCCCAGACCTGCCCACCGCGGAACTCCTGGATCTCGGTCGGCGCGATCCGCGGCTTGAGCGAGCCGGGCGGGTTGAACATCGTGTCGTGCATCCCCAACGGCCGGAACACCCGCTCGTCGACGAGCGCGTCGAGCGTCTTCCCGGACAGGCGCTCGAGCACGAGCTGGAGGACGATCATGTTCCAGTCGGAGTAGGTGTACTCCTTCCCCGGCGGGGTGACGACCGGCTTGGCGTTGATCCGCTCGAGGTATGCCTCGCGCCCCCTGACCTCGCGATAGAGGAACTGGTACTGCCGCATCCCGCTCGTGTGGAGGAGCAGCATGCGGATAGTGATCGCCGCCTTGTCCGGGGCGTTGAACTCGGGGAGGTAGTGGACGACGGTGCTGTCGAGGTCGAGCTTCCCCTCCTCCTCCATCATCATCGCCGCCGTCGTCGTTGCGATCACCTTGGTGAGCGACGCCATGTCGTAGAGCGTGCTGTCGTTCGCCAGGGGCGCCGCCGGTGCCCAGTCGGTGTGTCCCCACCCATGCGTGTAGACGACGCGCCCGTGGTGCCCGATCGCGACCGCGATCCCCGGCGACGCGCGATCGGCGATCGCCGCCGTCATGATGGAATCGAGCTCGCGCGGGAGCGCGGCGCTGATCCCCGCCGCCTCGAGCGCGCGGAATGGGGCGGGCGCCGCCGGCCGCGGGCGCGGGCAGCCGGAGAGCACGAGGAGCGCGACGGCGGCGATCGGTGCGAATGCACGAGTGCGTGGCATGGCGAGAGC
>DASZNJ010000331.1:0-3035 GCA_035551575.1 Gemmatimonadaceae bacterium
GCCCCGCTTGCCCACGGGTCGCCAGCGCGCGGCGAGCGACGCCCGATGCCGTCCCGCCGCTGCCGCTGCCTCTCCGGGCACGCCGAGCCTCCCGGTCGGGAACACCCGCCGTTCACGCCTAACGCTTGTCCCGCTCACCCCGCAGCGCCGGCGCGACGGCGTCGCGCCAGACCGCGTACCCCGCCGGCGTCATGTGCAGCGAGTCGGCGCGGAACAGCTCCGCCCGCGGGCGACCGTCGGCGCCGAGCATCGGCGTGTAGACGTCCACGTAGGTCGCCAGCGTGTCCTGGGCGATGACGGCCTGGAGCAGCGCGTTGGTCTGGCGCACCTTGTCGGCGAGGTTCCAGCGCGAGGGACTCGGTTTCACCGCCAGGCAGACGACGCGCGCCTGCGGCAGCGCCGTCCGCACCCGCGACAGGAACTCGGCTACCTCGCCGGCGATCCGCGCCGGCGTCACCCCCTCCTGGAGGTCGTTGTCCCCCTCGTAGAGCACGATCGCCCGTGGCTTGTAGCGGAAGACGACACGATCCGCGTAGCGGAGCACGTCGTCCATCCGCGAGCCGCCGAACCCGCGGTTGAGCACGGGCAAGCCGGGGAAGTCCGTCGCCAGCGACTCCCACATCCGGATCGACGAGCTCCCGACGAAGAGCACCGGCGCCGGTGGAGGAGGAGACGCGCTGTCCGCGCGCATGAAGGCGTTCAGCTCCGCCGCGAAGCGCGCGCTGTCCGGAAGCGGCTTGATGACGGCGACCGCGGCCGGCCGCGCGCCGGCGTCGGGGCGCGGAACGGGGGTGCAGCAGATCGCGCCGAGCACGATCCCGAAGCACAGCGACGACAGGCGTGCGCGCATCGTACCTCCTCGTTGAAGTTGCGGCCAGGCAGCGCGCTCGCGGCAGCTCACCCGGCTCCGCGAGGCGCATCGTTCGACGTGCTCCGCTAATGGCCTTCGGGGAAATCGGCGCCCTCCGTGATCGGCGCCCAGGCGTCAAAGTCCTTCTTCATCAGGTCGATCTTCCACCGTGCGCCCTTGAGCGCAGCCTTCCCGAGCAGCAGGTGCAGGGGAGGCTCCGGCGACTCGACAGCCTTGATGATCGCCTCGGCCGCCTTCACCGGATCCCCGGGCTGCTTCCCGCTGTAGCCGCGAATGCTCGCCTGGTTCTTCCCGGCGGTCTCGGCGTAGTCTGCGATCTGCTGCTTCGCCTCGTTCGCCGAGCGACCGGCCCAGTCGGTGCGGAATCCACTCGGCTCGACGATGGTCACCCTGATGCCGAGTGGCGCGACTTCCAGGGAGAGCGCCTCGGACAGCCCGACGACGGCGAACTTCGTCGCGTTGTAGAAGCCGACCGCGGGAAACGCGCGGATCCCGCCGATCGACGCGATGTTCACGATGTGGCCGCTCCGGCGCTTCCGCATCCCGGGGAGCACGGCCTGCGTCATCCGCGCGAGGCCGAAGACGTTGATCTCGAACATCCGGCGGACTTCCGCCTCGTCGCTCTCCTCGATCGCGCCGAAATAGCCGATTCCCGCGTTGTTGACGAGCACGTCGATCCGGCCGAAGGCCTCCTCCGCCTGCCTAACGGCAGCGGCGGCGTCGGCCGGCCTGGTGACGTCCAGCCTGAGCGCGATCGCCCGGCCCTCGTGGCCGGAGACCAGGTCTTCGATCGACTCGCGGTTGCGTGCGGTGACGACCGCGCGGTAGCCACGGGCGAGCACGGCGCGGGAAAGCTCGCGGCCGAAGCCTGTCGAGCAGCCGGTGATGAGCCAGACGGGAGCGTTGGGATCAGCCATTGCGGTGAATTCGGTTCGAGAGGTGGACTCGGCGCGTCCGAGCATTGCAAGAGCTGTGGCAGCAGAGTCGCAAGTTACATCGGCTGGACCAGCCAGGTGCCAGGGCCTGGCGTTAGGCACGGCGCAACGCGGTGGCGGAGTGCCTCACTACTGGCCCCGGGCCCCTGGCGCCCTGCTCGTGGCGCCCGGTCCCGTCGGCGTCCTCCCCCGGGTGGCCCCAAGGTTGCCCTCTCCTCCCCCCGGGGCGAGAATCCATGATGGCCCCCTGTCTCTTCCCGTAGCCACTTCCGCATGCGGATGCGCTCCTCGGTCGTCGTCGCTCGCGCCTGTGCCGGTGGCCTGCTCACCGACTGCGGCGGGGACGGCGGGAAGTCCCCCGTCGCCCCGATCGACACGATCTCGGCCACCGGGTACCGGAACGTCGTGCTGGACCAGGATTTCCCCGGTCCCATCGCGACGGCGACCACCCTCGAGGGGTCGTTCACCGACACAGGGGCGCCCCTCGCCCCCGGTGACGACTCCTGGCACATCGACCCGATGGCGTTCGGCGACCCTGTCAGCGGGAAGCACTATCTCTATTGGGGCTCGAGCTTCCAGCCGATCGCCGTCGAGGAGCGCGGCGCCGACCGCGTCCACTTCGCCGCCGGCTCGACGCCGGCAATGGTGATCCAGCCGGGCGGCGCGCCGCGCGAAGCGCCGGTCGAGGGTCCGTGGGTGATCAAGCGCGGCGACGCGTTAGGCACCGGCAACGGCACGGTCCTGACCGGAGATGCTGTGTTCCGCGGCCCGGGCCACAACGCGATCGCCACCGGCGCCAGGGGGGACGACTGGATCGTCTATCACGCCGTCGACCCCGACAAGCCGACGCCGAGCGGCGGCCGAAGCGTCAGGCGGCCGATGCCGATCGATCGCATCAGGTACGACTCGAACGGCTGGCCAAACGTCGAGGTCGGGCACCCGTCGCACACCACCACCACGCCGCCGGCGGTTACCCCGTGACGCGAATCCGATGACGCATCAGCGACTCCTCAGCATCGCAACGATCTGCATCGCCGCTGCCTGCGCCGGCGAGAACAGCCCCGCGCGCGACAGCTCCGCCACGACGACAGCCGCCGCCAACGGCGCACTGCCCGGCGACACCGCCCGGCCTCCAGCGGGGGCGGCGCCGGTGACGCCGGCCGCGATCACCCCCGCGCCTCCCTCGGGGCGGCCGGTTCGTCCGGCGATCACGCCGGCACCCTCCGGCG
>DASZNJ010000332.1:0-8996 GCA_035551575.1 Gemmatimonadaceae bacterium
CGATGATCACCGAGTTGTCCTTGTCGATCGACACGCCGTCCTCGCCTGGAACGGGATAGCGCCTGTCGTTGCGCACCCCGGCGCCGCCGGCGAGCGCGGTCAGGGCGCGATCCGGCATCGCCCCCGCCGCGCGCGCATCGAGCCCGAGGATGCCCAGCGACGCAAGCGCGAGCCCGGCCGCGCGCAGGAACTGGCGCCGTTCCATCGCGGCCGGCGCGTTGAAGGCATCGTGCAGCGGGCAGCCGCCGCAGTCATCGGCCGCGCCCGCATTCTCTTCGCGAGTGGTGTGCATCTCAGACGTTGGTGAGGATGACCCCGGCCAGCGTGATCGTGAGCCACAACGCGAGGCTGGTGATCGCGTTGCGCCGGAGCCGCCTCCACTGCTCCGATGTGCCACTACCCGGGGCGGCGAGCGCGCGTTCCAGGCGCGTCATCAGCGCGCCGTTGGCGAGGAGCGCGGCGACAAGCGCCATCTTCACCCAGAACACCCACGATCCGAGGAAGGTGTCGAGGTCCGCGGCGAGCAGCGCGATCCCGCTCACCAGGGAGACTACCAGGGCGGTGATAACGATGGGATGAACGGAGCCGAGCTCGGCGAGATGGCGCTCACGCGCGCCCGGCTCCTCGTGGCGCAGGCGAAGCGAGGCGCGGTCGAGCGCGATCGCGATCCCGCCCCCGATCACGATCGGTGCGATGTGAAGGAAGGTTACGATCGTCTCGGTGGTCTTCGAATGGCTGTAGAACTTCGACCACGGGTCCACGAGGCGCGCGAGTGCTTCGGGGGTCGTGAAGATCATGTCAGTGCCCCCCGACGAGCATCACGGAATAGCCGGCCAGCGCCGTTCCCATCGCCGCATACGCGATGTCGCGATGCCGGTTGCGCGCCGCCTGCGATTCCGCGGCGTCGCCGCCCCCCGACGAGCCGGCGAGCGCGAACCCGCCGTCGGCGGCGAGCAGCAGCACCGAGTGGATGATCCGCTTCGTCCGGCCGACGCTGTCGTGACGCGAGTCCCACAGGTTCCAGGCCCCGGTCACTGTATTGAGCGTGAACAGCACACCGAGTCCGGCGGCGCCGACGCTGTGGACGCCGCTCGCCCACCCTGGCTTCGGCGCCCCGGACTTGTCGGCCTGCAAGAGCTCGTTGCCAGCGACGGTCTGCGCGACGAAGAGCGGGATCGTCGCGTACGACGCATAACGGTGGACGCGCAGCCGCAGCTCGTAGAAGTCACTCACCTCGACCGCCTTCGCGCGGCGGTGCACGGTGTCCGGGCGAGCGACACTCGTGGCGATGGGGTCGGTGGGTGGCCGGCTGGCGGGATCGAGCAGCGGACAGGGCGCGAGCGGCGGGCAGCCCAGCGCTGCGGCGAGCATGACGATCGGAATCATCGACCACTCCGGTGAGGGGTTGGCATCTGGCCCGGCGGCGGTCGAGGCGTCAGGTGCCGAAGACCCTCGACCGCCGCCCTACCCCTACAGCATGGTCCGCTCCGTCGTTTGTTTCAGCCGGGGGAAAGGGATGGCGCCGGGCCGCGCGCGCTCAGCGCCGCGCGGAGGACGAGCGCCGCGACGTCGGCCAGCCGGTGCTCACCCTTCTGCAGCACGCGCACGGCGCTCCGCATCAGGAACTGGCGCTCGGCGTCGGTCAGCGTCTTCGCTGTCAGCACGACGACGGGGATCGAGGCGAGGAGGGTATCCGCGCGCATCGTCGCCAGCACGCCGAAGCCGTCGAGCACGGGCATCATCAGGTCGAGGACCACGACATCGGGCGGCCGCAGCCGCATCTCGACCAGCCCGTTCTCGCCGTCGACCGACTCGCGAACACGGATTCCCTTCTCCCGGAGGACGCGACTGGCGACGCGCCGTGAGTCCTCGTCGTCGTCGATGACGAGGACCTCGATCGCGTCCGGCCCGCCCCGCGTCGCGGCCGTGCCTCGCTGCCCCGCCGCGGTGGCGACCGCGCGCGCCAGCTGGTCGGAGGTGAACGGCTTCGGAACCAGCGCGACCCAGCCGAGATCGAGGCCGACACCACCGATCGCGGGCGCATCGCGCCGCGCAATGATCTCGGGGAGGAGGAGGATCGCCGGCGGAACGTCGACCTTCATCTCCGACAGCGCGTGGGCGATCCGCCACGCGGCGCCCGGCCGGCTGCCGATGTCGAGGATGACCAGGGATGCGCGCTCGCGCGACGCGAGCGCGGGGACATCGTCGGCACTCGTCGTCCAGGCGAGTCGCACCAGCGGCTTCACCTGACGTGCGAGCGCGGCCAGCGCGTCGGGCTCGTCGCCGAACGCGACCACCGACACTGCCTCGTGCACCGGCGCGGCGTCCTCGTCGGCCGCATGACGATGCGCCATGCGCGTGTCGTGCAGCGCACTGTCCTGGTCGCGCACCGCGCTCCCCGCCGCCGCCGCCGGCAGCGTGACGGTGAACGTGGACCCGTGGTCGACCGCGCTCTCGACGGTGATCTCACCACCCATCGCCCGCGCCAGCCGCTGCGAGATCGCCAGTCCGAGTCCGCTCCCGCCGTAGGTCCGTGTCAGCGCGTTGTCGGCCTGGAAGAACTCGTCGAAGACCCTGCCTAACGTCGCGGGCCCGATCCCGATGCCGGTATCCCTCACCGCGATCGAGACCGTGCGTCCGTCGTGCCCCGGCCCGGCGGTGATCGCGACCTCACCGCGCTCGGTGAACTTGATCGCGTTGCCGACGAGGTTGGTCAGGACCTGCCGCAGCCGCTGCAGGTCGGCGCTGGCGAGGGGGAGTGCCGCATCGACATGGGTGCGCAGCCGGAGCGACTTCTGCGCCGCCTGGTTCTCGAGCAGGGCCGCGACCTCCTCGATCACCGCGCTCACGTCGACCGGGCGCACGTCGAGCTCGAGCTTCCGCGCATCCGCCCGCGCGAGATCGAGGACGTCGTTGATGAGGTCGAGCAGGTGCCGGCTGCCGACGCGAATTCGATCGAGGTTCCGGCGCTGTCCCTCGTTGATCTGTCCTTCGATCTCCAGCTCGAGCAGCTCGGCGTAGCCGAGGATCGCGTTGAGCGGCGTCCGCATCTCGTGCGACATCATCGCGACGAAGCGGTCGCGCGCCTGCGTCGCAGCGGCAAGGTCGGCGAGCCGCGCCTCGGCTTCGGCGCGCATCGACTCCAGCCGCTCGTTGCGCAGCTCGATCGCGGCGCGCTGGCTCTCGAGCTCACGGCGGATCTCGAACTTCTCGATCACGTTCTCGATCGAGCGCACCAGGGCGTGCGCGGTCACCTCGTCCTTCAGAAGGTAGTCTTCCGCACCCAGCTCGAGTGCGTACGCCGCCGACGCGTCATTCCCGTGGCCGGTCAGCATCGTGACCGGGAGCGGCACATGGCCGCGCGATCCGCGCAGCCGGTTGAGGAGCTCGACACCTTCCATGTCGGAGAGATACTGGTCGAGCAGGGCGCAGTCGAAGTGCGTCTCTCCCTTCTTCACGATCGCGAGCGCTTCCGCGCCGCTCGCGCAGTCGACGATCTCGTAGCGCCGGCGATGTCCGCGCAGCAGCCGGTGCACGCGCGCGCGATCGTCGGCGCTGTCGTCGATGAGGAGGATCGAGCGGGCTGCGACTTCAGTCATGGGCGCCTCCCCCCTCGCCGACCCGCGGCGCGATGCGGCCCGACGGCCGCTTCGGCCAGCGCACGACGAAGGTCGCGCCGCCCCCGGGCGTGGGACGCACCGCCACCGTCCCGTGGTGCGCTTCGACGACCCGCTTCACGAGCGCGAGCCCGAGCCCGCTCCCCTCGCCGGGTGCAGACGTGTGGAAGAGCCGCCAGATGCGATCCTCCTGCCCCTCCGGGATACCCGGTCCGTTGTCGGCCACGGTGAACTCGCACGCATCGCCTTCGTCGCGCGCGGCGACTTCGACCCGTGCGCCATCGGGACGACGCCAGGTGATCGCGTTCGACAGCAGGTTGCGGAACACTTGCTCGAATGGAGCTCGCTCGGTGACGATGATCGGCAGCGGCCTCTCGACCTGAATCGTAACGCCGGGAGGGGGCGCGAGAAACTCGACGACGTCCCGGATGACCGCCGTCGTGTCGATCGCCTCGACGCGATCGCCGGCGTTCCCCGCGCGCGCGTACTCCAGCGCCGCGTCGATCATCCGCCGCATGCGTGTGGCGAGCTGCTGAATGCGAAGCAGGTCGCCGGCTCGCTCGTCCGGCGTGCCCGACCCGCCGGGATCGAGGAGGGATCCCGCGTACTCGCGGATCGCGCGGACGGGCGCCTTGAGGTCGTGCGACACGACGTGCGCGAACTCGTCGAGCGCGAGGTTGCTTCGCTCGACCTCGGCGAGGGCGCGGGCGAGGCGCCCCTGCTCGATGATCAACCGCCGCTGCGCGGTCGCGAGCTCGGCGTTCACCGCGCTGACCTCGGCCGCGAGCTGCGTCAGTCGCGGCGTCGCCGGGTGCTCGACGAGCCAGCGCTCCGATTCGTCCGGCGCGGGAACGAGGGAGAAGGCGGTGGTCTCGAGCACGCGGTCCTCCGTGCAGAACACGAGCTCCCACGTCCGCTTCGACGCGCTCCCGTCCACGGCGATCCTCTTCCACTTCGCGACCGACGAGTCGGGGTCGAGCAGGTCGCTGATCGCGCGCCCGGCGACGCCGACGCCGAGGAGGGCGTCAAGGCGCCCGTTGCTTGCCAGGATCTCGCCGCTGCTGCCGACGCGCAGCACGATCCCCGGCCAGTCGCCGAGGTCGACGTTGAACGACACCGGGCGAGGCGTGGTCACCGCGCGCCCCGAGTGCCGCGCACGCGCTCATCGAGGGCGCGCACCGCCTGTCCCGCATCGGCGGCGGTGAGGTCGGCACCGACCTTCTTCGCCAGCGAGGGATCGGTGAGAAAGGCCCGGCCGCCAACGGCGATGACCGGCTGCCGGGCGAGATTCGCCGCGCGGATCGCGGCGATCGCCGCGCGAACGCGCGGGATGTGCGGGGCGATCGTCGCCGAGAGGGCGATCGCATCGGGGTCGCGCCTCGCGACGAGCTCGGTCAGGCTCTCGATCGGCACCGACGCGCCGAGGTAGATCGTCTCCCAGCCCTCGAGCTCGAGCAGGTCGCACAGCATTCGCAGCCCCATCTGGTGCCGCTCCTCGTCGGCACAGGCGGCGATGAGCCGCGGGGTGCGCTGGTCGCGCCAGACGAACATGCGCTCGAAGGCGCGGCTCATCGCCGACTCGGTGATCGCCGTCGCGAGGTGCTCCTCGGCGACGGTCAGCTCGTTCTCCTGCCACAGGCGCCCGATCTCGCGCATCGAGGGCTGCACGACCTCGACGTAGAGCGTATTGAGGTCGAGGCCGGAGTCGAGCGCGTCGTCGAGGGAGCGGAACGCGGCGCGCCGGTCGCCGCGGCGAATCGCGTCGAGAAAGGCGCCATGGGCGGGAATCATGCGGCGAGCACCGCGAGTCCGGCGCGGAGGATCGCGGCGATCGCCTCCGCCTCGCCACGCGGGTAGCGAACGGCGCAGCGGTCCTCGAGCAGATGGAGACAGCGAACGACGTCGCGAGTGGGAACGTTGCGGGCGCGGAGGAGGGAGTCGAGCCACTGGACGTAGCCGGCGAACATCGCCCCGTCGCCGAGCTCCACCGCCGGAGTCAGGTGCTCGATGTTGTAGCGCATGTCCTGCAGGCATTTCTCGCGTCCCGCCTGGCCGTAGCGCGCGAGGAGGTCGGGGGACTCGGCGTAGAGCGTGTCGGTGACCTCGCGGGCAAGCGCCTCGCGGTCGATGAGGAGGAGCCGGGCCGCGCGGAGACCGGCATCGGGAGCGCCCGGGGCGCCGCCGCCTAACGCGAAGCCAGCCATTCGACCTGTTGCCGCGAGTCCATCAGCACCTCGAACGCCTCGTGGCGCACCGTCGTCCGCGCCATGATCCCGGCGGGCTCGCGCGAGTGGGAGACGTGGTGCTCCATGCTCCGCATGTACTCGCTCAGCGCCTGTCGCGACTCCCAGGCGGTGAGAAAGGTGTACGAAGCGCCTCCGGCCTGCGGCACCAGGAGCTGCAGGTAGAGGAAGCCGGGGAAGGCGTCCACGAGGTGCGCACGCTCGCGAAAGTGGCGCTCGAGGGCAGGGCGATCCGCCTCGGGCACCGAGAGATGGGAGATGAAGACGAACATTCCTTTAGATGTAGCGCGAGCAGCAGGGGCCGGCGAGTGCGGGAGAGCAACCGCCGTGCCGAGGCCGCCGCGGCCGCCCCGCCGCGCCCGGATCGTGCATGACGTGGCCGCCATGCGACCCATCACGCGATTCATCAGCCCACTGGCCGCGAGCTGCCTCGCGCTCGGAACGTTAGGCGCGCAGTCGTCGCGCATCTCCGTCCTCCCCGCCCGTCCCGCCCCCGGCGCGCTCGTCCGGGTGGTCGTCGTCGCCGCCCCCGCCGGCGCGGACAGCGTCGTCGCCGTCCGCGGGACGATGGCTGGGGAGCCGCTGCACTTCGAGCGCGCGGCGGCGGGAAGCTATCGCGCTGCCGGCGGGGTGCCGGTGGACGCGGCGAGCACGACCGCGGAGGCGATCATCGCGCATGCCTCCGGGCGCGCCGACACGGTCCGCGCGGAGATCGCGCTGCCGCCCCTCCCACCGCCGAAGGAGAAGCTCGACGTCGCCTCGCGGTTCGGGCAGCCGCTCGACTCCGCGCTGGAGGCTCGGGTCGCCCGCGAGGTGGAGATCGCGCACCAGGTCGGGCGCAGGTCGCACGAGACGCCGCGGCTCTGGACCGCACCCTTCGCCAAGCCGCGCCCCTCGGCGGTCACGAGCCGCTTCGGCGCGGGGCGCACCTTCAACGGCCGCGTCACGAGCCGGCACCTCGGCGTCGACCTGCGCGGCGGGGCGGGCGCGCCGGTGCGCGCGGCGAACCGCGGGGTGGTCGCCGCGGTGGACACCTTCTATCTCGGCGGCCGGATCATCTACCTCGACCACGGGGCGGGAATCGTCACCGCCTACATGCACCTGAGCAAGTTCCTCGTCGCCGTGGGCGACACGGTCGCTCGCGGCCAGCGCATCGGATTGGTCGGGGCGACCGGCCGGGTGACCGGTCCGCACCTGCACTGGGCCGCCCGCTACGGATCGCTGACCGTCAATCCCCTCGACCTGCTCACCCTCCCGGCGCCGCCGCGAGCCAGGCCGAAGCCGACCCCCTGACCGCCTAACGTTCCCCCCGCGTTCAACGGCTTCGAGTCGTCGAAAAACGATGACGCCCAGCCGAAGGGGTCGGAGTCGATGCAGGGCGCAAGGGGGCAGAGTCGTTGAAAGACGATGATGCGGGGAGCCGTTCGATACCGTCCCCGCCCCGAGACGCGCTGACGAGAGCGGTCGCGGCGCAGCCCCTGCATGAGCGCCGCCCGCGCCGGTACGCCCGCGACACCAGCGGGATTGCGGGGCCCGGCCGCGAGCGCTCAGATTCTGTGTCCCCTTGAACCGGCGGCGCACCACGCGCCAGCCGCACTCCGCGAAACCTTGCCAACGCCCGACGCGCACGAAGTCAAAGCGATCATCGGCGCCGCCGCACCGGTCGCGCGCGGGTCGGGCTATGCGGATTCGTACGCAAAGCCGCCGCGAGCGGCCACCCCCCGCGGCACCGCGGCGAGATCGAGCACGCCCGTGGCCAGGCCGCCGGTCCGGCTCCGCCATCCCGTCGCGCGATACGGGCTCGCAGTCGCCGCGCCGGCCGCGGCGCTCGCGCTGTCCCTCCTGCTCGACCCCTACCTCAGCCGGATCGTCTTCATGCTCTTCTGGCCCGCGGTGCTGGTTACCGCGGTGTTCGCGGGGTTGGGGCCGGCGTTGCTGTCATCGGTGCTGTCGGTGCTCGCGGTCGACTACTGGCTGGTCGCCCCCACGCACACGCTCGAACTGAGCGATCCGATCGACCTCGCGCCGATGGCGATCTTCTTCTTCACCTCGGCGGTCGTCAGCACACTGGCCGATCGCGGACGCGCCGCGGCGGAGCGGGCGTGGAATTCCGCGGAAGAGAATGCGGCGCTCGCCGAGCAGCTCGAGCACCAGGCAATCGAGCTCGAGTCGCAGCTGGAGGAATCGCAGGCGATGTCCGAGGAGATCGAGGCGACGAGCGTCGAGCTGCAGGAGCGGACAACGGAAGCCGAGGAGGCCGCGGCTTTCTCGCGCGGGATCCTCGAGAGCATCAGCGACCCGTTCGTCGTGCAGGACGCCGACTGGCGCTTCCGGTACGTGAACGCCGCCGCGGCGCGTGTCTTCGCCGCCGGGGGACACGGGGAGCCGGACAGTCTGATCGGCCGGGTCGTCTGGGAGGTGTATCCCGAGCTGGTCGGGACGACCTTCGAGCGCGAGATGCGCCGCTCGGCGCGTGAGCGTGTACCGGTCCACTTCGAGGCGTTCTACGCCGAGCGCGGGAGCTGGGCCGAGCTGTTCTGCTACCCGCTCGCCGACGGCGGGCTCTCGACGCAGTGGAAGGACATCACCGCCCGCAAGAAGGCGGAGGAGGCGCTGCACTACCTCGACCGGGCGAATGCGCTGCTCGCGTCGCCGCTCGATCCGGCGGAGCGGTTGCGCGAGCTGGCGCGACTGGTCGTCCCGCAGCTCGCCGACTGGTGCGCGATCGACCTCCTCGACGAGAACGGCGACCGGCGGCAGCTCGCCGTGGCCCACGCCGACCCGGCCAGGGTGGAATGGGCGCGCGAGCTCAACCGGCGATACCCTCCCGACCCGGACGCGAAGACGGGGGTGCCTAACGTCCTGCGGACGGGGCAGCCGGAGCTCCATCGCGAGATCACCGACGAGATGCTCGTCGCGGGCGCGGTCGACGCCGAGCACCTGCGGATCAGCCGCGAGCTCGGGTTGCGGTCGGCGATCGTGGTCCCGCTGTCGGCGGCCGGACGCACGATCGGCGCGCTGACGCTGGTATCGGCGGAGTCACGGCGCCGGTACACGCACGACGACCTGTCGCTCGCCACCGAGCTGGCGCGCCGCGCCGCGCTGGCGATCGAGCAGGCGCGCCTCTACTCGGCGG
>DASZNJ010000333.1:0-9875 GCA_035551575.1 Gemmatimonadaceae bacterium
CGGGAGGCGCGGCCTCCGGCGGCGTCGGGGTGACCGCGCCGACCTGGCGGGGCCCGGGCGGCGCGGCGACGATGTTCACCTTGTAGACCGGAGGGCGGGCGGGGGCCGGCGTCGGCTTCGCGACGATGAAGGCCGCCGCGATCGCGACGTGCAGCGCCGCCGAGATCGCAATCGGAAGCCCGAGCCCCCGCCGCGGCGGGCGCTCCCTCACCGCACCTCTTCGGGCTCCGCGACGAGCCCGACGTCGCCGACCCCCGCCGCGCGCATCACCGCGAGCACACGGACGACGGTACCGTAAGGCACTCCCTGGTCCGCGCGCAGGTAGACCCCCCCCGTCGAGCGCTGCTGCGCCAGCGCGCGGAAGCTCGCGCGAAACTCGTCGTAGGTGAGCCGCGACTCGTCGACGAAGATCTGCCCGTCCTGGTTCACGCTCACGACCATCCCGCTCTTCTGCTCGAGCGGGCGGGCCTGTGCCTTCGGCAGCGTGACGTCGACCCCCCCCTGCATCAGCGGCGCGGTGATCATGAAGACGACGAGCAGGAGGAGCATCACGTCGATGAGGCTCACGACGTTGATCTCGGCGTTGAGCGCCAGTCCCTCCCGCCGGCGGCGGGCCACGCTAGATCTGCCCCTCGCGAACCATCATCGCGATGATCTCGGTGCCGAACGCCTCGAGCTCCCCGTCGATGCGGTTCACGCGATTGGCGAAGAGGTTGTAACCGAAGACCGCTGGGATCGCGACCGCCAGCGCCGCCGCGGTCGCGATCAGCGCCTCGGCCACGCCGGGCGCGATCGCGCCGATGTTGCCCGACCCTTTCGTCGCGATCCCGATGAAGGCGTCGATGACCCCGAGCACCGTGCCGAGCAGCCCGATGAGGGGGCTCACCGATCCGATCATCGCCAGCACCGGGACGCCGCGCGAGAGGCGATCGCGCTCGGCGGCGCTCTCCGAGTCGAGCAGGAGTCGAAGGGCCTCGACCTGCGACCCGCTCAATCGCTCGCTCACCGTCGTCGCGGCGCCGCCCTCGCCGGCGCGGGACGCGCCGGCGCGGAGGTCGTGGAGGAACTCCGCGGCGCGACCGAAGACACGCGTGAAGGGACTCGGCGGCGAGCGCTTGGCGAGGGTGCGCACCTGGTCGAGGCGCGTCGCCCGGGTGAACTCGTTCTCGAAGGCGAGCGAGGCGCGCGCCGCGCCGCGCAGCTCCCACCACTTCGCCAGCATCAGCCCCCAGCTGATCAGCGAGAGGACCACCAGCACGACGAGCACGAACTGCGTGACGCGCGTCGCGTGCGTCACCAGCTCGATCGGAGTCGTCGGGATCGCCTGCGAGACCTGCATCGCGATGCCGGTGATCACCGCTTCGCTCCGGCGGCTGGCGTGCGCTGCGCCGCGAACCACTCGAAGGTCTGCGCCAATCCCTGATCGAGCGTCACCTGCGGCTCCCAGCCTAACGCTCCCCGGATCTTCTCGATCGAAAGGAACGACGTCTGCTGCTCGCCGGGCCGCTTCGGCGCGTGCTGCACGGGGACGTCGCTCCCCGCGACACGCTTGAGGGTGTCGGCGAGAGCGAGCACGCTCGTGGCCGCGCCGGTGCCGACGTTGAAGGCACGCGAATCGAGCTTCTCCTGGCGCGGCAGCTTCGCCGTCGCCGCCAGCCAGGTGGCGCGCGCGACGTCGCCGACGAAGACGTAGTCGCGCGTCTGCTCGCCGTCGCCGAAGACCGTGAGCGGCTGCTCGTCGAGGATCCGCCCGCTGAAGATCGCGACCACGCCGGCCTCCCCGTGCGGATCCTGGCGCGGCCCGTAGACGTTGCCGTAGCGCAGCGAGACCGCGTCGAGCCCGTGAACGCGCGCGTAATAGGCGAGGTAGAGCTCGACCGAGTACTTGGCGATCGCGTACGGCGACTCGGGGTCCTTGGCGAAGGTCTCTTCGTTAGGCGGCGTCACGAAGTCGCCGTAGATCGCCCCGCCGGTCGAGGAGAAGACGACGCGCGTCTTCGTCCCGCCGGCGCGGATCCCCTCGAGGAGGTTGAGGGTGCCGAGGATGTTGGTCTTCGCGTCGAACACCGGGTCGGCGACGCTCTTCCGCACGTCCATCTGCGCCGCGAGGTGGACGAGGACGTCGAAGCGGCCCTCGCCGGCGAGCCGCCCCGCGTCGGCGGATCCGATGTCGAGCTCGTGGAAGCGGGCCTTCGCCGGGACGTTGCGCTTCTTCCCGGTGACGAGGTTGTCGACGATCTCGACCTCCCATCCCTCGCGCAGGAAGAGGTCCGCGACGTGAGAACCGATGAACCCCGCTCCGCCAGTGATCAGTACCCGCTGTGCCATCTCAGCTCCGTTCGCTGTTGCCGGTGGTGTCATCCTGCTCGGCCGGGGCCGCCCCTTCCGCGACCGGCCGCGGCTCTCCGTCGCCGCCCTGCCCCACGCCGAACAGATAGCGGGCGGCATCGACGATCGCGAGCCCGCGCCCATTCGCGGCGGCGGCCTTCAGCCGCACTGACGGCTCGTGAAGAAACTTGTTCATGAGCGCCCGCGACAGCTGCTCGATCGCCTCGCGGTCCGCCGCGGTGAGGTTCGGCATGCGCCGGAGCACCTGCGCCACCTCCTTCGCCCGCATCTGCTCGGCCGATGCTCGCAACTCCGTGACCACCGGGACCGCGTGCAGCCCGGCGAGCCACTGCCAGTACCGCTCCACCTCGTCGGCGATGACGTGCTCCGCGCTCGGCAGCTCCTCGCGCCGCCGCTCGATGTTGGCGGCGACGACCGCGCGCAGGTCGTCGAGATCATACAGGTAGACGTTCTCCATCTCGCGAACCGCTGGCTCGACGTCGCGCGGAAATGCGATGTCGATCACACAGAGCGGCCGGTCACCGCGGCGGGCGAGTGCCGGCTCGAGGTGCGCCACGCGAACCACCGGGTGCGGCGCCGCCGTCGAGCAGAGCAGGACGTCGACGTCGGCCACCTGGGCCCAGCACTCGTCGACGTGCATCGCGGTCGCGCCGTACTTCGCGGCGAGCACGGTCGCGCGCTCGAAGGTCCGGTTGGCCACCACGGCCGTCCGCACCCCCTCGTCCACCAGGCACTCGAGCGCGAGCTCGGCCATTTCCCCGGCCCCGAGCACCATCGCCCGCCGCCCGCCGAGCGAGCCGAAGATCTGCTTCGCCAGCTGGACTGAAGCCGAGCTGACGCTGGCCGCCCCGCGCCCGAGCGCGGTCTCGGTGCGCACCCGCGAAGCGACGCCTAACGCCGCCTGGAAGAGCCGGTTGAGGACCACCCCCGAGGCGGCGCGCCCGAGCTCCCATGCGTCCCGAACCTGTCCCTGGATCTGCGCCTCACCGAGGATCATCGAGTCGAGGCCCGAGGCGACACGGAAGAGGTGCGTCGCCGCGTCGCGGTCGCGCCGCACGTAGGCGTACGGCTCGGCGCTCGCCCCGATCCGGCGCGACAGGAACTCGATCGCCCCGCTCACCGGCTCGTCGCCGCCGGCGAGATAGAGCTCGGTGCGGTTGCAGGTCGAGACGATCACCGCCTCGCGTGCGCCGGTCGCCCGCGTCACCTCGCTCAACGCCGCCGAAAGGTCGGAGGCCGACACCATCAGCCGCTCGCGGAGGCCGAGGGCGGCGGTGCGGTGGCTCACGCCGATGATCGCCAGCGTCACGGGAGGCACACCTTCACGGCCATCCCGCGGCGTCGCGCACGACGCGGCCGTCTTCGACCCGTTCGATGAAGTCGTCGCCGATCAGCTGGGACGACGCATGTTCCCATTCACTCACCCCTCCGCGGGTGAGCAGGCGCTCGCGCAGCGCTCGCAGCGCTCCGAGCGCATCGTCATAGCGCCGGTCGAACCGCTTCGCGATCGCGGCGAGTATCCGCGCGGCTGCCGAGGGGACCCCGTTCGCGCCGACGGCGATGAGCAGCGCTCCGTTGACCTGCTGCGCGATCGAGGAGAAGCTGCCCTCCTCCGGCGCATCGGCGACGTTGCAGAGACGGTGCGCGGTGCGCGCGTCGGCGGCGACACGGGCGTTGGTCGCCCGGTCGTCGGTCGCCGCGATCACCAGCTCCGCGTCGCCGATGTCCGCGCTCTGGTAGCCGCGCAGGGTGAGGTCCAGCGTTCCCGCCGCCGCGGCATCGCGCAGTGCCGGCTCGGCCCTCGGCGCGATCACTCGCACGATCGCGCCATGCGCGGCGAAGGCGAGCGCCTTTCGCGCCGCGACCTTCCCGGCACCGACGACCAGCACGCGAACGCGGTCCGCATGTACCACGATCGCGACGCGGCCATCCGCGGCCGATCCCGGGGCCGCGCCGCTCACAGGAACTTCCCCGGCTGGCTGGCGAACATCCGCATCGCGATCCAGAGCAGGATGACCGCCGCGAACGCGGCGTTGGCCGCGACCGCCGCGCGACGAGCTTCCCAGCCGCGGACGACACGGCCGAGCGCGAGCGCCGTGACCCCGGCCCACGCGCCGAGCGCCCAGATGACCTGCGGCATGTCGCTCTGGTGAAAGCTCACCGAGTAGGCGAGCCCCATCAGGATGCCTGACGTCAAGCCGATCCAGCCGGCGATGACCGCGGCGTGATTGACGCGGTCGAGGGTCTGCAGCGGGGGAAAAAGCCGGAAGAGCGGGCCGAAGCGGCGGGAGCGCAGCTCGCGCCGCTGCACGAGGTACATCGTCCCGGCCGCTGCCGCCGTTGCCATCGCCGCCAGCCCGGCGAGCGAGAGCGCGATGTGCGCCACGAACCAGGCGCCGCGTCCTCCCGGAGGGTCAGCTTGCGTCACCAGGCCAGCCATGTTCGCCGCGACGGTCAGAAGCGCGGCGAGCGGCGCGGCGACCAGGGTCAGGCTCACTTCTCGCGCGATGAGCTCGACGACGAGGAGCATCGCGGCGAGGACGATCGCGGCACACGAGAGCGCGGGGCCGAGCCCGGTCACCGGCGCCTGGCCGACCGCACGCGCCAGCTCGATGAGGCCGACGCCGTGTGCGACCACTCCGAGCGCGAGGACCGCGAGCACGCCACGGAGCGGCGCCCGGATCGGACGCGCGAAAGGCGCCGCGGCCAGGGCCGCGGCGCCGAGATAGCAGGTGGTGGCGATGAAGTGGGCGATCGCTGTCATGGCGCTCGCCCGGAATCTAACCTCTGCGGCTACGGCATCCTAGCTGAAAGCTGGGTACGCGCGCCCTCGACGATCGCCGGGTTGCGCTGGCCGCTCACCACGAGCGTCGTCGTCTTCGCACCCACGCGAACGGCGTGCGCGACAGCGATGAGCTCAGCGGGCAGGTGGTCGCCTTCGTCCGTCTTCGTCCGCTCACGATAGACGTGAAATTCGTCACCGGGCTTGACCCCGACGTCCGACCCGACCGCGACGATGAGGTAGCTCTGCAGCGTCGCGAGCGACGGATTCCCCTTGATCCACGCGATCTTCGCCGTCGGGCCCAGCTCGATCGGCGTCAGCGGCGCCGCCGGGGGGGAGACGAAGTTCTCGAGGGTGATGATGTGCTGGCCGATCTCGATGTCCTCGAACTGCCGCACGACCCGGGCGATCGTCGCGTCGCCGTTGCTCGGCTGCTCGACGACGAGGATCCCGGTCGGGATCACGATCTGCCCGACGCCGGGAATGTCCGGTCCGAGCTTGTACGTCAGGTAGCGGTCGCCGATTTCCGGGATGCTCTCCGCAGGAACGCGGATGTAGATGCGCTCCTCGTTCTGGATGAACGTGCGCTCGTGCGAGATCGGCACCCCCGGGATCTCGGTCGTCGCGAGGATACGTCCGGACAGCTTCCGCGGATGGTCGCTGATCACGAACGGCGCCGAGTAATACTCGCCGGCGCGAACCGCGGGGGCCTCGTCGATCATCATCCCGTTCGCGCGCTGGGCGGCGATCGCCCGGCGACGCGAGGGCCGGCGGAACATCGTCGGACCGGTGGACTCGACTGGGGCTTCGGCGATTCCCGTGTCCGAGGGTGTCATCTCGGCAACGACGCCCGGCTCGCCAGCGCCAGGAATGCGCAACACTTCGCCTGGATAGATCCAGTGCGGATCCTCGACGACGTCAGTGTTGACGCGATAGATCTCGGGCCAGAGGAACGGGTCGCCCAGGTAGACGCGCGCCAGGTCCCAGAGCGTGTCGCCGGTCTTCACCGTGTGCGTCGCGGGACGCGCCGTGGAGTCGGGCTGCTGCGCGCGAGCGATGCCCGGTGCGCAGAGCGCGACACCGAGAGCGATCAAACACCAGGGAGCGCGGAAAGGCGCTCGGCTCGGACTGCGCGAAGGCTGTGACGTCATGAACGATTGCCGGCAGGTTAGGGCCCCCGGAACCGCGGAGCCGGGCACACGATCGGCCAGGGGCCGAAGCTCGCTATCGGGATGACGCCGTTCGCGGAACAAGGTAACGCCGTACCGCTGCGCGACATCCCGCAACGAACACCGCCGGCCACCTTGCAGGCGGCCGGCGGCATCGAACCCCGGTTCGGGACGACGCGGGGTCAGAACGGCAGGTCGTCGTCCTCGTCGGTGAGGGCGCCGGGGAAGTCTTCGAAGTCCTCCCCGCCCTGCTTGGTCGCCGCGGTCTTCGCCGCGGGGGGCGCCGACCGTGCGCGCGAGGGCGCCGAGCTGTCGCCGTCGAACTCGCCGCCGCCGGACCGGCTGCCGAGCATGATCAGCTCACGAACGTTGATCTCCGTGCTGTAGCGGGTCTGCCCCTCCTTGTCCTGCCACTGGCGATACTCGATGCGACCCTCGATGTAGAGCTTGTCGCCCTTTTTCACGTACTTCTCGACGATGTCGGCAAGCTGGGACGTCTTGGTGTTCCAGACCACACAGCGATGCCATTCCGTCTTCTCCTGACGCTCTCCTGCCGGCCCGTTCCACGAACGGCTCGTCGCGAGGGAGAACGTCGCCACCCGATTTCCACCGCTTGTGGAGCGCACCTCGGGATCGTTCCCGAGGTTCCCGATCAGCGTCACCTTGTTCAAGCTCCGGCTCACAAAATCCTCCTGGGCGAGGGGATGTTCTCGCCGCGCATAATATGGCTGCGCCCGATCGGGCGCGCAAACAATTCACCTCCAGCGGAGCCAATCGGGCTCCTCACTCCACCAGCCGCGCCCGGAGGATCAGCGCATCCTCGATCGGCTCGCGATAATAACGCTTTCGCCGGCCGACCATCCCGAAGCCATGCGATTCGTACAGCGCGCGAGCCGCGGCGTTCGACTCGCGTACCTCGAGGTGCATCACCACGCATCCTGCCTGTCGCGCGTCGGCCATCGCACGGTCGAGCAGCGCCGCCCCGATGCGCTGACCACGCAGCGACGGCATGACCGCGAGGTTCGCCAGCTCGGCCTCATCGACAACACACCACGAAATGGCATAGCCGGCGATGGACCCGCCGGACAGCGCGACGTGAAAATTGATTCGTTCCTCGCGCAGCGCCGACCGGAACGCGGTGAGGCTCCACGGGTCGCTGAAGCTCGCGCGCTCGATTTCCACCACCCCGGAAAGATCGGCGCTCGCCGCTGGCCGTATCACGACCGGTGCGTTCATCCGGTCGCGAGCGACCGTCCGTGCTCCGTCTCCCACTTCACCTGCGCCTCGGCGAGGCGTCCATAGGCAGGCTCCCACGCGGCGAGCGAAACCTGCTGCACGAGCGACGGGTCGAGCCGGGCCAGCCCTTTTGCGTGCGGGGCGCTGTCCACTGATTCCCCGGCGCCGACGACCCGCGCGCCATGATCCCGCGCCAGCCCCGGCACCGCCGCGCGAGGCGCGAGGCGCGGATCGCTGACCCGGACGACCGTCCCGCCGACCGACTCGATGACGGCGGCGTAGACGTCGCCGCGCATCGCGTCGAGAATCGCGAGGTACCGGCCATCGGCTACCGGGACATCGGTACCGGCGACGAGCAGCGCGAGCGAGGGCATCGATGCGAGTGGCACCCCTCGCGCCACACAGATCCCCTTGGCCAGCGCCGCCCCGATCCGGAGCGAGGTGAAGCTTCCCGGCCCCCCACCGACGACGACCGCCCCGAGATCGGCGACGGCGGCCCCCGCGCTGCCCAACGCGGCGGCGATCGCCGGCATCAGCCGCTCCTCGCGCTCTCCGCGCATCGCGATCTCGCTCGTCGCGATCACGCGGCCGGCGGCGAGCAGCGCCACGGTTCCCCGGTAGGTGCTGGCATCGACGGCCAGCGTCAGCTGGTCGCTCATCCCGCGAGCAGGACCCGGCGCGAGTCGTCTCCAGCCGCGTGCTCGAGATCGATCGCGACGTGCGGCGGAAGCGCGCCCGTCGCGCGCTCGGGCCACTCGACCAGCACGAGCGCCTGCGAGGAGACGATCTCGTCCCAGCCGATGTTCGTCAGCTCGCCGGGACCACGCAACCGGTAGAGGTCCAGATGGTAGACGGGCGATCGCGGGGCGTCATAACGATGGACGAGCGCGAAGGTCGGGCTCGTGACCGGTTCCTTCACGCCGTATCCGCGGCAGATCGCCTGGGCGAGCGTCGTCTTGCCTGCGCCAAGATCACCGGCGAGCGTCACGACCAGCGGCGCGCGAGCGGTCCGGCCGAACCGCTCCCCCCACGCGGTGAGCTCCTCGAGCGTGAGCGCGAGCCGCCCGCCCGCGGCGAGCGGAGGAAGCGGGTGCGGCGCGTGGCCGTCCGGCACGTCCACGCTCAGCGCGCCGCCCGACGCGGTGAACCACCGCCCGTCTTCGGCTTCGCGACGGTGCCGCCATCGGCGCGAGCCTTGAGGTCGAACAACTCGTCACGCAGCCGGGCGGCACCCTCGAAGTCCAGCTTCGCCGCAGCTTCGCGCATCGCCTTCTCGACCGCGGCAATCGCCGCGGGGATGTCGATCGGCCCGGTCGCCTCGCCCGCCGAGAACTGCCGGATCTTCTCGGCGACGCGCTTCGGCTTTCCCTGGTCCTCGTCGCGCTCGATGCGCGCGTCGGCGACGCGGGTGATGAACCGCACCTGGTCGACGCTCTTCTTGACGCTCATCGGCGTGATGCCGTGATCGAGGTTGTGCTGGACCTGGATCGCGCGGCGGCGGCTCGTCTCGTCGAGGCAGCGCTGCATCGAGCCGGTGATCCGGTCCGCGTAGAAGATCGCCCGTCCCTCGACATGCCGCGCGGCGCGGCCGACGGTCTGGATGAGCGAGCGCTCGCTGCGGAGAAAGCCCTCCTGGTCGGCGTCGAGGATCGCGACCAGCGACACCTCGGGCATGTCCAGTCCCTCGCGCAGGAGGTTGATCCCGACGAGCACGTCGAACTCCCCCAGCCGCAAGCCGCGCACGATCTCCATTCGCTCGATCGCGTCGATGTCCGAGTGCATGTAGCGGACACGCACCCCCATCTGCTGGAGGTAGTCGGTGAGGTCCTCGGCCATCCGCTTGGTGAGCGTCGTGACGAGCACCCTCTCGCCCTTGCGCTCGCGAATCCGGATCTCGTGCAGCAGATCGTCGACCTGGCCGCGCACCGGCCGGATCTCGATCTCCGGATCGATCAGCCCCGTCGGACGGATGATCTGCTCGGCGACGACGCCTTCGCTCAGCTGCAGGTCGAGCTCACCCGGCGTCGCCGAGACGAAGACCGCGCGCGGTGTCAGCGAGAGAAACTCGTCGAACATCAGCGGGCGGTTGTCGAGCGCGCTCGGCAGGCGGAACCCGTAGTCGACGAGGGTCAGCTTGCGCGCACGGTCGCCGTTGAACATCCCGCCGATCTGCGGCAGCGTCACGTGCGACTCGTCCACGACCACGAGGAAGTCGTCGGGGAAGTAGTCGAAGAGACAGGCGGGGCGCTCGCCGCTCGTGCGCCCGGAGAGATGCCGCGAGTAGTTCTCGATGCCTGCGCAGGTGCCGATCTCGAGCATCATCTCGATGTCGAAGTTCG
>DASZNJ010000334.1:0-2238 GCA_035551575.1 Gemmatimonadaceae bacterium
CAGTGCCACTTCGAGACTTCCAACCATCAGTGCCACTTCGAGACTTCCAACCATCACTGCCGTTTCGAGACTTCCAACCATCACTGCCGTTTCGAGACTTCCAATCATCATCGCCCTTCGAGACTCGAGAGCATCACCGCCGTTCCGAGCCTCGCCCACTGCTCGGCCTTGCCCACCCCCCCGCGGCGGTTTATTTTTCGTGTCCGTCCGCAAGGGCGGGCAAGTCCTGCTGCCCCTTGGTGTAACTGGCAACACGTCGCACTCTGGATGCGAAGAGTCTAGGTTCGAGCCCTAGAGGGGCAACCTTTCAGAATTGGAGATCGTCGAGCCCATCCCGGAATCCCGGGGTGGGCTTTCTTTTTCCAGCTCCCGGCGAATCCCGCGAGCGCGCGCGGCAGTACGGGGCTCCGCACCCATCGTCAGGGTTCCGTAAACATCGTGGCGACACCCATCCCATCCGGGGTTTCCGGTGTCACACTGGGGTCGGCATTGTCAGCGTTTCGACCAGCCCGTCACGCTTCCATACGGGGTCGCCCAATGGAAACACCACGGCTCATCCAGATCATCGAGGACAACAAGAGCTTCGCGATCGGGATCAGGAACGTTCTCGAGATCGAAGGCTATCGTGTCCGCGTCGATCACGAAGGTGTGGCTGGTCTCGCGTTCGCGCGCTCGGGAATCCCCGACCTGCTGATCCTCGACCTCATGCTCCCCGACATGGACGGCTACCGCGTGCTGCGCGCGCTGCGCGACGCCGGGGGGGTGATGCCGGTGCTGATCCTCAGCGCCCGCACCGAGGAGGCGGACAAGATCCTCGGCTTCCGCACCGGCGCCGACGACTACGTCACGAAGCCCTTCTCGCTGATGGAGCTCCTCGCCCGCGTCGGTGCCCTCCTTCGCCGGGGCAAGCACCAGGTCGACCCGGCGTGGGCGCAGGACGGGATCGCCCGCCTGGGGAACGACGTCGAGATCAACCTGCGGCAGCGGGTCGTCCGTCGCGGCGGCCGTCCGGTGATGCTCGCGCCCAAGCAGTTCGACCTCCTCGTCGCGCTCGCCGCCCGCCGGGGCGAGGTGCTGTCGCGCGGCGACATCCTCAAGGAGGTCTGGGGATACCGCCACGAGGTCTTCAGCCGCACCGTCGACACGCACATCCTCGAGCTGCGGAAGAAGCTCGAGATCGACGCCGCTGACCCGCAGCTGATCCTCACCGTCCGCCGCACCGGCTACCGGCTCGCGATCGGGAACGGCGCCGAGGCCCGGCTGCCTGACGTTCGTGTCGCCGAGTCGCGCTCGGCCTGACGGTCGTTGGGTGCACATCAGCCGTCGCCGCGCGACGGCGGAAGGTGAACGAAATGCGCTTGTCACTGCGGGTCATCGTCGCCGGGCTCACGTCCGGCGCGCTCCCCTCGCTGCTCACTCGGGCAACGTCAAGCCGGCCCGGCACGCCGAACCGCGGCGCGACCGATCCACTCAACCAGGCGCTTCCGATTCCCGCCGACGAAGCAACAGCGCGGAACGGCAACATCACCTGCCCCGCGTAGTCGCGTCGGGGGCACGGATCCGGCGGCAGCTTGCCGCCGGAGCTCCGGCCCCACCGGCACGGAGGGGGGGGACGCACCCGAAGTTGCCAGCTGGGAGCATTCCATCAAAGTTCACGCATGCGTCCATTCGCGCGATTCACGCGTCGCGGCGGTTCGGCCGGCGGCGCGACAACCGGTGGCGGCTCGCCGACGGTCCCGAAGGTCATCAGCTGGTGGGACCGCTGGCGACTCGCGCTTCATGTCGGCGTGCTCCTCCTCGTGCTCGCCGGGAGCGCGGTACTCGCGGTCGAATCGTACCTCGCGCATCGGGCCTCGGCGGAGCGGGCGCGGGTTGCGGCGCACAGCCTCGCCCTCGAGGCCGCGGCAAACCTGTCGCGCGGTGCGGCCGGGCGGTTGAGCTTCAACCTGATGATGTACTTCATCCCGGCGGCGAGCCGCGCCGAGTACGACACGCCGGAACGTCAGGCAACGTTCTCGAAGATGGCGCTCGAACCGGCGAAGAAGGACTGCACGGCGCCGCAGGTGTGCGTCGCGGGGCCGGCGCGCACGACGTTCCACTGGGACCTCCGCACGAACGAGTGGCGAACGAGCGGTGTGCCCCTTGATTCGATGACCGCGGCAGCGGTGCGCGACTCGGTGCGTGACGAGGCGCTGCACCGCTACAAGAGCTGGTGGGAGCTCGCGGTGCTCTGGGTCC
>DASZNJ010000335.1:0-9701 GCA_035551575.1 Gemmatimonadaceae bacterium
GGGCGCGCCACCGTTGCGCCGGCCTCGCCGCTCGACCGCGCCAGCCGATTCCGCGGCGACGATCTGCCGCCGAAGCGCCTCCCGCGAGCTCGCGTCCGCAGCCGACGCGTCGGAGACCGCGCCGCTCATCCGGACCCCGGCGCCGAGGAGCGCGACGGCGGCGAGGAACCCTAACGCTTTCTTCTCGGACGGTGTCGGCATGGGCGAGACGATGCGGCCGTCCGCGGTGAGCGGCGTCACCGGAATGGTTCGGATCGGAGCGTTCGACTGCGGGGCCTGGCGACGCCGGATGCGGCTCGGGGTATGGCGTTGAACGGCGGCTCGGGGGGCAGCGTCGACGGCGGCCGGGGCACTGCGTCGACGCAGTAGCCGTTAGGCAGGAACCCGCCCGCCCGCGCCCCTCCCGAGAGCCGGGTCGTCGAGTCCCGGAAGCCGACGCGCCCTGGGCGGGGTCCCTCGTCCCGCGCGATCGCCCGCGGTCCGATGCGCCGGGAACCTCGTCGTGGGACGAGCGGCTCCCGCTGACGCCAGTTGCCCTCCCCCTCGCCCTCGTTACAACTTGTCCGCTTCCCACTCTCACTCCGTCCATGAACTCTCGCACGATCGCGACGGTGCTCGTCGCACTCGCCGTCACCGCCTGCCGCGACGCCCGGCCGCAGACCGCCTTCGACGGCAACAAGGCGCTCGGCTACATCCGCGAGCAGCTCGCCTTCGGGCCGCGCATCCCCGGGACCGAGGGGGCGCGCAAGACGGGCGACTGGATCGTGCAGAAGATGAAGCCCCTCGCCGACACGGTGATCGAGCAGCGCTGGACGCACGTCACGGCGAAGGGGGACACCCTGCCGCTGCGGAACATCCTCGCGCGCTTCCGGCCGAACGAGAAGCAGCGCATCCTCTATCTCACGCACTGGGACACGCGTCCAGTCGCCGACAACTCGCCGATACTCGGCGACCAGACAAAACCGGTGCCCGGCGCGAACGACGGCGCGAGCGGGCCGGCGATGTTCATCGCCCTCGCTGAAGTGCTGAAGAAGACACCGCCGCAGTACGGCGTCGACCTGCTGTTCGTCGACGGCGAGGACTACGGCAGCTTCGGCCCGCCGGAAGTGGACGTCCTCATGGGCTCGAAGTACTTCGCCGACCACCTCCCCGACCCCGACTACCGCCCGCTCTTCGGCGTCCTCTTCGACATGATCGGCGACGCGCAGCTCAACATCCTCCAGGAAGGCTACTCGGTGGAATCCGCCCCCGAGGTGGTCGCCCGCGTCTGGTCCACCGCCGAGGACCTCGGCTACTCGAAGTACTTCCTCCAGCAGGGCGAAGGGCCGATCACCGACGACCACGTCCCGCTGATCAGGAAGGGGCTCCGCGTGATCGACGTGATCGACATCGACTACGTCCAGCAGACGGGCCCGAAGAACTACCACCACACGATCTACGACACGATCGACAAGGTATCTGCGCGGTCGTTGCAGGTGGTTGGAGACGTAGCCGTCACGCTCGTCAGCCGTTAGGCGGCGACGAGGGACTCGGGACGAGGGACGAACGAGGGACGAGGGGTGGGCGCAGCGACCTCGGGTCGCTGGCGCGACAAGGGATGGTGGGACGTGGGCCACCAACGGATGAGGGACCAGGAAGTGGCGCCGTTGTCCGGTGTGGCGTACTTGACCAGGGACGAGGAAGCGGACGAGGAAGCGGACGAGGAAGCGGACGAGGGACGAGGGACGAGGGACGAGGGACGAGGGACGCCGTCATCCCTGTTCAAATGAACCTGACCGCTTGAAAGGCAATGAGGGACGAGGCGTCCCTCGTTCCATGTCCCTCCTACTCCCTCGTTCCCGGTCAAGTACGCCACCGCGATCAAGGACGCCACTCCCTTCTCCCTCGTTCTGCTGCTGCCTCCACGTCCCACCATCCCTTGTCGCGCCAGCCGCCCGAGGCGGCCGCGCTCACCCCTCGTCCCACGTCCGTTCCTCGTCCCTCGTCTGATTACCGAAACGTACCTGAGAAGAATTGCAGTTGCATTGCCGCCGTTATGACGGTCTGAACAAACCGCCGGTTGTAGTTCCGGTCCATTGTCGCCGTCCTCGACCCCTGCAGCGAAAAGCTCATCGTCGAGTTGAGGTCTGTGTCGGCCGAGAGCGAGAAGACGCGCCGTGCGTTGTCCTGCAGGCTCCGCCCCGATTCGACCAGCACGTTCTTCGTCCGGACCTCCTGCCAGCCGAGCCGGGTGCGGAGCGGGCTGCGCGTGTTCCATCGCGACGGGAGCGCCCAGCTCCGCGAGACGTCGGCGCTCCGTTCGCCGGTCACGCCGTGGGTCGCGCTGCCGGGGAGCGAGTCGTCGCGGATCGACCACGAATAGCCGCCCGTCGCGCTCAGGTCGCCGAAGGGCCAGGTGATCGTCGCGTTGATCGGGTAGACGCGGATCCGCGAGACACGAAGGTCGCCGGCGCTGCTCGTCGAGGGAGCCAGGGCGGCGACGCGGGTGTGGCGGACGCCGGCGCTGGCGGCGAGGCTGGTGATCGCGCGGGCGACGATCCTGCCTGCCCTTCCCGCCCCCGGCGCCATCGTCCAGCGCAGCGTCAGGTCGGGGTAGTCGCGCTGGATCCCGTCGATCACGTCCTGCTGGTCGTTCGTGCGGCGGTACCAGCTCCGCGTCGTCGTCAGCCCGTAGCGCGGGACGAGGATGAAGCCGTACGGGAACACCACCGAGCTCCCGGCGCTCACCGTGTTCGTCAGCCCGGCGGTCGTCGCCGGGTGGCCGCGCAGCGAGCGGAAGCTCCGCGCACCGCCTAACGCGAGCTGGTAGCCCCATCCCGGCGACTCGGCTTCGTTGTCGAAGGCGGAGATGAGCGAGCGGCTGTAGCTGACGTCGATCGGTGTGACCGCGTCGCTCAGGCGGCGCAGGTACATCAGCCGCTGCCAGAAGGTGCGCCCCATCGCCTGCACGTCCACCTGCGCCGCGGTCGTCAGCGACTGGGTGTTCCCGAACCGGCGCGGGAGCACGTAGCTCGAATCCATCGTCAGCGAGTCGACCCGGCTCAGCGGGCGCGCGTTCGGGTCGCGGACGAACGAGAAGGTGCTGCCGATGTCGACACGCGGCTTGAGCCAGGACGAGAAGGGGGGTGCGAAGCTCGCCGCGGCGGTCATCTGGCGGTTGCGCTCGAGGCCGACGTCCCGCCCGAAGAGCGAGCCGCGCTCACCCCGCGTCGCGGCGAGGCGCGCCGAGTCGAGACGGAGCTGCGACGTGTCGAGCCCGGCGGCATAGTCGCGGAGGTCGCGCGTCGTGCTCGCGTCCCAGCGCAGCGTCAGCGGCCCGACCGGGCGCAGCTCGATCGCGGCGTTGTTGCGCCAGAGGTTCGACCGCGAGGACACGACGCGCCCCGAATCGTCGTACGCCGACGCCGGCTTGAGGAAAGTCCGGCGGTCGTCGTTCGACCGCGCCAGCCCGGAGGTGAATCGCAGCTGCGCCGGGTTCCACCGGAACGCGGCGCCGCGGATCGCGCGGCCGAGCTCCGATTCGGAGATCCATGGCGGAAGGTCGCCGAGCACGCGCGTGAACCACGACGGCAGCGCGGTCGCCCGAGGCTCGGCGGCGACCGCGTAGTCAACCGTCGCGCTCCAGCTCTTCGCTCCCCCGCTCTGGTACTCGCTCCGCGCGGTGGAGGTCGCGAGCGCGCCGTTCAGCGTCACGTTGTCGAGGATCGCCCCGATCAGCGGGTTCTCCATCGGCGTGATCCGCCGCGCCGAGATCGCGTACGACGCGGAGCTCGCCCGGGGCGTCCGCAGCCCCTGCACCTCGCTCGCCCGGAGGTCGGAGCGGTCGAGCAGCTCTGGCGCCGACGAGGAGCCGGAGTACGCGATGCTCACCGGCAGCGACAGGCCTAACGATGCGGGGAGCAGCTTCTCCAGCCGCACCGTCGACACGAGGTCGAGCGCGTCCTGTCCGACGTAGGTCGGGCTCTCGGCGAGCTGGCGGAACCAGGCGTCGCGCCGGCTGGCGGCGAGGCGGATGTCGGCGATCCCCCCGGCGCGGACCTCGAGCCCGACCTGCCCCGCGTAGCCTGGCGTCTTCTCGACGTTGCGAAGGCGGATGTCGTCGACCCAGAGGTCGAGGGTGTCGCTGGTCGGGTTGAACAGCTGCGCGCTCCCGGTGCGGAGGATGCCGACCGCGAGCTCCTGCACCGCGGCCAGGTTCGGCGGGGTGACCCCCGGCGCGACGGTGTAGGCGATGTAGCCGTTCTCGCACGCCGCGTAGACCGCCGTGTCGGGGACCAGCGCGTCGCGATTGGTCTTCGCGATCAGCGCCGAATCGATCGCCGTGCACCCGATGCGCGCGCCCCCGCGCAGGTAGCTGTTCTGGATCCGCGCGCGCAGCGACTGCAGCACGCCGAAGTCCACGCGCACGTCCGTCCACGCGTCGGAAAATGCGGGGGTGTGATAGAGATAGAAGTTGCTCGCGTCCCGTCCCATCCGGACGAAGAAGTCGAGGTCGCCGCGGCTTCCCCAGCCGGTCGGGCTCCCGCCGCGCGCCCAGACCCGCAGCTCGCGATAGGCGAGGAAGTTCTTCGAGCCCTCGGGGAACCGGTAGTACGCTTCGGCGCGCGAGAGCGGGACGAGGTTGGTGGCGGTGACGCGCAGCGCCTGCTCATTCACCTCCGTGGTCTGGAGCGCCTGCTTCGACGTCTTCACGTCGTTGTCGTTGGTGAGCCCCGGCGGCGGAGTGTAGCCGGGATCGCGGGTGCTGATCGTCGTCACCCGCACGCTCCCCCGCGTCCCGGCGAGCGTCGCGATCGAGTCGCCGCCGATCCCGGCGAGCGGCGCCTCGGCGCGCTTCAGCCAGAGCGGTCCCCGGAGGCGGAAGCGCGCCAGCGGCACCGTCGTCGGCTCCTCGTCAGGCACCCCGGCGCCGGAGACCATCGTCAGGCGCAGCGCCTTGATGCGGCGGAGCTGGGGGGAGTTCACCGTGTCCGCCGCCGCGTTCAGGGGAAGGCGGATGCGCACCCAGCAGAGCGGGCCGGTGTCGGTGGTGTCTTCTCTCGCGACAGGAAGCGAATAGTAGCAGGCCGTGCGCGGGGCGCTCGCCGGGGACTGCGACGCCGCGGCGAGGTCCACGACGTAGCGGAAGTAGCTCTCGCTGCTCCGCTCCGCCTCGGTGTAGTTCAGGGCGTAGTCGAGGTCGATGTCCTCCTCGTCGAGGCGGTTGTTCCGCACCGTGCAGTTGGTGCGGGCGTCGCCGACGTTCTGGATCACCCCGTACTCCGCCTCGCAGAGGGGGACGTCGCGCAGCTTCGCGGTCCCCGCCGGGCTGACCACGAACAGCGAATCGATGCGATCGGGGGGAATGCCGCGGTCGTTGAGCGCCGCGCTGAACGAGCGGGTGATCGAGTCGCGCTCGGTGTCGAGCCGGTCGAGGCCGACCGTCTGCCGGCCGCGGTAGGTCGAGTCGACCCCGCCGCCGTTAGGGACGACGAAGAGCGACTCCGGCGCGACCGCGAAGGTGTTCTCGGAGACGTCGCCGAGGTCGAGGACGAGCGTCGGGTTCCGCGCCGCGTTCGCGGCGCGGGTGTCGACCAGCGCGTAGAACTCGATCTGCTCGACCCTCGTCAGGTCGGCCCCGCTCGGCGACAGCACCGTCCGGATCGACCGCCAGCGCCGCGTCGCCGGGGGCATCGGGTCGGTGATCCACTGCGTGGTTCCCCCCGCGTGCTGGCGGCGGAAGCCGAGGGTGTCGGGCTGGAGGGTGAGCCAGAGGATCGACTCCGGGAACGAGTAGCCGCTGTTCGTCTGGATGATGATCGAGCGGTCCACCATCCGCGACGTGAAGCGGAGCGGGACGCTGTCGTTGGGGAGGTGGACGTTGGTCTGCCAGACGATCGACGCGGCATTGTTCGGCGTGAAGCTGAGCGAGCCCGTTGCCCGCGACTCGAGCGGGCGGCTCGAGAGGAGCCAGTTCGGGTCGAGGGTGCTGATCGGGATCCCCCCTTCGCCGGCGAAGCTGTCGAGCCACGCCTGGCCGACGCTGTTCGGCTGCGGGCGGCTCGTCGCCATCTCGGCGTGGAGCATCACCCGCGACTCCCCCGGGCGCTCGCTCAGCATCGGCAGCTTCGCCAGGGCGCTGCTGAGGAGGGGTGCGTCCCAGCTCCAGTTCCCGGTCACCCCGGCCACCAGCGACGACGCCGGCTCGAAGCCTAACGGCGGCCGGATGTACTGCGACTTCTGCCCCTGGCTGATCGCGGTGAAGGTCACCTCGCCGGCCGGTGCGGCGAACGTCGTCGCCAGCCCGAAGATGTTCGTCGCCGCGTTGGTGAAGAGCGGGTTCTCCTCGTACTGCACCGTGACGGTGCGCGGGCGCGGAAAGAGCGTGTCCGGCCGCGCGAAGGTGACGCGCCCGAGCTCATAGTCGATGGTGTAGTCGAGCCCCCGCGCCAGCGGCACGCCGTCGATGCTCAGCCGCTCCGAGTTCCGCCGCAGCTGGATCGCGCCTAACGTCAGCGTCCCGCGCTCGTCCCCGCTCCCCTGCGACTGGTAGCTGAGCTGCATCCGGTACACCGACGGCGGATGCTGCGGCGAATAGAGGTAGTTCCCGGGCGTGCTGTAGATCGCCGCATTCGACAGGTTCGGCGGCCTGGCCAGCCCGCTGTCGGAGAACGGCTGCAGCGAGGGGAAGACCACGAAGTAGTCGCGGACGACCTTCGAGCTCCCCCCGCTCGGGCTGGTCGTCACGTTCGGGTCGCTCGGCCGCGGCCAGACGCGGTTCTCGGCGTCGAAGGCGGCCGGGTTGGTCGTCTGGGCGAGCCCGAACAGCTGGAGGTAGGTCTGGGCCGCGCCGCCGATCGGCTTCTCCTGGTCACCGGCCGCGCCGGCGACGATGCGCGCGTTGATCGTGTTGCGCTGGACGTCCTCGCCGCCGATGCGGTACACCGAGCGGATCTCGCGGCGGAACGCCGAGTCCCCGGGGTTGATCGAGTAGTCGTAGAGCAGGTTGGCAACCTGCGTCTTGCCGGGGATGTACGAGACGTCGGGCGTCCCGCCGACCGACGGGATCTCCACCGGCTGCCCGTCTGGGCCGCGGACGGTGTAGGCGATCACGATCCGGTCGCGCTCGAGGCTCGGCTGCGTCACCAGCGCGATCCAGAGCTGCGAGGGGTCGACGTAGTAGTCGACCCCTTCGCGCAGGAGCTCGTACGGCTGGTCGCCGCGATTGGCCGCCCGCAGCCCGTTCACGGTGAAGCGCGGACCGTTGGGATTCGGCGGCTGGCTCCCGATCTGCAGCCGGTACACCGAGATCTTCGCCGGCCGGATCCCGCGCCGGTCGAGCGCCGCGCCGAGGCGGCTCAGCTGTTCGCCGTCGAGGATGTCGATGTTCGGGTATTCGCTCCCGAACTCGATCGGGTCCACCGTGAAGAAGAAGCGGCGCGGCTCGATCTGGTAATCCTCGACGTCGCGCAGCTGCCCCTGCTCGGTGACGTCGCCCACGGTGAAGCGGGCGTCCTTCACCAGCGTCCCCTTCTGCTGCGCGGCGATCGCGCGGAAGTGCATCGGCCCGACCTGCCCGAGCGCCTGCACGCCGTAGTTGCCGCTCGGGATCCCGCCGGTGATGAACCGCGAGGGCGGCGGCGCGAAGGTCACGTTCCCGACCTCGATCCGCTGCATCACTTCGTTGGGCTTCCCCGCGTAGTAGATCGAGAGGTTGTTCGACGCGTCGAACTCGCGCTGCGAGTCGTAGTCGATGTCGACGTGGACCCGGTCGGCGAGAACGCCGGCCGACAGGATGTTGAACTGGAAGTCGACGGTCGGCGCGATCGGCGACCGGCAGCCGGAGAACGACGACGTCAGCTCGATCGAGAGACACGGTGTCGTCTGCGCCTTCTCCCCCTTCGCCTCGAGCCGGGTGCCGAGCTTGAGGGCGAGGTCGGCATACTGGTTGGCCGGTTCCGGGCTCGGCGGCGCGGGGAGCCCGGCCATGGTCGTGTCGCCGGGAGCGCGCGGCGTGAGCACCGGACGGGCGGCGTAGCTGATGATCGCCGGGGGCGCGACCCGGGGATCGCGGACCCCGAGCCAGGCGGCGCTCAACCGCCCCTGCCGGGCGGCGAGGACGCGGCGCAGGGAGTCCGCCTGGAACGCCGCGATCGCGCTCGCCGGGAGCCGGAGTGGGGAGAGCCGGCCGAACGCCTCGAACGCCGCCGGGCGGGGCAGCGTGAGGCGCGCACGGATGCTGTCACGGAGGTCGTCCCGCCGGGGTTGGATCCCGAGGCGCGTCGTCGCCACGCTGTCCGCGCGGCTCCCCGCACCCCTGACCCCTGACACCTGCCCGCGCAGCTCCCCACCGCTCGCCACGAGTACGAGGGCAAGTCCCAGCACTACCTTGAATTGCATGGCTCCCGGGTGGAAACTTCGGATCACGTGAAGATACTCTCCAAGTACGTCCTCAAGGAACACACCGGGCCCCTCGTCTTCGCGCTCGCCGCGCTGACGTCGCTCCTGCTGCTCAACTACGTCGCGAAGCAGTTTGGTGCGCTCGTCGGAAAGGGGCTGCCCTGGACGGCGATCCTCGAGTTCTTCGGGCTGTCGATCCCCTTCACCGTCGCGACGACGCTGCCGATGGCGGTGCTGATCTCGACGCTCTACGCGTTCAGCCGCCTCGCCGCCGAGAACGAGATCACCGCCCTCAAGGCGAGCGGCGTCGGGATGCCGACGGTGATGTACCCCGCCCTCGGCGCGGCGACGCTGGTCGCGATCCTGATGATCGGGTTCAACGACCAGATCCTCTCGCGCGCGAACCACCAGCTCGCGGTGCTGCAGACCGACATCGCGCGCACCAAGCCGACCTTCGCCCTCCGCGAGCAGGTGATCAACCCCGTGTCGCCGGGGCGGCTCTACGTGCGCGCCGGTCACATCGACCGCTCGACCAACCGGATGCGCGAGGTCACCATCTACGACCTCGGTGATCCGTCGAAGGCGCGGACGATCTACTCGTCGAGCGGGCTGCTCGGCTTCAGCAAGAACGGCTCGGACCTCGTGATGACGCTGTTCGACGGCTGGATGCAGGAGGTCCCGAGCGCGCAACCGAGCCAGCTGACGCGGCTCTTCTTCCGGAAGAACCAGTTCATCGTGAAGGGAATCGGCAGCAAGTTCGAGAGCTCGCGGAACGTCGACTACAAGGGCCCGCGCGAGAAGACGATCTGCGAGATGCAGCAGGACTACACCGCGGCGACGGGAAGCGTCGAGCGCGCGCGCAACGAGATGGCGCGGCTGATCGAGAGCACCGTGCACTACGCGGCCACGGGGCACTACCTCACCACCCCTGATTCGAGGGTGGCGCCGCGCGTCGACACGACCCACGCGAACACCGGCGTCACCATCGGCGGCACGTACTGCAGCTTCCTGTCGCTCTTCGGCGTCAGGCAGGCGCAGGCTGCCGGTCTCACCGCCGCGCCGCAGCTCAGCGGGAGCCGCGCCCGCCGCGCGCGCGAGCGCGAGCTCGTCGAGATGCAGCGCGCCGCGCAGGACTCGGCGCGGACGCTCCCCAATCCGGCCTCACCGACGCAGGCCCCGACCTTCGTCCCGCCGTCGGCGGGATATGCGCCAGCGAACGGCGACCTGACGCTCGGCGCGATCGGCTCGTTGCGCGACCGGATCGCGGAGACCGAGCGCACCCGCAACATGTTCGGCGTCGAGATTCACAAGAAGTTCTCCCT
>DASZNJ010000336.1:0-6163 GCA_035551575.1 Gemmatimonadaceae bacterium
GGCCGTGGTGCGATCGGGGCGAGGGTGCCGTCGACGTCGAGCAGGACGACGAGCGGCGAGCCGGCGAGCCGCCTGCCTAACGTTCGAGGGTCGGCCGGCAGCGGCTGCGCGCCGCCCCCCGCGCTCCCCGCGCCCCCGGCGCGACGCGTCACACCCTGGCCGGGCGAACGCCCGCGGGCGGCCTCGGCCGCAGCTCGTTCGCCGCGGTGAGGATCGACCGCAGCCAGTCGAAGATCGTCGCGCCATGCAGGTCGTAGCGCATGCGCGCCATCCGCGCCCGACGCTCCGCGAGCGGGGTCGCCAGCGCCGCCTTCAGCCCGTCCGCAAGCCCGTCGATGTTGAACGGGTTGATCAGCGTCGCGCCCTCGATCTCCTCCGCCGCGCCGGCGAACCGCGACAGCAGAAGCAGCCCGCGCTCGTCCACCTGGCAGGCGATGAACTCCTTCGCGACCAGGTTCATCCCGTCCTGCAGCGACGAGACGAGGCAGAGGTCGGCCGCACGATAGATCGCCGCGAGCCGATCCGCGCTCACGTTCTCCGGGATGAGCACGATCGGGGTCCAGCCCCGGGTCCGGTACTTCGCGTTGATCCGCTCGACCTGCTCGACGACCTGCTCCTCGAGCTGCTTGTAGACGGCGAGTGCGCTGCGCGACGGCGTCGCGACGATGAGGAAGACGAGACACTCGCGCAGCTCGCGATGGCGGTCCCACATCAGGTCGAGCGCGCGCAACCGCTCGAGAATCCCCTTGGTGTAGTCCACCCGATCGACCGAAACCGCGAGCTGCCGTCCCTTCTTCGTGTACCGGTCGCGCAGCTTCGCCGCGAGCTCCGCCGCCGCGGGTTCCTCGGCGAGCCCTTCGTAGTACTGCACGTCGATGCTGATCGGGAACGCGCGTACCGTCGTCGTCCGCCCTTCGCTCTGCACCTGCTGCCGCTCCGGATCGATCCGCGCGTCGGGGATCAGCTCGTCGACGCAGGCGAGGAAGTTCCGCGCGGCGCGCTCGGTCTGGAACTCGAGGAGGTCGTTGCCGAGCATCCCGCGCAGCAGGGCGACGCCCATCGCGCTCGGCATGAGCTGGAAGATGTCCGGCGGAGGGAAGGGGATGTGCCAGAACTGGTGGATCAGCGCGCCAGGGACGAGCGTGCGGACAGTGGCCGACACGAGCGCCAGGTGATAGTCCTGGATCCAGATCACCGGATCCGCCGCACCGGCCGCCTCCTCGGCGACCGCCTGCGCGAAGCGCTCGTTGACGAGCCGATACTTCTCCCAGTCGTCGCTCCGGGGCTCGAAGTGCTGCGCGAACATGTGGCACAGGGGCCAGAGCGCGCTGTTCGCGAACCCCTGGTAGTAGCCCTCGATCTCCGACTCGTCGAGCCAGACACGGCGCAGGACGTACGACGGGTCCTCGGGCGGGACGGGCACGTGGCCGCTGCGATCGGCGGCGTCACGATCCGCGTTGCCCGAGCCCCACGCGACCCAGACCCCGTTGGTGCGCCGCATCAGCGGATCGAGTGCCGAGACGAGCCCCCCGGGCGGACGGCGAATCTCTGTCACCCCGCCGGATCTCACGTGCTCGTAGGGCTCGCGATTCGAGACGAGTATGAGGCGGCGGCCTCCGACCAGCTCAGAAAGCTCAGGCATCGGCGTTACCTTGGGCAACGAACATGCCCCGGCTGCCGGCTCCCGGAAAGCCGCTCGAAGCTGCTGCGCCTGACGATGAGGCGCGTTATCCTGTCGTGACTCGAACCAGCCAACGACCATGCGACTCTCCACGCGCTCCTCGCTTCGCCGCATCTCCTGCATCCTCGCCGGCACTGCGGTGCTCGGGAGCTGCGCATCACGCCCCGCCGCGCCGGCGCAATCGCGCGCCGAGCTGACCGCCGAGGTCGCGACGATGTTCGCGCGGTCGGCGAGCGCGTGGAATCGTGGAGATCTCGATACCTTCATGACCGATTACCTCCCCGGTGACCGCACGACCTACGTCACGAGCAAGGGCGTCGTCCACGGGCCGGCAGCGATCCGCGAGCGTTATGCACCTCGCTTCGCGCCAGGCGGAATGCATGATTCGCTGTCCTTCGAGGGTATAGAAGTCGACCCGCTCGCGCCAGACGTACTCAACGTGATCGCGTACTACGTGCTCATGCGTGGCGACTCGCTCGTCGCCCGCGGACCGACATCGCTGGTGATGGTGCGGCAGGACGGACGGCTGCGCATCGTGCACGACCACTCGAGCTGATCGATGCGCCGTCTCGTCGCGCGCGCACCGACGCGCATCGACTTCGGCGGCGGGTGGACCGACGTTCCCCCCTACCCCGCCGAGCACGAGGGATTCGTCTGCAACGTGGCGATCACGCGCTGCGCGACGGCGACGGTGACCGGGGGAATCGATGACCGGGCGGTGCCGCTCGTGACCGCCGCGCTGCAGCGCGCGCGACTCGACGACGTCCGCGTCGAGCTGCGGAACGATTTTCCGATCGGTGCCGGGCTCGGTGGATCGAGCGCGGCGGGCGTCACCCTCGCCGGCGCACTCGCGGCCTGGCGCGGCGAATCCCTCTCCCGCATCGACCTCGCCGAGCGGAGCTGCACCACCGAGCGCAGCGACCTCGGGATCGCCGGTGGCAGCCAGGATCACTACGCGGCCGCGTTCGGCGGCGCCCTCGGGCTCCGCTTCCGCCGGTGGGCGGTCGACGTCGACCCGATCCCCCTCGACGCGCGCACGCGCGGCGAGCTGGCCCGCCGCTGCCAGCTCTGGTTCACCGGCGAGTCCCGCATCTCGGCGCAGCAGATCAAGGTCGTCGTCGACGCGTTAGGCAGGGGGGACGCGCGCGTCCTCCGCCTGCTCGCCGGCATGAAGCAGTGCGCGCTCGACGCGGCCGAGGCGCTGCGCCGCGGGCTGCTCGACGACCTCGGCCGGATCGTCGGCGCGCACTGGGCGCTCCAGCGCGAGCTGCACCCGAGCATCACCACCGGGACCATCGACGCGATCACCGAGCGCGCCCATGCCGCCGGCGCGCTCGGCTGCAAGGCGCTCGGGGCGTCGGGGGGAGGATGTGTCGTCGTCATCACCGGCGCGGAGGGCGGTGAGGCGGTGAGGGAGGCGATCGGCACGCTGGCAACCCCGCTCGACTATGCGGTGGACACCGAAGGGTTCACGGTGCTCAGCGACGGGGACGTGGCCGATGACTGACGCGAAGATCCCCCGCGGCGACGCGGTCGCCCTGACGCGCGCGCTCGTCGCCGTCGATTCGCGCAATCCGGTGATCGCACCAGGGGGACCGGGCGAGGGAGCGGCCGCGTCGCTGCTCGCCGGTGTCCTCGCGGGCTGGGGGTTCGACGTCGAGCTGCAGGAGGTCGCGCCAGGCAGGCCTAACGTCATCGCCCGTACCGGGAGGCGAGGGGGACCGGCGCTGATGCTCAACGGGCACCTCGACGTCGTCGGGACCGAGGGGATGGTGCATCCCCCGTTCGACCCCGCGATCCGCGATGGGCGCATCTATGGAAGGGGTTCGGCGGACATGAAAGGCGGGATCGCCGCGATGTGCGCGGCGGCGGCTCGCGCGGCGACCGCGACGAACGCAGAGCTCGTGATCGCGGCGGTGATCGACGAGGAGAACGAAAGCCTCGGCACCCGCGCGCTCGTCGAGAGGGGAATTCGCGCCGACGCGGCGATCGTCACCGAGCCGACGCAGCTCGCGATCATGCCCGCGCACCGCGGCTTCGTCTGGCTCGAGATCGAGCTGCGAGGCCGCGCCGCGCATGGCAGCCGTTACGACATCGGCATCGACGCGATCCGTCACGCCGGACTGCTCCTCGCCGAGCTCGATGCGTTCGAGGAGCAGGTGCTCGTCTCGCGAACTCACCCCCTGCTCGGCCGCGCGTCGCTGCATGCCTCGCTCGTCCACGGAGGCATCGGGCTGTCCACCTACCCGGATCGCTGCATGCTGTCGATCGAGCGGCGGACCCTGCCAGGGGAGACGACCGAGTCGGTGATCGAGGAGGTGCGCGAAGCGTTCGCGCGGATCAGCGCCCGGCGCCCCGCCTTCGATCCATCGCTCCGGCTCATCACCGCGCAGGGGCCCAGCGACGTCTCGCCCGGTGCACCAGTCGTGCAGTCGCTCGCCCGGGCGATCGAGGGCGAGGGGATGACCATGGCGATCGAGGGGATGAGTGCGTGGACCGACGCCGCCATCCTCAACGCGGCAGGGATCCCCGCGATCTGCTTCGGTCCCGGCGACATCAAGCTCGCCCACGCCGCCGAGGAGTCGGTGCCGGTCGGCGAGATCGAGCGCGCGACCGCCGTGCTGACGCGGCTGGCGCTCGACTTCGGGCGGAGCTAGCGGAGGGTCGGCGCTCGACGAAAACGAGCTTCGAGTCGCTCGCCGGTGCGGTCGCCGCGTGCGATGGCTACAATTCGCGCATGGCGCAGCTGACCCACGAACAGTACGACGCACTCGAGCGGGCGGTGACCGACCGCGCGCGCATCGCCGTGTGGCGGCGGGGAACCGAGTACCTCGTGATCCCGCAGCGACTGCGGATCGACGGGGGGCGCGAGGCGATCGACGCGATGCACCCGACGACCGGTCATTCGCTCACCCTGTACATCGACGAGGTCGACGCGATCGAGGTCGTGCGTTGACAGCGCCTGACGGCGCGGCGGCGGCGTTGATCGCCGTCTACGCCGACGAGAGCTGCCTCGGCAACGGACGCGAGGGCGACAATCCCGGAGGCGCGGGCGGGTTGATCGAGTGCGTGCGCGCATCGACGGGGCAGGTCGTCCGCTTCGACTACTGGGTCTCCGACCGGGCGACGACCAACAACCGGATGGCGCTGCGCTCGGTCATCGAGGCGTTTCGCATCCTCGGCGCGAAGGGGCGGAAGCAGCGCATCGTCTTCACCAGCGACTCGAACTACATCGTGAAGGGGATGACCGAGTGGCTGCCGGGGTGGATCGCCCGCGGGTGGGTGCGGAAGGGGGGCTCGATCGAGAACCTCGAGCTCTGGCGCGAGGCGGCGGTGGCGGTGCGGCCGCACGAGGTGCAGTGGGTCTGGGTGCGCGGTCACGACGGCCACGCGCAGAACGAGTACGCAAACGACCTCGCGATCCGTGCCGCGCGGGAACAGACGTCGTCATCCGGCGCCGTCGAGTCGGGGTTCGACGCCTGGCTTGCGGCGAAGACGCTGAAGGGGAGGGTGCGGGCGCCAACGCCATTTCCGCCGAGCGGGTTTCGTCCAGCGCGGGCGCTGCCGCCGGGGTGACGCGGACAGCTCGCCGGCGGGGGAACGCGCGTTACGGGGATCGCGACGGGGCGTCTCAATGGAGAGCAGGTCGCAGCCGCAGCGCCGCGGTTGGCGCCGGAGCGGCCGCTCGGCCCCCCCACCTTCGCCATTCACATGAAGCTCGCGCTGCTCGCCCTCCTGCTCGGCATCTCGATCGGCTACTTCTATGGATACGACGATGCACGCCGCCACACCAAGAACATCGTCGAGCGCACCGTCGACAGGGTCGGCGGGAAGAATCGGGATCGCATGAGCAATGACATCGACAAGCGAACGGAGTCGGTGCAGGACTGACCGCTTCGCGGCCGGTCTCGTGGCCGGCGATTTGTGTAATCCATGACACGTGGCGCGAGGAATCGCGCCACGTGTCGTCGCATGGGAGGCGGTGAGGCGCGGAATCGGTCGGGCCACGCATGGGGCTTGCGGAACGGCGTCACTTCCGCGCCTTTTCAGGAAGATCCTGAGAGCACTCCCGCTTCGAGAACATGGACGAGCTAGATCGCCTCTACCGGCTGCTGGTCGACAACATCAAGGCGCAGCATCCCGAGCTGCTGACGCGTCCCTTCGAGGTCGCCGACATTTACCAATCGGTCCTGCCGTACCGCCTGCACCGGCGGGCGCTCGGCATGGAGACGAACTCCGATTATGAGATGACGCTGCTGCGTCTTCTCTCCGGCGAGCGCGGGTACATCATCGGCGACGACGAGATGCAGGATGCATTTCGTCGCGAGCTGGCGACGATGAACCCGGACCCGGGGGCATTCCGTCCCTACGCGCAGTCGCACGTCGCGCTCGCCGCCGACGCGCTGCGCCGGCTCGAGCAGGGTGGCGGCGCTGCCGGGGCGGCGACGGGGCGGGGAATGCCGACGCCGGCGGCAACGCCGA
>DASZNJ010000337.1:0-8526 GCA_035551575.1 Gemmatimonadaceae bacterium
GGCCCGAGGCAGTATCCGTGAACTCCGCGTCGTCCGCGTGATCATAGTTCAACCTGCGGGGGCTCAATGGGTGCGCTGCGTCCAGCCCCTTCAACGGAGCCTGCCCCGTTCCGCGGTCGTCGCGCTACCCCGGCTGCGACCCCGACAACCCCTTTTGCTCGCACAGCCCCTCGAGGATCTCCTCTCGTCCGCGCACCCCGATGTTCGGCGCGAGTCTCCATGGGTCAGAACGCGACGCTGACCCGCACACCGCGCGTTCCGGCACTCGCTGACAGCGGGACGTCGCGCCAGCGCGTTCCACCCCTGTTGTAGCCGACGATCCCTCCGGTCATGCCACCGACCGTCCCGAAGAGGATCGCGCCGATCGCGCTCTGGAAGTTCTCGTCGAACACGGCGTCCGGCGGTCCAGCGAGCGCGGGACCGATTGCCGCCCCGAGTGCGGCACCGCCGAGCAGACCGATCCCGATCCCGGCGAGCGTCGATCCTGTCCGTGAGCCGCGCGCGCCGACCTGCAACAGCGCGACGCGACCGCGCGGGATGCGGAAGACCCGCCCCGAGGAGCTGCGCGCGATGACGGTGTCTCCGGGCGGGGCGAGCAGCCGTCCGACGATGTAGTGGTCGCGGTGCGCGAGGAGGATCCTGACCTGCGTTCCCGAGTCCGGACGTATCGTCTGGCATTCCGCGGGACGCGTGACGCTCGCGGTGGCGAGCGCGCCGCAGAGCAGGCTGAGCATGAACCGTCGCATGAGCGGTGAGGTGGTTGGTTGGCCGTGGAGCTCGGGGGCAACCTGCGCCGCCCTGCCGCACGTGCCCATACGTCACTCGACGTAGCCACCGCTACTCGGGTTGCGGCTTCGGCAGTCCGTTCGCCTCGCGCAGCCCCTCGAGGACTTCCTCTCCTCCGCGCAACCGGATGATCGACGCCAGCCGCTCGGCGTCGGCGCGCGCCGTCGCTGGGTGAAACACGACGTGTTCGCGGATCATCACCTTCCCGCGCACGTCGGAAAGAAAGCCGTACAGCGTCCACCCATCCGGTCCCTCGACGGCGAGCGCGCCAATCGGAACCTGGCAGCCTCCCTCGAGCGCGGCGAGGAACGCGCGCTCGGCGTGGACCGCGACCGCGGTCGACTCGTGATTCAGCGACCGCAGCACCGGGCCGAGCTCCTCGTCGTTCGCGCGCCCCTGGACCGCGATCGCGCCCTGGCCGGCCGCGGGGAGCCACTCCGGTGGGTCGAGGTACATCGCGATGCTCTGCTTGGCGTCGAGTCGGTGGAGCCCGGCGGCGGCGAGGATCGCGGCGTGGACCTGTCCGTCCTCGACCTTCCGCACCCGCGTCGGGACGTTGCCGCGCAGCTCGACGACCTCGAGGTCGGGGCGCAGCGAGAGGAGCTGCGCGCGCCGCCGCAGGCTCGACGTGCCGATGCGGGAGCCGCGCGGGATCTCGCCCAGCGTCTCGGCCGACAGGTTCGTGTTCAGCACGAGCGCGTCGCGCGGGTCCTCGCGCTCGAGGACCGCCAGCACCGGCAGCCCGTCGGGCGCCTCGGTCGGGAGGTCCTTGAGCGAATGCACGCAGCAGTCGACGGTCCCCTTCGCCAGCGCTTCCTCGAGCTCCTGCGTGAACAGCCCCTTCCCCCCGATCGACGCGAGCGGGACGTCGAGCTTCCTGTCGCCGACGGTGGTGAAGGTCTTCAGCTCGCTCGGCACCCCGCGCACCGACAGCTCGAGCTGGACCATCCGCGCCTGCCGCAGCGCGAGCTCGGAGCCGCGCGTCGCGATCCGCACCGGGTCGCCCGGCGCCCGCCGCCTAACGGTCATCGCGCTCCTCCGCGGTGGACGCCGCCGCGCGGCGCCGTGACGCCCAGTCGGCGACGATCGCCTCGGCCAGCGCGGCGGTGGTGCTGGTCGCCGATTCGACCGCGACCGTGAGCCCGAGGTCGCGCGCGGCGGCGCTGGTGACCGGCCCGATGCACGCGGCCGCCCCCTTCGCGGCCGCGCCGCCGACCGCGTCGACGAACGCCTTCACCGCCCCGCCGGACGCATAGGCGACGTAGTCGACCTCACCACGCGCCAGCGCCTCGGCCGCCGCTCGCGCTCCGCCAGCGTCGGGAACCGAGCGATAGGCGCGAACCGTCTCGACGGCCGCGCCGAGCTTCCCCAGCCCGGCGGGGAGCGCATCGCGCGCGTCGGCGGCCGCGATGTAGAGGAACGCCGCGCCCTTCACGTCGGCTCGGCTGCCTAACGCTTCGAGCAGCCCCTCGGCGACGAACCGCTGCGGCACGACGTCAGGCGCGAGCCCGCGGGCGAGCAGGGCGTCAGCGGTGGCCGGCCCGACCGCGCAGAGCTTGCGGCCGGCGAGGGCGCGCGCGTCCATCCCCGCCTCGCGCAGCGCCCCCCAGAACAGTTCGACCGCGACCTGGCTGGTGAACGCGATCCAGTCGAAGCTCGCGAGGCGCCCGACCGCGGCCCGGACCGGCGCCAGGTCGAGCGGCTCGATCCGCGTCGCCGGCGCCTCGATCACCCCGGCGCCCAGCGCGCGCAGCCGCTCCGCCATCCCGCCGGCACGCCCCCCCGCGGGGATCGCCGCTGCCCGAGTGACGACGACGCGCGCCCCGAAGAGCGGGCGCTGCTCGAGCCAGGCGATCCGCTCGCGCAGCCCGACGACCGGCCCGATCACGGTGATCACCGGCGCGCCGATCCCCGCATCCGCCGCCCGCGCGGCGAGGGTGCCTAACGTGGCGACGAGCGTCCGCTGCCGGGCGTGCGTTCCCCACTGGACCGCGGCGGCCGGCGTGTCCAGCGACATCCCACCGGCCGCCAGCGCGGCCGCGATCCGCGGCAGCGTCTTCATCCCCATGTAGAGCACGATCGTCCCCCCCGCCCGGGCGAGCGCCTCCCAGTCGGTGCGCCCCTCGCCCTGCGCCGGGTCCTCGTGTCCCGTCACGAACGTCACCGAAGTCGCGACCCCGCGATGCGTGACCGGGATCCCGGCGTACGCCGGCGCGGCGATCCCCGCCGTCACCCCGGGAACTACCTCGAAGGGGACGCCGGCCGCGCGCAACGCCTCGGCCTCCTCGCTCCCCCGGCCGAAGACGAACGGGTCGCCGCCCTTGAGCCGGACGACGCGCCGGCCGCTCCTTCCCAACGCGACGAGGAGGGCGTCGATCTCCTCCTGGCGCGCCGACGCCGCGCTCCCCCCGCGCTTGCCGACGTCGTGGAGCTCGGGACGCCCCGCCGCGTCGGGCACCGGGAGGAGCGCCGGGTTCGCCAGCGCGTCGAACACCACCGCGTCGCAGTCGGCGAGCAGCTCGCGGCCGCGCACGGTGAGCAGCCCCGGGTCGCCGGGGCCGGCGCCGACCAGGTAGACGATCCCGCCGGAATTAGTAGCCATTCGTTACTATCTTCGTCCGTGCCGCGCGGGATGGCAAGCCCGCCGCTGCCTTACGCTCACGCCGCCGCATCGGGGGGTGGCGGCGCGCTCCGCGGCGCCGCCGGAGGCGCCGTCCGCCAGCGCCGGTCGAGCGCGCGCTGGCGCCGCAGCAGGAGCAGCGCGTAGCCGAGGTAGATGGCGCCGGCGACGACGTAGCCGGCGACCATGAACGCGCCGTTCGACGGGGTCACGACGTTCATTCCATTCCCTCGGCGGCCAGCAGCTCGTCGCGCGCGGTCGCGTAGCGATAGCGCGTGCGCATCAGCCCGATGAACAGCAGCAGGAACGCCGCGAGGCAGATGAGCAGCGTCGCCAGCATCGACCCCGGGAGCGAGGGGGCGCTCGGCTTGAGCACGATCGGGCGCGGATGGAGCGTGCGGAACAGGTACACGCTGATGTGGATGAACGGGACGAGGATCGCCGCCAGCAGCCCGAGGACGGCGGAGTAGCGCGCGCGCATCGACCGCTCCTCGATCGACTGCCGGAGCAGGAGGAGCCCGAGGACGACGAACCACAGGAAGAGCGTCAACGTCAGGCGGGCGTCCCAGGTCCACCACGTCCCCCACACCGTCTTCCCCCAGATCGGCCCGGTCAGCAGCACCACCGACATGTACACGAGTCCGACCTCGGCCGCGCTCTCCGCCATCCGGTCGAGCCGCGGGTCGCGCAGCCAGAGATAGAGCGCCGAGCTGACCGCGAGCAACCCGAAGGCGATGTACAGCGCGATGAACGCGGACGGGACGTGGATGTAGAAGATCTTCTGCGCGGGCCCCTGCCGCAGCTCGACGGGGGTGAACCAGACCGCGCGCGTGACCGCCCCCGCGACGGCGAACAACCCGGCGAGGAGCAACCCGTCGATCGTGCGCGTCGGCCGCGCCGTGCTGCTGGAGAGATTCATCGCAGGGTAAGGTAACGCACTACTCGTCCGCGATCACCGTGTACGCGAAGGCGCAGGCGGCGACGAAGACGATGTCGTACGCGGCGAGCAGCTTGAGCCACCCGATCGTCTCGTTCACGGGGCGCCCGCCCATCAGCCGCGCGGTCGCCTGTGCGGCCGCGGTGACCACCGGGACGAAGAAGGGGAGCGCGAGCACCGGCAGGAGCAGCTCCGACGCGCGCGTGCTCGTCGTCATCGCGCCGAAGAGGGTCCCGACCGCGACGAGCCCGATCCCGGCGAGCAGCGCGATCCCGCCCAGCGGGACGATCACGCGCGCGATCTCGAGGTTGTAGACGACCAGCGCGGCCGGGATCGACACGAGCTGCACCAGCAGGACGAGCGCGAGGTTGCCAAGGGCCTTCCCCGCGTAGATGGCGGTACGCGGGATCGGCGCGCCGAGGAGGGCGTCCATCGCGCGATCTGCCTGCTCGACGCCGAACGCGCGGTGGAGCCCGAGCAGTCCGGAAAAGGTGAAGATCACCCAGAGAAGTCCCGGGGCGAGGTCGAGCGCGGCGACGGCGGTCGGATCCCACGCGAAGTTGAAGATCACGATCGAGAGCAGCGAGAGCGCGAGCGCGGCGAGGAGCGCGGTCCTCGTGCGCAGCTCGACGATCATGTCCTTGCGGGCGATCAGCCAGGCAGCGGCGACGAGGGACGGGGGTGCCGGGCGCCGTTCCTCGCGGGTCGCCGCATCGGCGACCGGCGCCGGCCCGGTGACGAGGTCCGCGCTCATGCCGACACGATCTCGCGGTACCGGCGGACAAAGGCGTCCGGCTCGCCGCTGGCGATGCGCGGCTCGTGCAGCGCGATCGACCCGCGGCGCATCACCGCGACGTGGGTCGCGAGGGCGAGCCCTTCGCGCACGTCATGGGTGACGAGGAGCAGTGCCGCCCCGTCGCGTGCGAGCTCGGCGAGGGTCTCGGCGAGGGTGGTCGACCCGGCGTCATCGAGCCCGGTGAAGGGCTCGTCGAGGAGGAGCACGCGCGGCGAGTGGACGAGGGCGCGGGCGACGGTGACCCGTTGCTGCATCCCGCGCGAGAGCGCGCGCACCGGGGTGTCGGCGCGATCCGCGATCGCGAGGCGACCGAGCGCTGCTCGGGCGGCGGCCGTCGCGTCGGGCACCCCGTGCAGCCTCGCCGCGAACTCGACGTTCTCGAGCGCGGTGAGCGGGGGGTAGAGCATCGTCTGGTGGGAGATCAGCCCGACCACGGCCCGGGCAGACGCGCCGCCGGGGAGCGCGACACCGTCGACGCGTGCCTGTCCCCCCGTCGGGCGGAGCAGGCCGGCGAGGAGCCGGAGGAGGGTCGTCTTGCCCGCACCGTTAGGCCCGAAGAGCGCGACGCACTCCCCGGCGGCGATCGCCAGGTCGATGCGGTCGACCGCGCGCCGGTTGCCGAATGCCCGCGTCAGCGCGGCGGCTTCTACGAGCGCCACGAAGCGTGGTCTGCGGACGGACGCGTGCGGCGAGTGCGGGGACGAGCGCGAGGGCGCGGGCGGTCCATGGGCCAAAGGTTAGCGGAGGTCGCCTGCTTTGGCCATTGGCTGCGCGCACCGGCCGCGATGCGGCGAAAAGCGATGAGCGGCAAGCAAGGGGTGGAAGGCGGAAGGGCCACGTCGCCCGACCACGACCACCGAATGCTCACCGCTCAACGCCGTTCACATGTCACCGGCCACTGCACAGCCGCCCACTGTCCTTCGTCGCGGCGCGCCGTTCACATGTCGCGCGCCCGCGCTCGCCGGTCACACCTCACTCGCCACCACCTGCTGCTCGCCGATCAGTCCTCGAACTCGAAGAGGTGCTCGAGCTTCGTCAGGAGCAGGAGATAGCGCACCTGCTGCGGGGCGCCGCTGATCCGCATGCGGATCCCGAGCTCCTTCGCCTTCTTCTGCACGACGACGAGGATACCGAGGCCGCTGGCATCCATCTCGACGGTGTGGGACATGTCGAGCGCGAAGTCCTTCACCGATTGCGCGGCGGCGCGGTCGAGGTACGCGAGGGCATCCTTGCGGAACTGCGCGCGCGTGTCGGCGACGAGGCGATCCGGGACCGCGATCGACGGCGCGACGGGTTCGGCGAGCAGATCCTCGTTCGACTTCGGTTTTTCGGAAGCACCACCGACGAGGCGGAGGTGCTGGCGGGCAGCCCGGACTCCGCTAGCCGGCGCGGCCGGCTGGGGAATCAACGAATGCTGCTGTACTTCTGCTGCGATGTGCCGACGGCTCACCTTCGGCAACCGGACGATCTCCATATAGAGACTCCTGGCTTTGCGTCCCCGCCTCACGACGGGTTTGCGGTATCGGGTGACCTGCTGGGGATTCAGTTGTGCCCCACCCTAAAGCGAGGGTTGTGCCAGATCACAACGCTTTGCAAGCTGTTGCTGTTTAGGGAGTTGCGGTGTCTGTAAAGATTGTTGACGGTGTTGATGTCTTGAGTAATGCAGAAACTTTGGCGGACGGCGAAACGCATGCTGCATGATTTCTGGACACTCGCGTTTCTCAGGACAAACTGACCCATCTCCTCATCGGATCGAGCCGGCAAACTTCGATGCTGCCCGCCGCGGAACGATGTCCCCCCCTCCAGGGGGTCGGAGTCGTCAGCCGGCGATGACGCGAGCGGCGAAATGGTGAGCCCCCCTCCAGGGGGTCGGAGTCGGACAATGGGGATGATGCCCGCACTCGATCCATGACGGCCTCCTCCCTTGTTCGAATCCCCCTCGTCCCTCTAATTCCCCCGTCGCGCCAGCGGCCCGGGGTCGCCGGCGCACTTCCTCGTCCCACGCCGCAATGTCGCACGCAACGCAGCTGGATCCTGACCTCTGGCTCCTCGACCTGAATTTCCAGGGCGCGCCCAACGTCATCGCCGCGTTCCTCGTGACGAGCCCCGACGGTCATACGCTCATCGAGACTGGTCCTGGCTCGACGCTGCCCGCGCTCGAGCGTGGAATCTCCGCCGCGGGGGCGAGGCTCGAGGACGTCGCCCAGCTCGCGGTCACCCATATCCATCTCGACCACGCCGGCGCCGCGGGCACCCTTCTTCGCCGGCTCCCTCGCGCACGGCTGTTCGTGCACCCGGCGGGCGCGCCGCACATGATCGATCCGTCGAAGCTCCTCGCCAGCGCGACGCGAATCTACGGCGACGCGATGGACCGGCTCTGGGGTGCCTTCGAGCCCTGCCCGGCCGATCGCGTCCTGATCCTCGCCGACGACGCCGAGCTCCGTGCCGGGACGCGGACGCTGCGGGCGCTGCACACCCCCGGGCACGCGTCGCACCACATCGCCTTCGTCGACATGGAGCGGAAGACCGCCTTCACCGGCGACGTCGCCGGCGTCCGCCTCGGCGCATCCCCCTACGTCCGCCCCCCCACACCGCCGCCGGACATCGACATCCCGGCATGGCACGACAGCGCGCATCGCCTCCGCGCGTTAGGCCTCCGCGCGCTCGACCTGACCCACTTCGGCCGCATCCCGGGCGCCGCCGCTCACCTCGACACCCTCGTCCGCAACCTCGACGACTGGCTCGCCTGGATCACCGACCGGCTCCGCCGCGGCGAAGACCCGGCGACCGTCGCCGAGGAGCTGATGCGAAAGGGGGAGCTGGACGTCATCCGAGCCGGCGGCTCGGCGGCCGACGCGGCAGCGTACGAGCTCGCGACGCCGTCGCGGATGAGCGTCGACGGCATTTCCCGGTACATGCGAAAGTCACGCGGCTGACGCGAGGGACCTGCGGGCTTGGAAGTCTCGAAACCACTGCGGAATGGAAGCATCGAAGCTTCCTGAGCTGGAAAGACGCCCGCCACTGCATCTCCGCGGTGGCGGGGCGCCTCCCGGACTCGCGTCAGGGAGCCCCGCAGTTACGACCATCCCATTCAAAGCAGTTTCGAGCTTCCTGTTTTCACTGCCTTTTTCGAGGTTTCCGTTCCGGGTCCGTTTCGGAACTCGCATCCCCGAAGCAGTTTCGGGACTTCCATTCCGACGGCTCGTTGCAAGACTCCCATTCCCGAGACAGCCTCGAGCCTTCCCGACTCAATCCATTCTTCCCGCCGTCCCCTCCCCCTCCAGGTCGTGATCCCGCGTCTCCCTCACGAACACCCCTCCGATCACCACGGTCAGCGCCGCCACCACCACCGGATACCACAGCCCCGAGTAGATGTCCCCCGTCGCC
>DASZNJ010000338.1:0-4397 GCA_035551575.1 Gemmatimonadaceae bacterium
CGTAGATGGCGTTGTCGAGCATCAGCGCCACCATGCGCACGTTGTAGCGCATCGCGTGCAGCCAGTGCCCCGCGCCGATCGACGTGCAGTCGCCGTCGCCCATCACCACGAAGACCGTCAGGTCGGGGCGATGGAGGCGAATCCCCGTCGCGACAGGAAGCGCGCGGCCGTGAATTCCGTGGAAGCCGTACGTCTTGAGGTAGTGCGGGAACCGGCTCGAACAGCCGATGCCGGAGACAAAGACCGTGTTTTCCGGGACTAGCTGCTCGCTGGCGAGGAGCTTCTGCACCGCGGCGAGGATGGAGTGGTCGCCGCAGCCGGGGCACCAGCGGGCGCGCGCGCCTTCGTAGTCGCACAGCCCGTATTCGTGATCCTCCTGGTCCTGGAGGATCGGGAGCCCGCAGGCGATCGTCACTGTGCACCTCCGTGCGGCATGCGTCCGCGAATGGCTCCGAGTATCGCGCCGGGACGGAGCGGCTCCCCCGGGACGCGCGTCCAGCAGTCCACGTCGACGAGCGTCGACGCGCGCAGCAGCATCGCGAGCTGGCCGCGGCGCCGGTTCTCCTCGGTGATGTGCGGGTCGCCGATCTCGTCGCTGTAGTTGATCTCGACGGTCATCACCTTCCGGAACCGCGCGAAGATCTTCTTCAGCCCCGGCTCGAGCGGGGAGAGGAAGCGCAGGTGAATCGACGACACCGCGAGCCCCTCGGCGCGCGCGCGATCCACCGCTTCCTCGATCGCGCCCCTCGTGCTCCCCCATCCGACGACCAGCAGGTCGCCGCTCTCGCCGCCGTACGGCACGGGCGGCAGCAGCAGCTCCTGCAGCACCGCGAGCTTGCGGCTGCGCATCGCCGACGACTTCTGGTGGATTCCCGAGCTGTACGCGACCTTGCTCCCCTCGTCGTGCGAGAGGCCGGTGAGCGTGAACATCCCGCCGGGCCGCCCCGGGATGATGCGCCGCGACAGCCCCGTGTCGGGATCCCACGCGTATGGCTTCTCGCCGTCAGGCACCGGCGCGAGATCGAGGGGCTCCGCCTGCCAGCGGGCGTCAGGCTTCGGCCGCGCGAACGGCGTCACCCCGGTCGCGAGATTCGCGTCGGAGAGCACCATCACCACGGTGCGGAACGCCTCGGCGAGCCGCCGCGCGGTGACCATCACATGGAAGCACTCCTCGATCGTCGCGGGCGCGATCACGATGTGCGGCGCGTCGCCGGGCGACGCGAAGAGCGCGGCGAGGAGGTCCGACTGCTCGACCTTCGTCGGCAACCCGGTGCTCGGCCCGCCGCGCTGCACATCCACGAGCACGAGCGGCGTCTCGGTCATGACGGCGAGCCCGAGGAACTCCGTCTTCAGCGCGAGCCCCGGTCCCGAGGTGATGGTGAAGGCGACCTTCCCCGCGTACGACGCGCCGATCGCGACGCCGGCGGCGGCGATCTCGTCCTCGGCCTGGTGAACGATGCCGCCGAACTTCTCGAACACTTCGCTCAGGTAGTGCGAGACGGACGTCGCCGGGGTGATCGGGTACATCGCGCACAGCTCCATCCCCGACGCGACCGCCCCGAGCCCGATCGCCTCGTTGCCGTTCATGACGACGAGCTCGCGGTCGGCCACCTGGACCGGGACGTCGATGCGGAAGTCGATGTGCTCCTCGGCCCAGCTCCAGCCGAGCTGCATCAGCTTCACGTTCCGCTCGTAGACCGCCTCGCTCTTCTTGCGGAACGTCTGGGCGATCTGCTCCCTGATCCGCGCCACATCGCGCGCGTAGATGCAGCCGAGCATCCCGAGCACGAACATGTTCTTTCCCTTCTTCGGGTCGTCGACGAGCGTCAGGCAGAGCTCCTCCATCGGCGCCGTCATGATCCGATAATTCCTTCCCGAGAGCTCGGCCATCCCGGCCGTCCATGCGGCGCGGATGTCGGGGTCGTCGTGCGTCGCCCACCTGTCCTCGAGAACGAGGACCGCGTCATCGGCGAGCGCGCCGACGCGGTGCCGGGCGAGCAGCACCTGTTCATTGAACGCGACGACGAGGTTCGTCGCGTCGCCCCAGTTGGTGATCGGCCCGTCGCCAAGCCGGATGCGGAAACCACTCGCTCCCTCGGGGACGCGCGCCGGAGGCTGGATCTCGGCGGGGATGATCTCGACGGTCCAGACGCCGTTGCCCATCTTCGCCGAGACGGCGCCGAACACCTGGCCGCACTTCTGCGCTCCTTCGCCGGCGTCGGAAACTATCTCGACGGTATGCTCGCGGAGCCGATGGACTTTCGGCTCGGCGCGCGGGCTGGAGGGAGCGATTGCTGCTGGTTCTGTAGTCGTGACGGACATGGTCGCGCACACCTCGCGTGTTGTCGCGAAGGCGCGTGGTCAGCTCCCGGAAGGTGGGGAACGGAAGTCCGCGCCGACGGTGGTGCACAGCATCGGGGCGGGGTACGACGCAACTGGCGGGTATGACGATTCCGTTCGATGAACGAACCCGGCGCGACGCGACTCAACCTCGACACTGACAATTCCGCTCCATGCGCGGCGAAAGTCTGTAAGGCGAGTCTCGACAGTTTTGAGGGTATTGCCGGACAGCGGCGTACGGTTTCGCGCCCGGCGGTCGTCATGGTGCGGTCGGTCGTTCAGCTGCGGGAGGCTGAACGTTGCGCACGCGGGCGGCGTTGTCCTTCTCCGTGGTCGATCGCCCTCGCCCGCTACGCGCAGGAGCCGGACAACCAGCGATCCGCGGTGATCCATGCGATTGCCGTTCAGCCGTCGCGACTCGCCGCCTGCGGGGGCAACGGCTCACCGGCCGGAGAATGGCACGGGGGGAGTGGCATCCACGCCCCCCGGATGGTCAGTCGCGGACCCAGAAGTGCGGCGGCTCGATGCCTAACGCGCGGAGGTAGGCGTATCCCTGGCCGCGGTGATGGATCTCGTTGTCGATGGTGTACAAGATGATCCCGTGCACCGGCATGGTATACTGGCCGAACGCCGTGATCGTGTCCTTGAAGTGGTCGGCGGGGATCCGCGGGAAGAGCTCGTCGAGCTGCCTGGTGCTCTCGTCCCACTGGCGGAGCAGGTCGGCCTTGCTCGCCGCCCTGGCGCCGGCGTACTGCTTCCACTCGCCGGTCACCACGCCGCGCACCGTCGGCTCGGCCATCCCGAGCATCTCGGCGGCGAGCTCGCCGAATGGCCGCATGCCGCCGACCGAGAAGGTGAAGAGCTTGTCCTCGGGAAATGCTTCGATCACGCGGCGGGTGAGGCGGCGGTGTCCCTGCCAGTGCGTGAGAAGGTCGGCCGGGGAGATGAAGCCGGAGGGGGTGGCGGGAGCGGCGGTCGTGGCGGGCATTCGGGGCCTCGAGCGGTGAAGGTGAACGAGCGGTCCCGGGACAGATGTTGTTCGGTTTTTGTTCGGGACAACGCAAAGCTACAGCGTCTGCGGCGGAGCGCAAGAGGCGCCCGCCCGGCGCCAGCCGTCAGGCAGGGCCCGCGCCGCGCTCAGCTCACCGTCAGCGTTCCGGCGGTCGCGTCGTAGACGACGTCGTGGCGATACAGCGGCTGGGCGGCCGGGCCCCGCGTCACCGCGCCGGTGCTGCTGAATTGCGCGCCGTGATTCGGGCAGGTGAAGCCGTGGCCGCTGATGTCGACCTTCGTTCCCTGGTGCGTGCACGCCATGCCTAACGCGATGAAGGCGGCGTCGCCGGTGCGGACGGCGGCGACCCCCAGGCCGCGGCCGCTGGCGTCGCGGAGCTCCACCGGCTGGCCAACCGCCGCGAGCCCGGCGTAGTCGCTCAGGTGGAAGGTGACCGGTCCGCCCGGCAGCGGGCCGGATCGGATTCCGGTGACGTCGCTCCCCGCGCCGCCGCACGCCGCGGCGACGCCGATCGCGGCCGCCAGCACGGCGGCGCGCGCGAGGAAGTCACGACGGCTGACACAGCCCTCGCAGGGAGTGCTCTCGCCGCCGGCAGCGATGACCTTTTCCATGGCAGGGTGCCTCTGAAGATCGACTCAGGCGGCGATGAACGCCGCGCTCCATTCCTTCGGGTTGTCGTCCTGCTGGTAGACCGTGTCGACGTCGACGACGAGCTCGGCCCCCTCGCGGCGGATCGGCAGCCGGTCCATGTCGCGCGTCGCGCGGCCATTGATGAACGTCCCATCGTCGCGGTAGTGCGACTTGTGCTTGGGGCACACGAACTGGTGATCGTCCACGTCCCAGCGCAGCGCGGTGTTCTGGTGCGGGCAGCCTAACGAGAAGGCGTAGATCTTCCCGTTCGCCCGGGCGATGATCACCGAGTTGTCCTTGTCGATCGACACGCCGTCCTCGGTGGGGACGGGATATCGCTTGTCGTTGCGTTGTCCCGCGCCGCTCGCGAGTGCGGTCAGCGCTCGGACCGGCATCGCGCCCGCCGCGCGCGCAT
>DASZNJ010000339.1:0-10054 GCA_035551575.1 Gemmatimonadaceae bacterium
GGACTGAGGAGGGGGTCAGGGGTCAGGGGTCAGGGGTCAGGGGTCAGGTGTCAGGGGTCAGGGGTCAGGTACGGCATCCCTGCTGACACCCGACCCCTGACACCCCCGTCAGGCGCCTAACGCGTCCCGGCCGACAGCGGCGTCTGCTCGATCGGTTTCTTCGCCGCTTCCGCCTCGCGGCGCTCGCGTTCCTTGCGGGCGCGGATCGCCTTGACCGCGGCGCGGAACTGCTCCTCGTTGAGGCGGCGGTGCGACTGCTCGTACATCTCCTGCGCGATCATCGTGCGCTCGCGGTCCCGCGAGATGTCGCCCTGGTACTTCGCCAGCGGGAGCTGGTAGAGGAGCGCGCTCGGCAGCGAGAACTTGCCGAGGTGGATCTTGTTCCGGTCGATGCCATACTCCTGGCCGCCGCGGTTGAAGATCCACGACGGGCGCTCGCCCGGGCCGACCTGGCCGCGCTCGGCGAGATTGAGCGAGTCCTGGTACTTCCCGAGCAGCGAGGCGAACACGCTGTCGCGCCGCTCGTCGTCGGTCTTGGGCGCGCCGATGAGGGGGCCGGGCTCGGGCCAGAGCCGGCCGTCGCCGTACGAGGGCTGCACGCCGCGCAGCGCGCCACCGCCGCCGATCAGCGGACCGCTCCCCCCGGGCTCGCCCGGCGTGACCGCGACCTTCGGCGCCGGCGGCAGCACGTTAGGCACCGTCACCGGCGCCCGCAGCATCGGGGCGACCGGGAGCTTCGGCGACGCCGTGCGCCCATCGCCCCCGTCGATCCGGGCGCGGGCGACCGAGCTGTCGCGGCGCGGGGCGAGCGGGATGTAGAAGAGCTTCTCCGGCGAGCGCGCGATGACGCGCGGCTCCTCGCGGAAGATCGACATCAGGGTGCTCGGCACCATCACGATCCGGACGAGCAGCACCACGCCGACGAGGTGCAGCGCGAGCGAAGTCGCGAGCGAGCGATAGTCGCGGCGCCGCACCGGCATCATGCGCGGGCACCCTGCATGCGGGCGAGCAGGCGGCCGGCACGGCCAGCCGCCTCACGGAGCCGCTCCGGGGGCTTGATGAACGAGACCCGGAAGTAGCCCTCGCCCCCGCTGCCTAACGCGGAGCCGGGAAGGACAACGACCCCCTCCTCGTCGAGGAGCCGGTCGGCGAAGTCGCGGCTGGCGATCCCCGCCGGCAGCGGGCACCAGAGGTACATCGCCGCGCGCGGCGTGGCGCAGGCGAAGCCGGCGGCGCGGAACGCCTCGGCGGCTGCGTCCCGGCGCTCGCGAAAGATCGCGACGTTCCCGGGGACCCAGTCGGCCCAGCTCTCCAGCGCCGCCACTCCCGCTGCCTGAACCGCCATGAATGCTCCAGTGTCCACGAACGTCTTGACCTTCGCCAGCGCCGCCGCGACCGATGGGCGCGCCACCGCCCACCCGCAGCGCCACCCCGTCATGTTGTACGTCTTCGACAGCGAGTGGAACTCGATCGCCACGTCGTCGGCGCCGGCGATCTCGAAGATGCTCGGCGGGACGTATCCGTCGTAGGCGAGCTCCGAGTAGGCATTGTCGTACACCAGCAGGACATCGAGTTCCCTGCACCGCTCGACGACGCGCTCGAGGTAATCTCGAGGCGCGACCGCCGCCGTCGGGTTGTTCGGATAGTTGAGATACAGGATCCGCGCCCGCTTCAGCACTGCGGGCGGGATCGCCTCGAGATCGACCAGGAAATCGTGCTCCGGACGAAGCGGCACCGTGTACGCTGTCCCCTCCCCGAGCAGCGTCCCGCCAAGGTACGCCAGATATCCTGGTTCGGGAATGATCGTGACGTCTCCCGTGCCGACATAGGCCATCGCCAGGTGGGCGATCCCCTCCTTCGACCCGATGAGGGGGACGACCTCGGTAAAGGGGTCGAAACGGACACCGAAGCGCTCCTCCATCCACCTCGAGATCGCTTCGCGATACGCGGGCAGGCCGAGGCCGAAGCCATATCGGCTCATCGCCGGGTCGTCGACCGCGCGCTTGAGCGCCGCGATGGCGGCGGGGGGCGCCGCGAGATCGGCATCGCCGGCGCCGAGGTCGATCACGTCGACCCCCCGGGCCACCAGCTCGCGCTTCCGCGCCGGGACGTGCGCGCCCGGATAGACCGGGAGGGTCGCGAACCGGGGCGCGAGCCGCGGCATCAGCGATCCGCCTTCACACCATTGCTGACGCGGCTGATCCCGGGGATCTCGACCTCGACGATGTCCCCCGGCGCGAGCGGCGCAACCCCGGCCGGCGTCCCCGTCGCGACGAGGTCGCCCGGGTCGAGGGTCATCACGTGCGAGATGTACGAGAGGAGCGCCGGGATCGAGAACACCATGTCCGAGGCGCTGCCGCGCTGCTTCTCGACGCCGTTGACGCGCGTGACCACCGTCAGGCGCTGGAGGTCGGTCGGCGCGTCGCCGGGAACCCCCATCGGGCAGAAGCTGTCGAACCCCTTCGCGCGCGTCCACTGGCCGTCGGTCTTCTGCAGGTCGCGGGCAGTGACGTCGTTCACGGCGACGATCCCGCCGATGCCGCGCATCGCCTCGGCCTCAGTCGCCCGGCACAGCTTCGCGCCGACGACGACCCCGATCTCCCCCTCGAACTCGACGCGCGTGGACGCCGCGGGGAGCACGATCGGATCGCCGCTCCCGATCACGCTCGACGGCGGCTTGAGGAAGATCAGCGGCTCCTTCGGGACCTCGTTGCCGAGCTCCTTCGCGTGGTCGCGGTAGTTCCGGCCGACGCAGACGATCTTTCCTGGAAGCATGTGCCGCTGAGGGATCGAGTCACGGACGAGAGGGCGCTGCGCGTCGTCGCTGCCACGAGTGGCGCCATGACGCATGAGACGGCACGCAGCGCCGTCGGCTACCCATAAAAGATACGGATTTCCTCGCGAATCCTCGACCAGGCAGTAAAAAGTCGCCGCGCCGGGGGGAGCGCCTTCACCAGCTCGCGGCCGTACGGCTTGCTCGAGGCCCGCGGATCGGCGAGGATGACGACCCCGCGATCGGTCGCCGTCCGGATCAGCCGGCCGAACCCCTGCTTCAGCCGCAGCGCCGCGTGCGGCATCATGTACTCGGTGAAGGCATCGCCGCCGCGGGCCTCGATCGACTCGCAGTGCGCGGCGGTCACCGGCTCGGTCGGTACGCGAAAGGGGAAGCGCGAGATCACCAGCCCGCGCAGCGCGCGCCCGGGGACGTCGACCCCCTCCCAGAACGACGCGGTCCCGAGCAGGATCGCGCGCCCGTTGTCGCGGAACCGCCGGAGCAGCGCATCGCGCGCATCCTCGCCATGGACGAGGAGGGGCCAGCGCCGCTCGATGCCGCGCGACCGCAGTTCGACGGCGGCGGCGCGCAGGTCCTTGTGGCTCGTGAAGAGGATGAAGAGCCCGCCATCGGCCGCCTCGGCGAGGTCGACCGTCGCCCGGATCACCGCCTGGAAGTGTCCCGCCGCGTCAACGTTAGGCGCCGGGAAGTCGCTCGGCACGGCGAGGATCGACTGCGCCCGGTAGTCGAAGGGCGAAGGGAAGACCTCGGTGTGCGGGATGACCTCTTCGGCGTCGAGCCCGAGCCTCGAGGCGAGGAAGTCGAAGCGGTTGTCGGTGGCCAGCGTGGCGCTCGTGATCACGGTCGTCTTCACGCGCTTGAACAGGTCCTCGCGGAGAATCGGCGCGAGGTCGAGGGGGACCGCCGAGACGGCGACGCCGCGGTCGCGCCCGCGGACCTCGATCCAGCGCACCGTCGGATCGGCATCGGGCGCCGGACGGAGCGCGTTGCGCAGCGAGTCTCCCGACGTCTGCAGGCGCTTCCCGACGGCGCGGATCTCGTTGAGCAGCGGCGCAACGGACTCCTCGAGCTTGCCGCTTCCCTCCAGCCGCTCGCGGACGACGCGCAGCCCGTCGTGCAGCAGCTCGATCTCGCCGAGCAGGTCGGTGAGCGCGACGTCGAGCCCACCGCGCCACACCGGGTGGCTGGCGAAATCGTCGGTGAGGCGGAGCATCGCCCCCCCGCTCTCCACCAGGACGCCGTCGAGGAGGTCGAAGACGAGTGCCCCCTTCTCGCGCGCCGCGTGCACCGCCGGCGCGAGGCGCTGGTTCACGAGGTCGAGGCTCGCCGCGCTGAGCAGGTCGCTCTGCGACGACAGCTTCCCGACCAGCGACGCGAGCAGTCCCCTCCCCTGCTTGCGCTCGAGCCGGTTGAATGCGCGCACCAGCGCGCGCCGCGTCACCGTCGCGCCAAGGTGCCCGGCGGCAGCGTCCTCGAGATGGTGGCCCTCGTCGATGACGAGCCGGTCGTAGGAGGGGAGCACCGCGGCTTCGTCCCAGTTCTGCGTCGCGCGCCTGACGGCGACGTCGCTGAGCAGCAGGTGGTGATTGACGACGACGACATCGGCCTTCGCTGCCTCGCGGCGCGCCGCGTAGACGAAGCACTTCTGATAGGCCGGGCACTGCAGGCGGGTGCAGAGGTCGGGCTCGGCGGAAACCTCGTCCCAGATCTCGGGACGCGGTGGCGTGGCCAGGTCGGCGAGCGAGCCGTCCTTCGTTCGCGCCGCCCAGGCAGCGATCGCGGCGAGCTCCTCGCGCTCGGTCCCGTCGAGGAGAGTCCCCTCGTTCGACCGCGCCTGCTCGAGGCGCGTCAGGCAGAGATAGTTGCGCCACCCCTTGAGCATCGCGAAGCGCACCGGCTGGTCGCCGAGCGCTTTCGCGAGGAACGGGAGGTCCTTCCCGATCAGCTGTTCCTGCAGGTTGATCGTGTTCGTGCTGACGATCGTCCGCTCACCGTTGGCCGCGGCCCAGCGCAGCGCGGGGAGGAGGTAGCCTAACGACTTGCCGACGCCGGTTCCCGCCTCGAGGAGCCCGATCCCCCCGTCGCTGTAGAGGCGAGCGATCGTCGTCGCCATCCGGCGCTGGCTCGGACGATCCTCGTACGAGCCGTGCAGCGCGGCGATCGGGCCGCCGGGCCCGAGGTCGGCGTCGATCGCCGCGGGATCGAGCGCGACGAGCGGATCGTGCCGCGGCACCTCGACCACGACGTAGAGCTCCGTCGCCGCGTTGTCGACGATCGCGAAGCCGATCCCGTCGTCATGGATCCGCGCGGCCACGTTCAGGTCTGCGTCCGACGGCTCGAGGAGACCCGACGGGTGGTTGTGAACCAGCATCTCACCGCGCCTGGCGAAGCCGGGGAGCGCGAGCACCTTGCCGACGTCGCCGCGCGCGACGACGCGCGCCGTCGCGACGCGGCCTTCGTCGTCGATCGTGCAGGCGAAGCACACCTCGCGGCCGCCGGCGAGGCGGATGGCCGCGCGGATGGCCGCTGCCGCCTTTTTGTCGAGGCGGTCGTCGCTGCTGACGGGGAGCTGGCTGCCGGGGAGGACCACATCGGAATCTAGCACGAAGAGACGCCGAAGACAGGTCCGGGTCGGCCGGGATTCGCAGCCGCGGCCGCGCGCGCATATGTTCGCGTGGCCCAGCACTCGAGCGTCATCCACCCGCGGAGCCCCAGCCATGGACAACGACATCTCGCGCCGCACCTTCGCCCAGCTCGCCGGTATGGGCGCACTCTCGGCCGCGATGCCGGCTGTCGCGACCCCGGCGATGGACGAGGCGGCGATCGCGTCGCCGGGCCGCTCCTTCCCGAAGGGGTTTCGCTGGGGCACCGCAACGGCGTCGTACCAGGTGGAAGGCGCCGTGAACGAGGACGGCCGCGGACCATCCATCTGGGACACGTTCTCTCACACCCCGGGCAAGACGGTGAACGGCGCGACCGGCGACGTCGCCGACGACCACTATCACCGCTACAGGCAGGATGTCCAGCTGATGAAGGCGTTAGGCGTCAGGGCCTATCGCTTCTCGATCGCCTGGCCACGGGTGTTTCCGCAGGGAAGCGGCTCACCGAATCCGAAGGGACTCGACTTCTACAACCGTCTCGTGGATGAGCTGCTGGCGAACGGCATCACGCCGTTCGCGACGCTCTATCACTGGGACCTGCCGCAGGCGCTGCAGGACAACGGCGGCGGCTGGGAGTCGCGCGACACCTCGGAGGCGTTCGGGCGCTACGCGGGGTACGTCGCGCAGCATCTGTCGGATCGCGTCAAGCATTTCTTCACCATCAACGAGTTCGGCGCGTTCGTCGAGCTCGGATACTCGATCGGCATCCACGCGCCCGGGCTGAAGCTTCCGCCGGGCCGATTCAACCAGACGCGGCATAACGCGGTGCTCGGGCACGGGCTCGCGGTGCAGGCCATCCGCGCGAACGCCAGGCCGGGAACGAGAGTCGGCCTCGCCGAGAACATGACCATCTGCGTGCCGGTCATCGAGAACGACGCGCACATCAGGGCCGCCGAGCGCGCGACGCGGGAGATGAACGCCCAGTACATGACGGTGATCCAGGAGGGGAAGTACACCGACGCATACCTCGAGCGGACCGGCGCCGACGCGCCGAAGTTCACTGCGGCCGACCTGAAGGTGATCTCGAGCCCGCTCGATTTTGTCGGGATCAACATCTACACCCCGACCTGGGTCCGTGCCGACGACAGCTCGCCGCTGGGCTTCGCCCACGTCCCCAATCCGGGCTCCTACCCGCACATGGCGTCGTCGTGGCTCACGATCGGGCCCGAAGCGCTCTATTGGGGGCCGCGCAACGTGGCGAAGCTGTGGAAGGTGAAGGAGATCTACATCACGGAGAACGGCTGCTCGTCCTCGGACGTGCCCGCCGCCGACGGCCTCGTGTACGACACCGACCGGATCATGTACCTGCGCAACTATCTCTCGCAGCTCCAGCGCGCGACGGCCGACGGGGTGCCGGTGAAGGGCTACTTCCTCTGGAGCCTGATGGACAACTTCGAGTGGGCGGACGGCTACACCAATCGCTTCGGGCTGCACTACGTGGACTATGCGACGCAGACGCGGACGCCGAAGTTGAGCGCGTCGTTCTATCGCGAGACCATCAGGCGCAACGCCGTGGCGTGACAGCCTTCAGGTCTTGAGCGGCTTCTTCTTCGCGGCGGGGAAGAGCACGTTGTTGAGGATCAGCCGGTACCCGGGCGAGTTCGGGTGCAGCGCGAGGTCGGTCGGTGCGCTGCCGACCACGTGCTGCGGATCCTCGGGGTCGTGGCCGCCGAGGAAGGTCCACGAGCCCTTGCCGTAGTCGCCGTGGATGTACTTCACCCACGGCGCGCCCTCCTCGCTGGCGAGCACCGTCACCCCCGGCTTCAGCGTCTTCTTCGTGAAGCTGGTGGTCACGCCGTAGAAGTCGGGGATCGTGGACTGGTGGTCCTGCACCAGCATCGAGGCGACGGGATCGAACCTGGCGGCGAAGGCGAAGAGGGTGAACTGGCCTAACGGCTGGCGCTGGCCCGGCGCGTTGACCTGGTGCCCGTCGATGTCGCTCATCGACCCGACGAGGGGGGAGGCGACGATGTGCGCGTCGCGGAAGGCCATCGTCCGCGACCAGTCCATCTTCTCGTCGGCGTGCGGGTCGACCGGGGTGCCGTCGGCGTACTCGTTGGCGATGTCGACGTCATGGCCGGCGATCGCCAGCTCGAGGGTCTCGGTCGCGCCGCACATCGCGAAGAGGAAGCCGCCGCGCTCGACGAAGCGGCGGATCTTCTCGGCGACGTCCTTCTTCAGCGCCGGGATGCTGGCGAAGCCAAAACGGTGGGCGGTCGCCTCGTTCTCCGCCTTGAGCGCCTGGAACCAGGTGGTCAGGCCGTAGGTGACGGCGAACTTGTTGAGCTGGCCGGTGAAGTCCTCGTGGTGGAGGTGCACCCAGTCGTAGCCGGCGAGGCCGTCGCGCTCGACCTCGTCGTCGTAGACGCGGGTGTACTCGATCCCCGCGTACTTGAGGGCGAGGGTCACGGCGTCGTCCCACGGCGGCGCGTTAGGCGGCGAGTAGACGGCGATCTTCGGCGCCTTCTCGAGGGGGATCGCGTCCATGTTGCCGCCAGCCATCTCGGCGCGAACGGCGGCGACCGCGGCGTCGCTCACCGGCTCGACGGTCACTCCCTCGAGCGCCGACCGCCGACGGAGGTCGGGGAGGTCGGGGAGGAGGAAGGCGCCGCCGCGATAGTTGAGCAGCCACTCGGCCTTCTGGCCGAGCTGCAGGGCGTGAAAGGTCAGCCCGTATGCCTTGAGGTGGTTCTGCTGCGCATCGTCCATCGGGACGAGCAGGTGCTGGGCGCCGGCCGCGGCCGGGAGCAGGAGCGCGGCCAGGATGGCGAGCACGCGCATCCGGCGACGCACGATCGGTCCGGTCATTCCGCCCCGCCCAACGTGTCGAGCAGCCGGCGCGCCTGCGGGACGAGGGCGCTGCTCTGGTACGTCAGGATCAGGTGCTCGGCGTGCGCCTTCGCCCCCGCCCGGTCCCCCGACGCGAGCAGCGCGCGGGCGAGCGCGAGCTCGGCGGGGGGAGCGTCGGCGGAATCGCCGTACCTGTCGAGAATGCGCTGCCAGAGGGCGACTGCGCCGCTGGCGTCGCCGCGGGCATGCCGGATCTCGGCCGCGGTCGCGAGGAGTAGGGGCGCAGCATCGGGGAGCTCGGCGGTCGCGCCCTCGAACAGCGCCGCCGCCTTCACCGAGTCGTGTCTGGCGAGCGCGAGAAAGGCGGCGCCGAGCTGCGGCGCGCGATCGGCGCGGGTGCGGGCGATGATCGCCTGCGCGCGCACCGCGTCGCTGGACGGGGTGCCCGACTCGCGCAGCGCTGTGCGTGCCGTCGCGATGTCTCCGTCGTAGACCGCGAGCCAGCCGCGCACCCCGCTGCTGTCGTCGGCGAGCGCGTCACCCATCATCGCCCGCGCGTTCGCGGTGTCTCCAGCGCGGACCCACGCCCAGGCGAGGTCGGTGGTGAGCACGCGGCGTTCGTCGTCGGTGAGCGCGAGCGGGGCGAGCGCCGCGGTCGCCTCGGCAGCCTTCCCCGAGCGCGCGAGCGCGCGGACGCGCAGTGCCGCGGCGACGCGCGCGGTTCCCGGGCTCGACGCCGCACAGGGGAAACCGTCGAGTACGGCGAGGGCGCCCGCCGCATCGCCGCCGCGGATCGCATCGTCGGTCGCGCGGAGTGCCGTCTCGGCGTCGCACTTCGTGGCGCCGAGGACCGCGCGCCAGGCGTCGCGCGCGGGGAGCCATGCCTCGCTGCCCTCGGCCCGCTCGGCGAACTCGCGCCAGGCGGCGATGGCCGGAGGGTCGGCGCGGAGCCGGGCGAGGGCCGACCACGCGGCCGCCGGCGAACCCCACATCAGCTCGAGCTGCGAGAGGAGGATGCGCGCCTCCGCCGAAGCGGGGGCGCCCGCGAGCACCCGGCGGATGTCGTCACGGGCGTCACCGGGCGCCGCGCCTAACGCGAACGCCGCTTCGGGAACGAGGTGCGGCCCGTTCTCGACCGCGCCGCGCCAGCTCGACGTCGCCCGCGACCACTCCCCGCGCGCCGACTGGACGCGCGCCCGCTCGGCGGCGAGGGCACGAGCGGCCCCCGGCAACCGCTGCGCCGCCTCGATCACGCTGTCCGCGGTCGCGAGATCTCCCGTCTCGAGCAGGATGCGCGCGTACTCGCGGTACGGGGTGATCTGCGCGGGCGCCCGCTGCACCCACTCGGCGAAGGCCGCCGTCGCCGCCGCGGGCTTTCGCGCGTAGCGGAGCACGCGGAGCCTGACGATCTGCACCATCGTCTCCGACGGGTGGGCCCGGGCGAGCGAATCGGCGATCGGAACCAGCGAGTCGCTCTGCGCCATCGCCGCGTACACGCGCTCGAGCCCGAGCAGGGCGGCGAGCATGTCGGAACTCCCGAGGGCGTCGCGGAAGGCGGCGACCGCCTCGGCGTTTCGCCCCCGCTGCTCGAGGTCGAGCGCCCGGATGAGCGACCCGCTCGACCGCCCGGGCAGCCGCTGCGCGGCTGCCGGAGCGACGGCGGCGGTGGCTGCCGCGCCCGAGATCAGGAGCAGCGCGGCGAGCCGTCGCGCGGTCATGGCTTCGCCTCGGCGTTCATCCGTCGGAAATAGTCGATCACCGCGCGCCGCTCCTCGGCGCTCAGCCCGCGCAGCTCCTCCCATGTCGGCTC
>DASZNJ010000340.1:0-13529 GCA_035551575.1 Gemmatimonadaceae bacterium
CGGCGGCGGCGCGCGCGGTGGGCTGCACGAAGCGCGGCCGGGCGAGCATCCGGACCCCGCCGAGGTTCACCTGCAGCGCCGCCGCCAGCGCGTTGAGCAGGGTCTCGGCAACGCTGTCCATGTCGAGGCTGATCGGACCGGACGGCTTGCGGACGAAGTCGAGCGCCCCGAGCTCGAGGGCGCGCAGCGTCGGGTCGTCGCGGCCGGTCGCCTGCGCCGCGCTCAGCATCACCACCGGGCGCGGCGTCTCCGACATGATGTAGCCTAACGTTTCGATCCCGCCCAGCTCGGGCATCTCGACGTCGAGCGTGACGATCTCCGGGTCGAGGGCGTGGATCTGGCGAAGCGCGTCGTGGCCGTTCCGCGCCGTGCCGACGACCCGGAAGGCCTCGGACCCGTCGATGATCTCGGTGACGACCTTGCGCATGAACGCACTGTCGTCGACGACGAGGACGGTGTGTCGCCTAGAGGGCGCGGTCACCGGACTTCAGGGACCGCACCAGCATCCGCCCATCGTCGAGGTGGAAATAGACGCTGCGGCCATAGTCGCCGCCGACATCCTGCGCGGCGAGGGGGATTCCCGCTTCGCTCAGCGCCTGGCGCGAGGAGAGGACGTTCCGCTCCCCCATGTTGATCCCCCCCGACGGGAGGAGCGCGCCGAACATGCTCGACCCGCCGGCGATCTTCGCCGTGTACGGCCCGCGCGCGCCGAGCTTCCGCATCTCCTCGAGGAGGAGGGGCACCGCGGTGCCCGGGAACTTCGCGCGGTTGTCCTTGTCGCGCGACAGCCCCTCGCTCGGCAGGAGCACGTGCGCCATCCCGCCGACGCGCGCCTGCCTGTCGTAGATGGCGATCGCGACGCACGAGCCGAGGCCGATGGTCGAGAGTACCCCGCCGCCCTTGCCGACGGCGAAGTCGGCGACCTTCACCCGTTGATCACTCACAGCTTCCGATAGATGCGTTCGCGCGCCTCGACGGCGGCGAACTTGTTGCGGATGTTTCCGAGGAGCGTCTCGACCTTCCCGAGCACGAGGATCCCGCCGGGAAGCAGCGCGTCATGAAAGCGCTGGAAGAGCATCTCCTGCGATTCGCGGTCGAAGTAGATCAGGACGTTGCGGCAGACGATCATGTGGAAGCCGCCCGGCGGCGCCTCCTCGAGGAGCAGGTCGCGCCGCTCGAGGGCGACGAGCGATCTGATCGCCGGCAACACCGTCGCCGGATACTCCGGCGTGAAGTACCGCTCGCGGTACTCCTTCGGAGTATCGGCAAATGCATCCTCGTCGAACAGCGCGGCCCGCGCCGCATCGAGGCTTCGCCGGTCGATGTCCGTGCCGAGGATCCGGACGCGCTGCGCGGTGGCCGGGCGCCCGCTCTTCTCGCCGGCGCGGTAGAAGAGGGTCGCCAGCGAATACGGCTCCTCTCCCGACGAGCACCCCGCGCTCCACACTTTCACCTGGTCATGATGGGCGGCCCAGAGCCCGGGGACGATGCTGTCGGCGAGGAGCGAATACGTCTCCCAGTTCCGGAACAGCTTCGTGACGTTGATGGTCAGCGTGTCCATCAGCTTGTCCCACTCGCCGCTGTCGCCGTCGAGGATCCTGGCATAGTCGGCGTAGCGGTGCGCGCCGCGGGCGCGCATGCGCACGGCGATCCGCCGGCGCAGGCACTTTTCCTTGTAGCTGCCGCAGCGGAAGTCGCGCTCGCGCGCGATCTTCGCCGTCAGCTCGAGGAACTCCGCGTCGTCGAGCGCGGCGCTCATTGCATCACCTTGCGCACGGCATCGAGGTTGGTGCGGACGATCTGGTTGTCGGGATCGAGCTCGAGGGCGCGCTCCCAGCACTTGACCGCTTCCTCCCGCTCCTGCCGCCTGTAGCGGATGTTGCCGAGCTTCATGTAGACGTCGTCGCCCAGCGACGGGTTGAGCTTGACCGCCCGCGTGTAGGAGTCGAGCGCCTCGTCGTACTGCGCGTTGCGGTAGAGATAATCGCCGACGTTCTTGTGCAGCTGGGGAACGCTCGCGTCCTCGTGCAGGCCGCGCTCGGCGGTGACCGATGCCTCCTGGAGGCTGCCGCGCCGCTCCTGGGCGACGGCGAGGTTGTTGAACAGCGGGGCGGCATGGCTGTGGATGCCGATCCCCTCGGCGAGGAGCGCCGACGCGCGGTCGATGTCCCCGGCGAGGGCGGCGGCGAGCGCCGCATAGTGGAACCACGCCGCGGCCGGCGGCCGCTTCCCCCACAGCGGGCGTGCCGCGGCAAGGGTCTCGTCGGCCGCCGCGACGTCGCCGGTGCGGAGGGAGAGCACGCCCAACGACGTCCGGACGCGGGCATCGTTCGCCCCGCCGCGCGCCGCCGCTTCCTCGAGCGCGGCGCGGGCCTCGTCATAACGGCCGAGCCGCTCGAGCGCGTAGGCGAGGTTGTGGAACACCGCGTACTTCACCCCCGGCTGTGACGCCGCCTCGTGGAACGCGTTCGCCGCGTCCGGCCACTTCCCCTGCCGCATGAGGACGAGCCCCATGTGGAACCCGGCCGCGCCGTCTCCCGGCCGGAGGTCGGCGACGCGGCGGAACTCGCGGATCGCCTCCTCGAGCATCCCCGTCTTGTAGAAGGCGATGCCGAGGTTGCGGTGCTCGTCTACACGCACGTCGGAGACCGCCGGTTCGGGCGCCTTGCTCTTCCCGACGCGCGTGAGGAAGCCGGCGGTGACGAGCCCGTAAAGCGCCTTGCCGACGCCGAACTCGGCGAGCCCCGATTCGTCGATCAGCGCCGCGACGTCGCGCCGGCCGTCGATCAGGCCGATCAGCATCTCCTGCTCGGCCGTCGGCGCCGCTTCGGCGGCGGCGAGCCGGGCGCGGTCGACGTCGAAGACGATGTCGAAGCTCGGGATCTTCTTCTCGATCAGCGACCACTCGTCGACGCGGCGCGCCCCCTCGAGGAGGAGGGCGTCGGGGTTGATCGAGACGAGGAAATCCTGCTCCTCGGGGCGGATGTCCGCCTCGAAGTTGAACGAGCCCTGCGTCCAGGTGAAGAGGTAGTAGACCGCCTCCTCGATCTGCACGCGCATCTGCTGGTGCAGCTCCTCGCGCTGGATCGCCCCCTGGGAGATGAGGATCTCGCCGAGCCGCTTGTCGCGCTGCTTCTCCTGTGCCTGCACCGCGTCGAGCAGCTGGTCGGTGGAAATGAGGCCGCTCTTGACGAGGATGTCGCCGAGCCGGTCGCGCCGGTTCACGATCGACGCGTAGCAGATGCGACCCTTGTCGAAGTAGATGTAGCCGAAGTTGTTCCGGTGCGTGACGCTGAGGCAGCCGGTCTTCTTCCCCATCGACAGGAGCTGGAGGACGTCGGGAAGCGACGCTTCCTTGAGTGAGCCCTTGATCGCCATGTGCCTAACGCCACTCCTCGATCGCCCGCCCGGCGACGTCGGGCCAGTCCCAGACGACCTTTTCGTCGTCGAGGAAGAAGGCATCCATCGCCCGTGCGTTCGCCGGCGCCGGGGCTGGCGCCGAGCCGACGCCTTCGAGCTCGGCCCGCGCGAGCGCGACGCTGAGCGCGACGCCGGCGACGTCGGCCGCGGCGACGAGGCGATTGACCGTGCCGATGATCTCGCGGACGCTCGCCGCCGGCCGGTCGCTGAGGTAGCCGAGCAATCCGTCCTCGGGGGGCGGCTCGACGAGGCTGAGGTAGCGCGCGTACAGCTTCTCGCGCAGCGTGCGATCCGGCGGCTCGATCCCGACGACGAGCCCGCCTTCGAAGCGCGAGCGCAGCCGCTCCTCGAGTCCCTCGAGCTCCTTCGGGCCGCGGTCGCTGGTGAGGACGATCTGCTTGCCCTCACCGTGCAGCACGTTGAAGACGTGGAAGAGCTCTTCCTGGGTGCGCTCCTTCCCGGCGGCGAACTGCACGTCGTCGATGATCAGCGCGCCGGCGGCGCGATAGCGCGCGCGCCAGCGCTCGAGCGTGCCCTCCTGGAGCGCGGCGATCAGCTCGTCGATGAACTCGCCGGCGCTCACGTACGACACGGCGATCGCGCCGCCGCTCGCCTCGACGATCTCGTTGCCGATCGCGTTGGCGAGGTGCGTCTTCCCCGTCCCGCTCGGCCCGTGGATGAAGAGCGGGTTGTACTTCCCCCCCGGGTCGGCGGCGACGGCGTCCGCCGCCTTCACCGCCATCTGGTTCGACGGGCTGACCTCGTAGCCGGCCCGGGTGAACGCGGCCGAGGGCCCCGGCGGCGGGATCTCCCCGGACTGGGCGCGGCGGATGATGTCTTCCGCCTCGTTGACGCGCTCGGGATCACGGAACGCCTCGCTCGCGCCTAACGCCGGGTCGAGCGTGTTGACCTCGGTCTCGAGCGCGCGCAGCCGCTCGACGGCGGCGGTGTACATGCCGAGCAGCCCCTCGATGTCCGGCTGCTGCTTGAGGTGCAGCGCGCGCTCGAGCACCGCGGTGCGATAGCCCTCGCCGTTCCAGAAGGCGATCGCCTCGCTGATCCGCATCCGCCACCCCTCGACGTTCTGGGCGACGACGCTGGCGACGTCGGAGAGGAAGCTGAGGTACTCGCCTCCCATCTCCCTGGCCGGGGTCGGCGCCCGCCACGACGGCGCCGGCTCGCCGAGGACGATCCGGACCTGGTCGGTGCGGACCTGGCCGCCGAGCTGCTGCTGGGCGATGACGCGGTTGAGCGCGCCCTGCAGCTCGCGGACGTTGCTGAACTCGGTCTTCGCCAGCTCGTCGAGAACGTTAGGCCTGAGCGTGACCCCGCGCTCCTCGCACTTGTTGCGGAGGATCGCCGCCCGGGTCTCGTAGTCGGGGGCGCCGATGTCGACGATCAAACCCCCGGCGAGGCGCGAGACGAGCCGCTCGTCGACGTCGGCGATCTCGTTCGGCGGGCGGTCGCTCGTCATCACGATCTGCCGGCCGCTCCCCTGCAGCGCGTTGAACAGCCGCAGCAGCTCGGTCTGCGTCTCGCGCCGCCCGGTCAGGAACTGCACGTCGTCGATGAGCAGCATGTCGACGTGCGAGTAGCGCTGGGTGAAGCTCAGCGTCTGCCCGATCGAGATCGCCGCGTGGAGCTGCTCGACGAAGTCGTCGAGGGTGACGTACTCGGTCTGCAGCGTCGGCTGGAGGCTTCTCGCGTAGTTGCCGATGGCCGAGGCGAGGTGCGTCTTCCCCAGACCGGAAGCAGAATAGATGAAGAGCGGGTTGTACGCCGATCCCGGCGCCTCGGCGACCGCGCGCGCCGCGGCGACGGCCAGCCGGTTGGCCGAGCCGACGACGAAGTTCTCGAAGCGGAAGCGCGCGTCAGGCTGCACTAACGAGCCCCCGCCCCCGCGCTGAGCTTCTTCAGCACCGACTCGGAGATGCCGCGCAGCGTCTCGAAGACACCGTGCCCATGGAGGGCGTCGGCGGCGAAGTTCGGCGCTCCCCAGAAGTTGAGCGCGTCCTCGAGCTCCGGGACGGTGAGGATCATGTCGGACGGGAGGTCCTGCTTGTTGTACTGGATGGCGAGCGGGATCTGCCGCGAGTCGATTCCCTGCTCGCCGAGGTTGGCGTGCAGGTCCTGCATGCTCTCGATGTTCTCCTGGAGCTGGCGCGCCTGGCTGTCGGCCACGAAGACGACGCCGTCCGCCCCCTGGAGGACGAGCTTCCGGGTGGTCTGGTAGTAGACCTGCCCGGGCACCGTGTAGAGCTGGAACTTGGTCGTGAAGCCGGAGATCTGGCCGAGGTCGAGGGGGAGGAAGTCGAAGAACAGCGTCCGGTCGGTCTGCGTCGCCAGCGACACCATCTTCCCCTTCCGGTCGTCGGGGACCTGCGAATAGATGTAGTGCAAGTTGGTCGTCTTCCCCGACCGCCCAGGGCCGTAGTAGACGATCTTGCAGGTAATCTCGCGGGTCGCGTAGTTGACGAGGGACACGGAGGCGGTGGTGGAGCGTTAGGCGCGCCCGAAGAGCGCGGCGAGGTTGTGATTGAGGTCCCGCTCGAAGTTCTCGGCGAGGACCGGCTTCTCCGGCTCGACCACTGGCGCGGCGTCGGCCAGCCGCTGCGCGAACTCCCCGTAGTAGAGCTGCACCAGCCCGAGCGAGCTCTCCCGGTCGAAGACAGTGAGGAAAATGTAGAGCCCCCGGCGCGTCTGCGCCGGGGCGATGAAGATCTGCCGCTCCTTCCCCGCGTGGTGCAGCACGTGGAAGGGCTTCCCGTCCAGCTGCTTGCCGAGCTCTCCCGCCGAGGCATGGATCGCGGCCGCCAGCGCGCAGGCCGACATCACGTCCACCGCGCGCGTGAACCCCGACTGCCCGAGCACCTGCCCGCTCGGGTGCAGGAGCAGCGCGAGGCGGACGCGCGCGTCGCTGACGAACCGCCGGAGCGGATCCTCGACCCAGTTCTCGACGACGGCGACCGTCACGGAGACACCCCCCCCGGCGTCATCACTGGTCGAGCACCTGCGTCGCGCGCAGCATCTCGACGCGAATGAGCCCGACGTTGGCTCGCGACTCGGCGACCGTGACGAGCAGCAGGTCGCCGCGCCCGATCGCGCAGACCCGGCCGCGCTCGGCCTCGAGCTGGACGAAGTTCGCCGTCCCGAGCCCGGCCGCCCCGGCCGACAGCCGCGCCTTGCGGTAGAGCGACGCCGCCAGCGCGGCGACGACGTTCCCCTTCACCCCGATCTGCAGGTTCGAGTCGACGATGATCCCGTCGGCTTCGCTGACGACCATGCTCCCGAGCACCCCGCGCTGGCGGGTGAGCGCGGCGAGCACCTCGGCGAAGGGAGTCGCGCTCATGCGATCCCCTCGACGAAGCTGCGCGCCCGCGCCGCGGCGCGGTCGAGGAAGCGGCGGACCATGCCTAACGGCATCGCCCCGTCGGCGGCGACGAGCAGCAGCCCGTTGCGCGGCCCGGGCGCGAGGGCGATCGTCGCGACCTCGGTCTCGACGATGATCTGCTGCCAGTCGCCGAGGTCGAGGTGGCGCATCGCCCGCTGCGCCTCGTCGCTGACCCCGGACAGCTCGGCGCCGACCTCCTGCGCGACGTCGGTCCCGTCGCCGGCGAGGTACGCGCCGGCGAGGACGAAGCCGTCTGCGTCGAGCAGGAGCGCCGTCTGGTCGGCGTCGCCGATCAGGTCGGCGAACAGCGCGCGCGGGTTGCGCGAGAGCGCCTCACGCTCGCGCGGATCGCCGGCCGGCTCCGCTGCCGGCGCCGGCTGCGACTGCGCCGACTTCCGCAGGGTGTCGGCCAGCCACGGCGGCTCGGGGAGCGCGCCACCAGACGGCGCCGGCCGCAGCGTCTCCGCCGCGCGCGTCTCGCCGCTCGACCGGTGGAGGTCGGATGCCCGGGTCTCGCCGCTCGCCCGCGGCTGGAGCGGCAGCTCGGGGAGCGGCGGCAGCGCCGGCTTCCCGGCATCGGACGGCCGCCCGGGAGCGGCCGGCATCTCCGAGATCGGCCTCCCCAACGCGCGGCGGACGTGGGCGAGGGCGGCGATGGTGCTCTGGTCCTCGCCGTCCGCTTCCAGCGCCTCGGCGAGGTAGCGCTCGGCCTCCTCGAGCCTCCCCTGCCGGAAGAGCACGAACCCCATCCCCTTCTTCGCTCCGGCGTGGCGCGGCGCGAAGCGGAGCACCATGTCCCACTCGTCGAAGGCGCGCTCGAGCTCACCGCGGTCGACCGCGATGCGGGCGAGCAGGTCGTGCGCGTCCGCGTTGTGCGGATGCCGCTCGAGGCCGCGGAGCGCGACCTTGAGGGCGAAGTCGACCTGCCCCTGCCGGCGGAGTGCCTCGCCTAACGGCAGGAAGACGAGGCTCGCCGGCTCGCGGGCCAGCTCGTCGCTGAGGCGCCGGATCTCGTCAGACACCGGTGTGCGCCTCGATCAGGTTGTACAACCGCATCGCCGACTCGACCGCCGACCGGACGCGGTCCGCGCCCGGCGCGCCGGGGCGCAGCTTGAGGTACTGGTCCCAGGCGGCGACCGCCGTCGCGAAGTCGCCGCGGCGCGCCATCGCGTACCCGAGCTCGAGCTGCAGCTCGGCGTTCAACGGATCGGCCTCGGCGCCGCGCCGCAGCTCGTCGGCGGAATCGGCGAGCCGGCCGAGACGGGCGAGCGCGCGCGCGGCGAGCAGCCGCCCCTCCGCGTTCGCCGGATCGGCGGCGAGGGCGCGCCGCGCCTCGTCGAGGGCATCGTCGATCTTCCCGCTGGCGAGCGCGTTCGCGCCGCGCTGCAGGTACGGCTTCGGATCCTCGACCCGCGTCGGCCCGCTCGGCCGGTCCCCCGGACGCAGCGCGACCACCCCGGTCGAGACGAGACCGTACATGATCTTGGCGACGTCGAACTCGCTCTGGCCGAGGGCGCCGGCGATCTGCCGCAGGTCGCTCTGCCCGTCGATCGTCGCCAGCACCGACCACTCGTTCGGGAGCAGGTCGAGCAGCGTCGGGTGGTCGTCGTCGACCGGGGCGAGCACGGGGATGACACCGAGGTTGGGCACCTTGTCGGCGATCCGCGACCACTCGTCGATGCGGCGCGCGCCCTCCATCAGCAGCGACTCGGTGCTGATCCTGATCGACGCCTCGGCCGGCGCGTCGCCCACCCCGCGCTCCTCGAACGAGAAGAACCCCTCGCGCCACGACATCATCTCGAACACGACGTGCTCGATCTGCTGCCGGATCTGCCGCTCGAGCTCGCGCGTCGTGATCGCCCCGATCTCGACCAGCACCTCGCCGAGCCGCGGCGCGTCGAGCCGCTCCCGCTGGACCGCCCGCGCGTGCTCGAGGTCGGCCTCGCTGATCTTCCCGCCCTTGACCAGCATCACGCCTAACGGCTGCGCCGAGCTGCGGATGCTGGCGTGGATCACCCGCCCGGCGTCGAAGAAGACCGTCCCCTCGTTGTCGCGCAGCTCGGAGGTGACGCGCAGCGTTCCCGTCTTCCGGCTCAGGTCGAGGAGCTGGAAGACGTCGTGGATGCCGAGCTCGCGGAGGGGTCCCTCGATCGCCATTACGCCGCCCCTCCCGGCGTGAAGATGCTCTGGAGGTCGGCGGCGGTGCGCGCGTCGCGGCGGGCGCGGCGGGCGAACTCCCCGCCCGGCTCGAGGTCGATCACCCTGTGCCAGCGCTCGATCGCCTCGCGGTAGCGGTGCTGCTCCGCGAGCAGGACCCCCTCGAAGTACATCGCCCCGGCGTGCTCCGGGTCGAAGCGGCGGACCCGGCGGAACGCCGTCGCCGCGTCCGACTTCCGGCCGAGCTCGAAGAGCGTCTCGCCTAACGCGAGCAGCGCGTCGAAGTGGTACGGGTCGCGCTGGAGCAGCTCGATCAGCAGCTCGAGCGCCTCGCGCGGCGCGCCGGTGCGCCGGCGGATGCGCGACAGCTCGAGCGTCGCCTCGGCATACGTCGGCACCGCGTCGAGCGCGGCGAGGAGCTCCGATTCGGCCTCGCGCGTCTGCCCCTTCGCGGCGAGCAGGCGGGCCAGCTCGTAGCGGACGACCGCAAAGTCGGGGTCGAGCTCGAGGGCGTGGCGGTAGGCGCCGATCGCCCCGTCGTCCTGGCCGAGCGAGCGGAGGATGTCGCCGATCTTCTTGTGGACGTCGGAGCGGGCCGGCGCGATCCGCCGCGCCTGCTCGAGCGCCTCGAGCGCCGCCGCCGGGTCGCCCGCCTCGGCGCGGGCGCTGCCGACGAGCATGACGATGTCCACGTCGTCGTGCGACGCCGCGTACAGCTCCTCGGCGACCGGCCTCGCTTCGATCCCCCTCCCTAACGCGAGGAGGGCGCGGGCCTCGCCGATCAACGCCCGGCGGAACGACGCCGACTCGCCGCGCGCCTCGCGATAGCGCTCGAGCGCCTCGCCGTGCAGCCCCTGCCGGGCGAAGGTGTCGCCGAGCAGGGTGAGCCCCTCGGCCCGCGCGCCGCCGCGCTGCAGCGCGCGGCTCGCCTCGGCCGCCGCGCGGTCGTAGAGCCCCTTGGTCAGGTAGTCCGCCGCCATCGCGTACGGATCCGACTCCGCCGGCACCACCTGCGCCGACGCCGGCGTCGGCGTCAGCTCGGTGAACAGCGAGTCGAGGAGACGCGGATCGAAGGCGAAGTCCTCGACCGCCTCCGTCGTCCGCTCGATCCCGCCGAGATCGGGGGCGATCGAGAGCTCGGGATCCTCGTACTCGAGGTCGATCGCCAGCTCGAACTTCTGCGGGACGTAGTACGGGTCGAGCTCGAGCGCGCGCTTCGTCTCGCGCACCGAGCCGTCGAAGTCGCCGAGGTTCGAGAGCGTGAAGCTGAGGTTGTAGTGCGCCTCGGGATACTCGGGCTTCGCCTGGATCGCGCGCGCGAACGCGTTGCGGGCATCCTCGAACTTCTTCAGCTCGGCCAGCACGAGACCGACGCCGTTCCACGCCACCGGATGCTCCGGCTCGGCGTTGAGCACCTGGCGGAACGCCTCGAGCGAGAGCTGCAGCCGCTTCAGCTTGAAGAGCAGCAGCGCGAGGTTGAGCCGGGCCTTGGCGAACGACGGCTGCGCGTCGAGCGCGCGGCGAAACGCCTCGATCGCGTACTCGGTGTCCTGCGCGTGATACGCCGCGACGCCGAGGTTGTTGTAGGCGAGCGCGTACTGCGGGTCGGCGGTGATCGCGTTGCGGTAGCTCTCGGCGGCCTCGGTGAAGTGGCCGTCCTGGTGCAGGGCGATGCCGCGCTCGTTCCAGAGCTTCGGGCTCGTCGGATTCCGCTCGAGCAGCGTGCCATACAGCTCGATCGCCGAGCGCACGTCCTTGCGGAGGAGGTGCACCTCGGCCATCGCCTGCAGCACCAGGTCGCGCTCCTCGCCGCGCTCGAGGGCGAGGCCGTACTCGCGCAGCGCTTCGCTGTAGTAGCCCTTCTGCCGGAAGGCGAGCCCGAGGTTGAAGTGCGCGAGCTGCCCTTCCCCCGTCACCTCCATCTGCTGCCCCGGCTGCATCAGCCGGATCGGCGTCAGGCGTCCCGCGCGCGCTTCCTCGGGCGCGCGGCCGGCGTGGTCGAGCGAGAGGTTCGCCTGCGCGCGCGACAGCGTCGGGTTGAGCTGGATCGCGCGCTTCGTCGCGACGCGCGCTTCCTCGTGCCGGCCCATGTCGCCGAGCACGAAGCCCATGAGGTAGTGCGCGTCCGGGTTGTCCGGATTCAGCTCGATCGCGCGCTTGAGCGACGCGAGCGCCTCGTCGTTCAGCCCGCGGTTGTAGACGACTTCGCCGATGTAGAAGTGGACGACGGAGCTGTGCGGCTCGATGGCGAGCGCGCGCTCGAACCACTTCTGCGCCTGCTCGAGGTCGCCCCCCGCCTTCTCGGCGAGGCCGAGCTGGACGATCGTGCCGAGATCGTTCGGGTGGTGGCGGAGCAGCTCGCCGAACTCGGCGACCGCCTGCGGGAGGTGGCCGATGAGGGCGTAGGCCCGGCCGAGCTCCCAGCGCGCGTCGCGATCGGCCGGGGACGCGCGCAGCTTCTCCTTCAGCTCACTGACGCGGCGGTCGTAGTAGCCGGTGGTGAAGTAGGCGATCTCCAGGTTGCGCTGGGCAACCTGCATCTTGGCGTCGAGCTCCAGCGCGCGCATGAAGGCGCTGACCGCTTCCTCGTACAGTCCCTTGTTGTAGTAGAGGACCCCGAGGTTGTTGTGCGCTCCCGCGTCGCCCGGGTCGATGCGCCGGGCGAACGACCGTAGGACGTCGCGGTCGCGCTCGGACGTGAGAGCGGACGCCATGGCGTGCCGTCAGGCGACGCGGACTGCTTTGAGGATCGCCTGCAGCGAGGCGTAGTCGGGCAGGAGCAGGAAGAATCCGCGCAGCCGCTCGCCGATGTCCTGCAGGTAGAACTCGCTCTCGACGCAGAACACATAGTCGCGATCGCTGCCGAACTGCAGGTAGGCGGTCGTCAGCACCGCGTCCGACATGTCCACCGCGAGGCTCGGCGGCGACGGGAGGAGCATCAGCCCCATGAAGTCGCTGAGCGCGTTCATGTACGCGCCGCTGAGGATGTTCCCGGCCTCCTTGATCGCCGACTGCTCGAGCTCCCCCAGGTCCTTCGACGAGCCGTGCGGGCGGCGGAGCATCAGCTCCGACAGCCGGATCGCGGTCGGCTTCGGGAAGACGAGCAGGGTGCGCCCGGTCAGGTCGCCGAGCATGTGCATCAGCACCGCGGCGACCGGCTCCTCCGGTCCCGAGACCTGCGGCGGGACGTCCTCGAGCCGCGCGATGTTGATCGTCGGCACGCTGATCATGATCGTGCAGCCAGTCATCTGCGAGAGCGCGGTCGCGGCGTGCCCCGCTCCGATGTTCGCCACCTCGCGCAACGCGTCGAGCTGGTTTGGCTTCAGAGAGCGAATGTCGTCCATTATTTCCTCAGAGCAGACTGCTGACGTCGACGATGAGCGCCGGAGCGCCATCGCCGAGGATTGTTGCACCGCTGAACAGCGCGAGCCCGCCGCGTACGCCATCGAACTGCTTCACCACGATCTCCTGCTGCCCGACCAGCTCGTCGACGATGAGCCCGGCCCGGCGCTCGCCGATCTCGATCACGACCACCTGCTGCGACTTCTGCTCCGTCGGCGGGAGCCCCATCAGCTCGCGCATCCGCAGCAGGGGCAGCACGTCGTCGCGGAGCACCAGCACCTCCTTCCCCTTCACCCGGCGCAGCTGCGCCGACTTCAATTCGACCGTCTCGTTGACGTGCGTCATCGGCAGCGCGTAGAGCTCCTCGCCGACGCGGGCGAGCAGCGCGCGCACGATGGCCAGCGTCAGCGGCAGCCGCACCGTGACGGTCGTTCCCTGCTTCGGCACCGAACGGATCTCGACGAGGCCGCCTAACGCGCGGACGCGCGTCTGCACCGCGTCGATCCCCACCCCTCGCCCGGAAATGTCCGTGATCCGCTCGGCGGTCGAGAAGCCGGGGCGGGATATCAGTCGAATCAGCTCGTCATCGGACAGGTCGGCGCGGTTCGCCTCGACCAGGCCGGCATCCTTCGCCTTGCGCAGCACCCGGTCGCGGTCGATTCCCTTCCCGTCATCCGTCACACGAATGACGATTGCCGAGCGATCCCGCAAAGCTTCCAGGCGGAGCTGTCCCTCGGCGGGCTTGCCCGCGGCCCGGCGCTCGTCGGGGAGCTCGATGCCGTGGTCGATGGCGTTGCGGAGGAGGTGGACGACGGGGTCGCCGATCTCGTCGAGCAGCGACCGGTCGAGCTCGATCTCCTTCCCCTCGATGGTGAACTCGATCTGCTTGCCGAGCGTCCGGGCCGCGTCGCGGACGAGGCGCGGGAAGCGGTCGAAGACCTGCCAGACCGGCACCATCCGGCTGGTCATGATCTCGTCCTGCAGGTCGCTGATCAGCCGCGACGCCTGGGTCACCGTTTCGTCGAGCGCGGGGTCGGCGAGCGCGGTCGAGAGCTGGGTCAGCCGCCCGCGGGTGATCACCAGCTCGCCGATGAGGTTCATCAGGTTGTCGAGCCGGCGCAGGTCGATGCGGACGTTGCGCTGCGCACGAACACCCGTGTCGCCGGTGGGGGCGTTTGCACTCCCATTCCCGCCGTTTCCACTCCCATTCCCGCCGGTG
>DASZNJ010000341.1:0-4041 GCA_035551575.1 Gemmatimonadaceae bacterium
TAGACGCGGCCGAGGCGCGAGTAGAGGACGTCCTCGAGCTGGCCCAACGTCAGGTTGGCGACGTAGAGCTGCCCCACCTGCGGGATGACGACGAACCCCTCCCGGGTGACGTCGAGGGTGTGCGCGAGCTCGACGTCGCCGGTGAGGATGAGCACCAGCTGGTCGCCGGGGCCGAGGCGATAGTTCGCGTCCACCGGGCCGGCACCGTTAGGGTCGAACTGCGACGTCCCGCCCTGGAAGACGTTGAGGCCGAAGATCGTATAGCCGCTGTCGCGCGGCGGGAGGACGATGGCGCTGGTGTCGCTGAAGCCGGGGCGGGCGCGAAGGGCGGCGGTGTCGACCGGCGCCGAGACCGGCGCGACGCGTGACATCGACGGCGCGAGAGCGACGTCGGTCGAGTCGGTGATCCCTAACGCTCGCGCCGCGAGCAGCGCGCTGTCGCTCGGCGCGGTGACGGTGTCACCGCGGGCGTCGGCGAGGTACGGGTCGAGCATGTCCTCCGGATACCCCTCCGCCCGCAGCCGCGCCCGTACCTGGTCCGGCGTCAGCCCGCTGCTCGTCAGCCGCTGCCGCAGCTGCGCGACGAGGTCGGGACGGGTGCGGAGGAGCTCCTGGGCCTGCGCGGGGGTCGGCCGCTGAGCGAAAACGGGTCGCGCCCCGGCGCACAAAAAGGCAGCCGCGAGGAGCGACCCGAGGCGAAATCGGATCATGTCGAACGATTGTTGGAACGTCTCACGGCGGGGGGACCAGCGAGAAATGGTCGCGCAGGGACTCGAACCCCGGACCTCTGCTGTGTGAAAGCAGCGCTCTAACCAGCTGAGCTACGCGACCGATATGTCGGCGAGCCGACAGTCCAACGGTGGCGATCCGTCCGAGCCACCATAAGACGTACGAACATAACCGCCAGTAACATCGAACGGTAGCCCACCGGCCTCAACCAAACTGGGAGCGAGCGCAGTCGCCATTCACTCGTCTCCCGTCACCCGTTGAAGTCAGGTCCCCGCGTACCATTCGTACCCCTGGTCGCTCCAGTAGCCGCCGTTCCGCTCGCGCATGAAGGTGATCCGCGTCAGGTACTTCACGTTCTTGTAGCCGAGCTTCACCGGGGAGTGCAGTCGGGCCGGGGCGCCGTAGCCGGGGGAGAGGAACTGGCCGTCCTTTGCATAGACAATCATCGTCTGCGGGTGCGTCGCGCTCTCGAGGTCCCAGCTCTCGTGATAGTCGTCGTCGAAGCTGGCGAAGTCCACGTATCGCGCGTCAGGGCCCGCCCCGGCCGCCGCCGCGATCGCCGCCATCGGGACCCCCCAGAAGGTCGCGACCGCGTTCCACCCCTCGACGCAGAAGTGCTCGACGCGCTGCCGCCGCTGGTGCATGCGCAGCAGGTCGTCGAGCGTCAGGCGGAGGGGGCGCGCGACCTCGCCGCCGACCGCGAGCGACCAGGGCCCACGCTGCGCCGGATCCCACACCGGCACCGTCTTCGACACGAAGTACATCGGGAAGGCACGTCCCGCATCCCGCCACCGCTCGCTCGGCCGGTTCATGCTCGTGTGGCGCTGGAGCCAGCGCTCGACGCCCTCGTTCTTCCGCTCGGCGTAGCGCAGCACGCGCTCGCTCCCCTTCGGCCCCCTGCTGTCGCAGGCGGCGAGCAGCGCCGACCCGACCGCCAGCGCGCCGGCGGAGAGGAAGTCGCGCCGGCGGATGTCGAAGACGCTGCGCACGAGCAGCTCGGGTTCGGCGCCGTCGCGAAGGCGGGCGCGCAGCGACTCGACCGCGCGCTCGACGATCGACGCGAACCTCGGGTCGCGGCGCGGGTCGGTCACCGGCGCCCCCACCGCGGCAGCAGGTGATAGAACGGGCGGGCGTTGCGCGCCTCGGGGGAGAGGCGCTCGTTATGGCCGCCGGTGATCATGGAGCGCAGCGAGTACGGGTCCACGGCGAACACCATGAAGACGTGGACCACCGAGAGCGCGACCAGCAGCGCCATGGCGACGAAGTGCCACCAGCGCGCCCAGACGTAGCCGCCGAAGAGCGCGGTGAGCGCGCCTAACGATACGGGCTTCCAGATGGCGAGGCCGGTGAGCACGGCGAGGATCCCGGCGAGGGGCATCACGAAGTACGTCGCGCGCTGGATGGCGTTGTGCTTCCCCTGGACCGGATGCACGCGCCGCCTGAACAGGTAGAAGCGGAGCATCTCCTTCGCGTCGCGGAGCTGGCCGCGGCGCGGGACGAGGTCGCGCCACTCGCCGTGCAGGTAGACGAAGGCGAGGTAGACCAGCCCGTTGACGACGAGCACCCACATCGCGGCGAAGTGCCAGTTGCGCGCGCCGGCGAGCCAGCCGCCGAACAGCATCCAGTGCGGGACGTCGACCCCGTCGGCGGGCCAGCAGCAGAAGGTCTCGCCCTTGCGCGCGAACTTCGGATAGGCGACGAAGATCCGCAGCCCGCTCCCGACCATGACGGTGAGGGCGAGCGCATTCACCCAGTGGGTGACACGGACGACCCAGTGGTGGCGCGGGCGCGGCGACGAGCTCGTCGCGCGAGGGGCGCTCTCGATGGGCGTGAGTGGAGCTGGTGAGGTTGCCACGGTCCTCCGCGCGCAGTGGGCCCTGCGGGATTCGAACCCGCGACCGTCAGATTATGAGTCCGCTGCTCTAACCAACTGAGCTAAGGGCCCTGATGCGGCGCTCGTGCGCCGCGCGATCACATTACACGCGGAACGGCGGAGATCGCAATGGTCACTGCCCCAGCGCCCGGGCGAAGGCGAGCGCGGGATTCAGCGTGATGCGCGCGCGGCCGACGAAGCCGTTGCGCGCGCGGCCTGCGACGTGATCGGCGTTGCGGGTCCAGTCGTAGCCGACGTCGGCGGTGAGGGCGATGCGGCCGCTGGTGCTCCACTGCGCACCGGCGCGGTGGACGCGCTCGACGACGCCGGCGAAGATGGCCGGGGTCGTCGCGTACTGGACGGGGCGGGGGAAGGGGAGCCGGTAGTCACCCTCGCCCTGGCGCCGGGTCGCGGCGTAGACGCGAAGCGGGCCGCCTAACGGCGGGGCGAGCTCGAGGCCGGCGCGGAGCTCGTCGTAGTCGGACTGGCCGCGGCCGAGCCCGAGCCCGAGGTAGCTGTACCGCTCCCAGGGGTTCGGCGCCCGGTAGGTCAGGTTGTTGACGCGGGTGTACGAGCCGAACGCGCGCGCCATCGTCCCGGTCGGCACCGCCTCGGCGAGGACGGTGAGCCCGATGCTCGACGGCTCGGTGCAGTTCGTCCCGCACCTGTCGACCTGGAAGTCGTCGAGGAGGAACTGCGCGCCGTACAGCCCCCGCCCCGTCGTGCGGTACGCCAGGTCGAGCGCATAGCTGACGTTCAGCGACTGGTGGTCGGTGTACTGCGCGAGGTTGAGCAGCGACGCAGGGTTGGCGAGCGCAGGCTCGAAGCCGCGGGCCGGGCCGCCATACACGATCGCCTCGGTGGCGGCGACGTCGAGCCCCCGCCAGCGCACGCCGATGCGGTGCGCGGTGAAGTAGCGCTGGGCGACGGTGTCGGGGCCGATCGAAATGTCGTCGAGGCGGGCGACGATGCTGGTGAGGTTCAGGCCGCTGGCGCCGAGCCGGAAGTAGAGGTGGTCGTAGCTGTCGGCGTAGCTGCCGACCTGCAGGCCGTCGAGCGGCGCCGGCCCCCAGCTCCGCGAGACGCGTCCGGTGACGAGGGTGACGTAGCGCCACTGCCCGCCGAGATACGCCTCCTCCATCCGGGCGGCGGTCGCCCGGTCCTTCTTGCCGGCGAACTCGGGATCGACGCGGAGGGCGCGGTCGAGCCGGAGCCGCGACACCGCCGCGAAGTTCCCCGCGCCTAACGCCAGGCGGATGTCGGCGCCGGGATACCCGCCTCCCGGCTCGTCGCCGAGCATCAGCTCGCGATGGCCGGTGGTCTGCGCGGTGAAGAAGGGATCGAGCTCGGCGGAGGCGACGACCGGGGGAGGGGTGCGCGCCGCGGCGCTGTCGCCGCGTGTGCCTGCCCCGGCGTAGCGGCTCGCGGCGCGCGCCGCG
>DASZNJ010000342.1:0-10758 GCA_035551575.1 Gemmatimonadaceae bacterium
AGCGCGGCGAGAACCGGCGCGACGATCGCCACGAGCTTCGGACGTCTCACGCGAATCCCGGGTGAAAGGTTGCTAGGAAGCTAACGGCGCGGCGTCGCGGGTGGCAGACCGTGGCAGATGACGCGTCGAGCGCGCGAGCACCCGCTGGCGGCTTCCGAATCTCGCTGGCGAGCTGCCAGCGACAGACGACGACTCACGCCCCACCGATGCCACTTCCCGAACACTGCTCCCGCGCCTGCGCGGTCGCCGTGTCCCTCGCCTCTGCAGGATCGATCGCCGGGGCGCAAGGCGCCACGCCGCCGGGTGACGGGGCCGCCCGCGCTCGACACTCTCCCAGGACCGTGGGTGGCCCGTGACGTCCTGTCGCGGCGACCCTGACCTCGTCGGCCAGCGCAGGTCGGCGGTCCGCCGGCTGGCGGAACCGTCGCCGGGGAGGGCGCGCCGGCGTTCAGCGCCGACGGTCCCCGCGTCTACTTCGTTCGCGACGATCACGCTTTCGCCCTCGTCGCCAGGGCCATGCGGGGCGCATCCCCGACCTTCCGCGGTCCGACTTCAATAGCCTTCCGCCAGCCGCCACCGATCTGGTTCGCCGAAGGGCTCGAGGATCCGCTGCTCATCGCCCATGGATGGTCGACACGAACGTCACCTTCCGGGACGACGTCAGGCTCGTCCAGCGGCTGCTCGAGCTGCGGAAGCCGGGATCGGAGCTCCCCGTCTACCCGGGGGAGAACCATGCCTTCGTGCGGCCGACGTCATGGGCCGGCGAGTGCCGCCGGATCTGCGCGCTGTTCGAGCGCACCCTGACCGGGGCGCCGTTAGGCGCGCGCCCCGGCCAGCCGGCGATCAGGGGAAGCCGCTCTGCGGCGGCGGTGCGACGGGCTCCTGGCGCGGCTCGCGAAGCTTTGGCGCCTGGCCATAGTTGTACTGGAAGGTCAGCCACGCCGAGCGCGCCCCGAAGTTCCGTGAGGTGAGCTGGATGATCTGGTCGTTGCCCGTGACGATCTTCATCCGGGCGGTGTTGAAGGGATCGTTGAAGCGCAGTCCCACGATCGCCTTGTCACCGTTGATCTTCTTCCGCAGCGAGAAGTTCGTGCCCTGGAAGGCGGCGAACTTCCCGCGCTCGATCTTCATCGGCGCGCGGTAGAAGTAGCTCCCCTGCACCGTGAAGGTCTCGGTGAGCTGCGAGGTCGCGTTGTAGCGCATCGACCATGTGACCGCGTCGGATCCGACCGCCGTCGTCGAGCCACCGTCGGTGACCATGCGGAAGACGTTGAAGCTGGCGAAGCCGTTGAACTTCGGCCCGAGGCGCAACGAGCCGTTCAGGTCGGATCCCCACGAGTTGCTCGTCGCCAGGTTCTGGAAGCTCACCGACGTCACTTCCCGCGTGTCCACCGTGTCCTGGGTGTTGATGTCCACCCGGATCACGTTCGTCGTCCGCCGGTAGAAGGGCGACAGCTGCAGCGTCCCGAACTTCCCGTTGCGCGTCCAGCCGAGCTCGATGGCGTCGGTGTACTCGGGCTTCAGCCCCGGGTTGCCGAAGAAGACGTTCTGGACATCGAAGAACGACGGGAACGGATTCAGCTCCTGCGTCCCCGGCCGCCGGATGCGGCGCGAGTAGCTCGCCTTCAGCTGCGTCGCGTCGCTCGAGTTGTAGAGCAGCACGCCGCTCGGGAAGAGACTCGTGTAGTCGTAGGGGTAGCGCTGCGCTGGTTCGGCGAGGGTGAAGGTGCGATTCGCCTGCTCGGCGCGGAGCCCGCCCTGGAGCTGGACCTTCTTCCCGACGCTCTGGCTCAACACGCCGTACACCGCGTGCACCGTCTCGCCGAACCGGAACGCGTTGCTCAGGGTGCTGCGCACCCAGGTACCGTCGCCCAGCGCGTCCTTGATGACCGAGAAGTCGCGATCGAGCCAGCGAGCGTTCCCCTTGTAGCCGGTTTCGAGCTTGAGGGTCGTGCCTAACGGCCGCGTGTAATCGGCCTGGCCGGTAAGCTGCTTCGTCAGCGCATCGGTGGCGTCGACTTCGCCCTCGAGTGGTGCGCTCGACGCCGGATCCTTCCAGAGCTCGGTCCTGTCTTCGTCGTGCGAGCGATTGAAGCGCAGTTCGGTGGACAGCTCGTGCTTCCGCGGCTCGAAGGTCCGCTTCAGCGCGGTGGTGTAGTCGAGCATCCACCCCTTCGTGTCCGCGCCGCGCGGGCGGGCGTAGAAGTCGACCGGCGAGCGCGATGCGTCGTACTCGATGTAGCTGCTGACCGAATTGTCGGTCCCGTCGCGGTGGTTGATCGACAGCGCGTTGGAGAACAGGTCGCGGGAGCTGAGCTTGTAGTCGACGTTGGTGCTGAAGTTCTGCCCCCTCCCTCCCTGCCGTCCGCCGATGTCCTGGGCGGTCACGGAGCTGAGGGCGCTGAGCGCGTCGTACCGCTCCCGCTCGTTGATCCCGATGATCGGGCGGTCGTCCGAATAGACGCCAAGGTTGGTGAACAGCGTCAGCGGCCCGCTCTGGTAGCCGACGTTGCCCGCCGCGTTGTACCGATCGGTCCCGGCGGCGCCGAGATTGAGCCCCGCGCTCACCCCGAGATCGACGTTCTGCCTGAGGACGATGTTGAGGATGCCGGCCATCCCTTCGGGGTCGTACTTCGCCGAGGGATTCGGAATCACCTCGACACGCTCGATGATGTTCGAGGGAAGACTCTTCAGGTACGCGGCGAGCTGCGTCCCGCGAATCGGCGAGGGCCTGCCATTGATCTGGATCGCGACGTTCTCGTTGCCGCGCAGGCTCACCTTCCCATCACCATCGACCTGCACCGAGGGGACCGCGTCGAGCACCTCGCTCGCGTTCGCGGCGCCAGGCGCGACGTCCTTCGCGCGATAGGTGTTCCGATCCGGCTCGACAACCATCGCCGGCCGCTCGGCGGTCACTTCCACGCCCTGGAGCACGGTCGCGATCTGGGCGAGCCCGATCGTCCCCGCGTCCACCATCGGCGCGGCCGGGGTGATCGCGAATGCCTGACGCTTCGGCGTGAAGCCGATCGCGTTGATGCGCAGGTAGTACGATCCGGGTCGCAGTCCGCGGATGCGAAAGACGCCGTCGGGGCCGGCGAACTCCCCGGCGACGAGCGCCGAGTCGGTGGCGCTGTGGACGGCGACCGCCGCTCTCGTCAGCGGCGTCTGCGCGGCGCTGGAGGTCACCACCCCCCGCACCTCGCCATTTCCGGCGGGAGGCGGGGCGGTGCGACTCGTGGCCTGCGCGGCCAGCGCGCTGACCGCAGCGGCCATCTGCAGGGGAAGCGCAGCAACGGCGAGGTATCTCATGGGGGGACTCCGCGGTGCGGGGCGATGGCGCAAGCATGCATGCGGCCCGGCCCATACGACACCCGCTCCCCCATGGTTTCGCGCGGATCTTACCGAACCCGTACCAGCCCGCGGGCTCAGCGCTGCGCGGCGGCGCGGTGGCGGACCGGCACCACGAACACCAGCGCGACCGCAGCGAGCGCGCTCAGCGCCGCGCCCATCTCGAACGCCCTCGCCGCGCCCCACCGGTCCCACACCGCGCCGAAGATCACCGAAGCCGGGAGCGCGCCGAGACCGATCGCGAGGTTGTACCAACCGAACCCCGCGCCGCGCTTGTCGGCGGGGACGAGGTCGGCAACGAGAGCCTTCTCGACTCCCTCCGTCAATCCGAAATAGGTGCCGTAGACCGCGAACAGCGCCCACGCCTGCCACGTCTGCGTCGCGCGCCCGAACCCGAGGTAGACCGCGGCGAAGATCAGCCATCCGGCGACGATGAGCGGCACGCGCCCGACACGGTCGCTCAGCGCTCCGCTCGGCGTGCTCGTCGCCGACTTCACGACGTGCAGCATCGCCCAGATGATCGGGAGGAGCGCCGCCGACACCCCGAGCTGCGATGCGCGGAGCAGGATGAATGCGTCGCTGGAGTTGCCGAGGGTAAAGAGGAGCAGCACGCCCAGGTACCCCCAGAACCGGCGCGGGAGGCCGCCGGCGAGGCGCGGACGTCGCGCGGCGTCGGCCGGCGTGATGGCGTGCACGCGCGGCTCCTCGCGGACCCCGAACACGAGTGCGATGACCGCGAGCGCGGCCGGGATCGCCGCGAGCATGAAGAGGTGACGGAGCGAGATCGATGTCCACCGGAGCATCGCGAAGGCGATGAGCGGGCCGATCACCGCGCCGAAGTGGTCGGCGGCGCGATGCAGCCCGTAGGCACGGCCGCGCTGCGCGGGCGACACGGAATCGGCGAGCAGCGCATCGCGCGGCGAGCTGCGAATGCCCTTCCCGATACGGTCGCTGACGCGGATCGCCAGGACCTGTCCCGCGCTCTGGGCGATCGCGATGAGCGGCCGGGCGATCGATGCGATGGTGTAGCCGGCCACGACGAGCGGCTTTCGCCTGCGGACCCGGTCGGACCACCATCCGCTCACGAGCTTGAGCAGGGATGCAGTAGTCTCGGCCGCGCCCTCGATGATCCCGAGCGTCCCCGCCGTCGCGCCGAGGGTCGTCGTCAGGAAGAGCGGGAGCAGCGGGTAGATGATCTCGCTCGACGCGTCGGTGAGGAGGCTCACCAGCGAGAGGGCAAGCACCGTCCGCGGGAGCTTCTTCGGAACGGTGGGAGGAAGGGTCGTCGCGACCGGGTCGCGGGTACTCGTCATGGGCTCACCCTTGCGGCGCACGGCGCGGGTCGCGAGATAACAGCACGATGCCAACGGCCACCGCGTCGATGTCCGCGACCGCGCGCACGCACGCGCTGCTCGTCGAAGCACGCGCGCTGCTCGCGTCGATCGACGACGCGGTCGTCGCGACGCAGGTCGCCATCAGCGAGATCGCGGCCCCGACGGGCATGGAGTCGAAGCGCGCTGGCGTGGTCGCCGCGCGCTTCACGCGCTGCGGTCTGGCGGTGTCGACCGACGGCGTCGGCAACGTAGTGGCGATGCGCGCGGGGCGTGCGGCCGGCCCACCGGTCGTCGCCTGCGCACACCTCGACACGGTGTTCGCCGCCGACGACGCCGTTGCCGTGAGGCGCGAGGGGGCGCGCCTCGTCGGGCGCGGGATCGGAGACAACGCGCGCGGGCTCGCCGCGCTCCTCGCCATCGCCGAAGTGCTCGAGCGCGGCGGGGTCCGCACCGAGCGCCCCCTCGTCTTCCTCGCGACCGTCGGCGAGGAAGCGCTCGGCGACCTGCGCGGGGCGAAGCACTACTTCGAGGGGGCGGGGCGCGATACCCATGCGGCGGTGATCATCGACGGTCCCGGCGACGAACGGGTCGTGCATCGGGCCGTCGGCTCGCGCCGGTGGCGCGTCCGGTTCACCGGGCCGGGCGGTCACAGCTGGTCCGCGTACGGGCTGCCGAACCCGCTCAACGCCGCCGGGTCCGTCGCGGCGATGCTCGCATCGATCCCCGTCCCCGCGGAGCCGCGGACGACGCTGACCGTGTCGCGCATCGTCGGCGGCCTGTCGATCAACGCCATCCCCGGCGACGCGCTCGTCGAGATCGACCTTCGCTCCATTTCGCAGGATCTCATCGAGCGCCTCGCTCGCGAGACGCGTGCCGTGGTCGACACCGCGCTCGGGGAGGAGAACGACCGCCGCGCGCGGGGGACGCCGCCGCTGGCCTGTACCATCGAGGTGATCGGCGACCGGCCCGGCGGGGAGACTCCCGAATCGCACGAGCTGGTGGCGAGCGCGGTCGAGGCCACGCGGCTGGCCGGCCGGACCCCGGAGCTCGGCGCGGCGTCGACCGACGCCAACGTCCCGATCGCCCTCGGGATCCCGGCGATCGCGTTAGGCGCGGGTGGGCGCGGCGGCGACGCCCACACGCCGCAGGAGTGGTACGAGAACGTCGAGGGGAGCGCGGGGATCGCCCGGGTCATGACCGTGGTCTGCCAGGCCGCGGGGCTCGCCGGGCTCGCGGCGCGCTGATCGCGCATCGGCCGATTTTCAGTAACTTGCGTTATTGAATAGTCAGACCGCGGCACCGAGCGCCGCCAGCACCCGGCCGGCGCGCGTCGCCGCCTCGGCGATGCGATCGGGTCCGGCGATGAACGAGATGCGGAAGAAGCCTTCGCCGCCGGCGCCGAACGCCGAGCCGGGGAGGACGATCACCCCCTCCTCGTCCATCAACCTGTCGGCGAACGCCGCGCTCGCGATCCCCTCGGGGAGCGGGATCCAGAGGTACATGCTCGCCTTCGGCGTCTCGCAGCTGAAGCCGTGCTCGCGAAACGCCGCCACCGCGGCGTCGCGACGCTGCTTGAAGACCGCGACATTCTTCGGGACGAAATCCTTCCAGCTCTGCAGCGCCGCGACACCGGCGGCCTGCACCGCCATGAACTGGCCGGTGTCGATGAACGACTTCGTCTTCGACAGCGCCCCGCAGAGCTCGGGACTCCCGACTGCCCACCCGCAGCGCCACCCGGTCATGTTGTAGGTCTTCGACAGCGAGTGGAACTCGATCGCGACGTCGGCGGCGCCGTCGACGTCGAAGATGCTCGGCGCGACGTAGCCGTCGAAGGTCAGCTCCGAGTAGGCGTTGTCATACACGAGCAGGATGTCGCGGTCGCGGCAGATCCGGACGACCTTCTGGAGGTAGTCCATCGGCGCGATCGCCGCGGTCGGGTTGTTCGGATAGTTCAGGTAGAGCAGCCGCGTCTTCGCCAGCACGTCCTTCGGGATTTCGTCGAGCTCGACGAGGAAGCTGGTGCGCGGGCGGAGCGGATACCTGTACGCGGTCGCATCGGAGAGCAGCGTGCCGCCGATGTACGCGCCGTACCCCGGCTCCGGGATGATCGCGACGTCGCCCTTCTGCAGGTAGGCGAGCGCGAGATGGACGATCCCTTCCTTCGAGCCGATGAGCGGCACGACCTGCTTCAGCGGATCGAAGTGATGGCCGAAGCGCATCTGCATCCATTCGGAGATCGCCTCCCGATAGGCGACGTAGCCGAGCCCGAAGCCATAACGGTTGAGCGCGGGAGTGCGCGCGCCGCTGGCGAGGGCGACCATCGCGGCCTCGGGTGCGGCGAGATCGGCATCGCCCGCACCGAGGTCGATGACGTCCACCCCCTTCGCGAGGAGATCGCGCTTCTTCTGCGGGATCGCCGCGAGGGCGTAGACGGGGAGGCTGTTGAAGCGGTCGGTCAGGCGTGGCACGTCATTACGCTCGGGAAAACGGGTCGGTGCGGGAGGTGCACGTACGATCAGGAGGTCGGGGGGATGAACTGCGCATGCTGCGCGTCGACCCAGCTCCGATGGTACTTCGGGTCCTCGATGTCGAGCGCCGGCTTGGCGACCTTGAGCGGGCGGAAGGTGTCCATCATCACCGCCAGCTCGTCGGTGTACTTCGCGCCGATGCTCGCTTCCGCGCGCCCCGGGTGCGGGCCGTGCGGGAGCCCGTCCGGGTGGTGGGTGATGCTCCCGAACTCGATCCCCTTCCGCGACATGAACTCGCTCGACGCGTAGTACAGCACCTCGTCGGAGTCGACGTTGCTGTGGTTGTACGGCGCCGGCACCGCTTCCGGGTCGAAGTCGTACGGGCGCGGGCAGAAGGAGCAGACCACGAAGCCATCGCCCTGGAAGGTCTGGTGCACCGGGGGCGGCTGGTGCACGCGGCCGACGATCGGCTCGAAGTCGCGGATGTTGAACGCCCACGGATAGAAATATCCGTCCCAGCCGACGACGTCGAAGGGATGGTGGTCGAGCACCAGCTCGTTGATCCCGTCGTACTGCTTGACGTAGATCGAGAAGTCACCACGCTCGTCGTGCGTCCTCAGCTCCTTCGGGACGCGAACGTCGCGCTCGGAGAAGGGCGCGCCTTCGATGAGCTGACCGAACTCGTTGCGGTAGCGCTTCGGCCAGCGGATGTGCCCGCGGCTTTCCATGACCAGGAGCTTCGGCTGCTCGGCGCCCTTCTCGAAGCGGTACTGGTGCATGATCCCGCGATGGATGACGAGATAGTCGCCCTCGCCGAAGGGGAGGTCGCCGTACTGCGTCTCGAGCCTCCCCTTCCCCTTCGCGACGTACACCAGCTCGTCCGCCTGCGCGTTGCGGTAGAAGTGCGCGTCTTCCTTGTCCGGCTCGACGTAGAGCATCGCCACGTCCTGGTTGAAGAGGAGCGGCACGCGGTCGAGCGTCGCGCTCCCGCCCTTCTTCACCTGCGACGTGCGGAAGTGGCGGTGGCGCAGCGTCTGGTCCTCGTCGGCGACGAACGGAGTCTCCTTCACCCGGCGCACGGCGCTGACCGTCGTCGGCGGGTAGGTGTGATAGAGGAGCGCCGAGGTGCCGGTGAACCCCTCGTGGCCGACCAGCTGCTCGGCATAGAGCCCGCCATCCGGCTTGCGGAAGGCGATGTGGCGCTTCCGGGGGACCCTGCCTAACGTGTGATAGAATGGCATGACCGCACTTCCTGGGTTGGCTGCTGATGGGATCGATGACTCGCGGCGGCGCTGGTGGCTGGCGGCTGGTTCTCCGTCAACCGGATCGGGTCGCGACGTGCGACAGCGTGCCCGAGGGCCCGTCGATGGTGATCTCCCCCGATTCCCCGGCGCCGAGCAGGGCATCGACGACGCCGGCGTCCTGGAGAAAGAGGTCGCCCGGCTGCAGGGTGTAGCGCGACGAAGCCGCGGCGACCGCCGCGCCCAACGCGGCGCGGGCTCCGCCGAGCGGGATCCGGCGGACGCTCTCGTGGGGCATCGTCACCAGCAGCTCCGCGTCGTCCCCGAGCGCGGACATCGTCGCCAGCGCGGGGCCGGTGACCAGCCGGTCGCTGGCGATCGGGGCCCCGGGGTCCGCGCTCCGCCACTCGGCGAAGATCGTGACGCCGGCGAGGTGCGACACACCCTGCGCCGGGGGGATGTCGCGCCCGCCCGTACCGAGCGCCGCGACGATGCCGACGGCGAGCAGCTCGCCGTCGGCGAAGCTCACGTGCGTCCCCGGGCCGGCGATCTCCCGCGGGTCGTCAAAGGTCAGCGCGTCGGCATCGCCACCGCCAGCCACGACCGCGGCGGCGGCGCGAACGAGCCGCGCGTAGGGAACGGGGGCGAGGAGCCGCACGCTCCCGACGTCCCAGGTCACCGCGCCCGGGGTCGCGGTCAGGTGCTTCACGAGGCGCTCGAGCTGCGCGGCGCGGGGGAGCGCGGCGAAGACGTCCTCCATCCCGATCGCCGTCAGGTCCGCGACCCGGCCGCCGTCGGCCGACAGCAGTCCGACGGCGGCTTCTCCGCCGCCCGGGCGTACGAACGAGACGAGCATGGCGCGAGACTGTCTGCCCGGAGGTCTACAGATTCCCGCGCTTCGCCTGCTCGGCCTCGATCGACTCGAACAGCGCCTTGAAGTTGCCCTTCCCGAAGCTCTTCGCGCCCTTCCGCTGGATGATCTCGTAGAACACCGTCGGGCGGTCTTCCACCGGCTTGGTGAAGATCTGCAGCAGGTAGCCGTCGGGGTCGCGGTCGACGAGGATGCCCAACGAGGCGAGGACGTCGAGCGGCTCGTCGATCCTCCCGACGCGCTTCTGGAGCTCGGCGTAGTACGTCGTCGGGGCCGAGAGGAACTCGACGCCGCGGTCGCGGAGCGCCGTCACCGTCCTGACGATGTCGTCGGTGGCCAGCGCCATGTGCTGCACGCCGGGCCCCTTGTAGAACTCGAGATATTCGTCGATCTGCGACTTCTTCTTCCCCGACGCCGGCTCGTTGATCGGGAACTTGATCCGATCGTTCCCGTTCGCCATGACCTTCGACATCAGCGAGGAGTACTCGGTCGAGATGTCCTCGTCGTCGAAGGTGAGGAGGTTCCGGAATCCCATCACGTGGGAGTAGAACTCGACCCACACGTTCATCTTCCCGAGCTCGACGTTGCCGACGCAGTGGTCCACGTACTTGAGCCCGACCGGGGGCGGATTGTAGTGGGGCTTCACCGGGACGAACCCGGGCATGAACAGCCCCTTGTAGTTCTTCCGCTCGACGAGCGAGTGGATCGTCTCGCCGTAGGTCCTGAAGGACGCTATGACGATCTCGCCGTCGTCGTCCTTCATCACGCGGGGTTGGTGCACCGGCTCGGCGCCGCGCTCGACCGCCTTCTCGAAGGCGTCTCGGGCGTCGTCCACCCAGAGCGCGAGGTCGCGGACGCCGTCGCCGTGGTCGTAGATGTGCTGGGCGATGACCTTCGCTTCCGGGCTGAGGTCGGGGCGGATCGGCGTCGTGAGGACGAAGCGGATCCGGTCCTGCTGGAGGAGGTAGCTGGCGCGGTCGCGCACCCCCGTCTCCGGCCCGCGATAGCCGACCAGCTGGAAGCCGAACGCGGCGCGGTAGTAGTGCGCCGCCTGCTTCGCGTTGCCGACGTAGAACTCGATGTAATCGGTCCCGTTGATCGGGAACGTGTCGTGCGCCGGGGCCGCATTCGGCGCGGTTTCGATCGTCGTCGCCATGTGATTCACTCCGTCCAGAGTATTGATCGTGTCGGTCTCTTCAAGTCGCGGGCCGCCTCGTTAGGCGGGTCCCCTCGCCGGGTCAGGCAGCGCGGCCCGCCTCGAGGAAGCTGTCAACGTCGGCGGTGCTCATGCCCGGCTCGCCGGGCGAGACGTTGTTCAGCTTTCCCTGCTTCATCCACTGCTCGAGCACGTTCACCTGCTCGAACAGGTGGTCGAACGAGTCCACGTAGAAGAGCAGCGGCTGGTAGTGGTCGATCTCGAAGTACTGGTTGATCACCCACTCGAGCTGGAACGGGAAGCGCTGCACCTCCGGGCTGTCGATCGAATGGGCGATCTC
>DASZNJ010000343.1:0-2430 GCA_035551575.1 Gemmatimonadaceae bacterium
TGCGGCCTTGCGCTGCGCGGCCGTCCCCCCTTCCGCCCATTCGCCCGCGCTGCTTCCGCCTTGGCGGCTGAGCGTGACCGCCCGCCCGCCGCTCCTGCTGCCTGCAACAGCGCCTGTGTCCCGAGGACAAAGCGGGCAAGCCCTGCGACACTGAGGTCGACGTCGAGACGCTCCCAGTGCAGGCCGATTCCAGCGGCGCCTACCTCGACCTCGGCGAGCGCTGCATCCGACGCCTTCGACAACTCTGGAACGAGGCTGACTGGCAGCGAGAAGCTCGTGCCGTTGGTGAGCTCGACGCGCAGCCTCCGCTTATGCCGTTCATACCGCGCCGCGGCGGCATGGGGCTTTGATCGCAGCGACCTGCGAGCTCGCGCTTCAGCTGCCGGCACCTGCGCGAGAACTTCCGCGTCACTGAGTCTGTGCTTGGCCATGGATGTGCTCCCACGCCTTTCGCAGCGTGTATGCGTGTGCTTCGACGAGGCGATATGCCTTCACGACGTCGGCGCGTTTCATTTTATGGATCTCGCGGATCGCGATTCCCTGTCCGGGTAGACCCAGGCGAATCACGACAACCGCCTCTGATCCCTTGTAGACGTGAACATGCGGCGGCCCGTGCTCGCGGGGCGGCCCGAAGATTCGTACGCGAAATCCACCCTGCCGGATGACTGTCGGCACCGGAATATAACCCAACGCTTGGGTTTTAGCAATGCAGTCCCTTGCGTTGATACTGCTGGCGCCCGGTCGCGCCGTGCCATCCGGATGACGCGGCCATGAGCCTTCGAGCCCGACGACCAAACGCCCCGTCTACGTCAGCCAGTCAGAACCGCGGCGCTCCTTCGCCTTGGCTTCGAGACGACCCATTTACTTCAAGGGGTCAGGTTTGTGGAAAGACGATGATGGTCGCGCTCGAACGCTAACGCACCGACGCTCGATACTGCACTGGATCGAGTGCGCACGACTGGCGCAGCGATCCGCCCAGGGTGAAGACTTTCGGCGACTCGCGAAACTTGAACACGCGGTAGAGCTGGTACTTCTCCGCGAGCTCCTCGGAAACGGCGACCTCTCCCTGGCTCGCGAAGAACGGCGTCCTCGCCCCGAAGCTGGTGGTCTTCACTTCGATGAAACGCTCGCGACCGTTAGCCTCGAACGACGTGATGTCGTAGCCGAGGCCATCGCCCTGCGATATCGAGACGTGCTCGATCTTCGCGGCCAGCTTTGCCTTGCCGGCCTCGCGCAGGCGCCGCTCCTCGACCTCGAGCACGAACAGCTCTCCAGCGGCGCCGAGCGATGCGTTCCTCGCTTCGCGCTCGAGATAGTTGACGCCGCGCGCCGGTGTCCGCGCTCCCGGCTTGCGTTCGTAGACTCGCGAGTCCGATGGATCGCGCGTCGGTGGTGGGACAAGCACTTCCGACAGGGGACGGAGCACCGGGACGCTCGGCGCGGGCCCCTCGGCGAGTAGCTCCACTGTCGCGACCAGCCTGCGATCGGTACTCAGCCGGTCGAGGACGACTTCGCGCAGCATCTCCTGGTAGTTGCCGCGCGGCTTGTAGCCGTCGATGATCGGATAGCCTTCCTCGCGGAGCACCGCGCTGATGTTGCAGTGCTTGAACTCGATTGCGCCGGCCGAACGGCCGCGTAGAAGCTTCTGGAGGAGCCGGTTGTGCTCCTTCTTGTTGTAGCTCTCGCCGCGGATCTCGTGGTCGAGCATGACGAAGTAGTCCGCGACCGTGGCGGAGACTTCCTCGAGGGACCAGGCGTCAGGCACCGGTTGTCAGCGTCAGAGCCCGAGAAACCGCCGGTGCAGCTCTATCAGCAACGCGTTCGCTGCGACGGTATCCGGCCCTTCTGGGAGCGGGGAACGCCCACGCGACACCTCGACGCCGGCGAACAGCCGCGCCGCCTCCTCTTTCACCTGCTCGAGCGTCCACTCCCCGCGCTTGATGCGCTTCAACTCATCGGCGTCGGTCGTGCGGTAGACCTGGAGATTTCCCGTCTCGATGAACTCGCTGCCCATGCGGAGGAGACGGATCAGGTGCGCGGCGTTCTTGACGTCGTACTGGTACTTCCGGACCATCGCCTTCCGCTTCTCCCCCATGTAGCCGGCGAAGTGGCCGTGGTGAAGCTTGCGAAAGCGCTTCAGGGTATCGAGCTCGACTCCCCACCGGAGCCCGATGTACTCGAGCTTCGCCGTGTCGGCGTCGAGCACCTCGCGCACCGGGCCGCGCGCCCCGATCGCCTGCGTCAGCGCCTCGTACTCCGCCATTCGATCGAGGTCGAACGCTTCCATGCGCTTGAGCTGGTCGGCTGCGTAACCCGCGAACGCCTGCGCCGCAGCCTGCGACGAGAAGATCGACCGCCGTGAGTGCAGCAGCGCGAAGTCCGGATGACGGTGGATGTACTCGTCGTCGCGCAGCCAGAGAAGGCCGACGA
>DASZNJ010000344.1:0-9982 GCA_035551575.1 Gemmatimonadaceae bacterium
TCTTGATCGAGTTGCCTGACAACTCCTTCAGGTGGCCAGGGACGGAATCGAACCGCCGACACGCGGATTTTCAGAACGGTGACCAGCGCGATCGGAGTAGCTGAAAGGTCCGTAGGCAGCCCCAAGGCCCCCCCAATCTACCCGAACGAACGGAAGTAAACGCTAAGTCCCGCGACAAGTCCCGCGACAAGTCCCGCGACATGCTTTTGCGCCCGATGGCGGAAAGTCCCGTAAGTTGTTGTCCTGCTTAGTGGCCAGGGACGGAATCGAACCGCCGACACGCGGATTTTCAGTCCGCTGCTCTACCAACTGAGCTACCTGGCCGTAGTCCCACAATATAAACCCCGGCTCCTCTGCGCTTCAACCGTAATCGCGCTGCAAAGGGACGATTGGCCCGCACCGTGCCCCTGACTGCTCGAGACCAACATCACCACGCAACCAACTTCCACGCCATCCGAACCCGACCATGCGCCTCGCATACGCCCTCCCCGCCCTCGCTCTCGCCGCCGCCGCCGCCTGCACCCCGGCCTATACCACCGCCGGCAGCTCCGGAGAGACTCCCGCTCCCTCGACCAGCACCACGGGCGACATGGCCGGCATGACCCACTACATGGCCAACCTCGCCGCGATGAACGGGTCCACGGTGCACGGCACCGCCACGGTCCACTCGATGACCGGACAGCAGACGGTGCAGCTCCAGATCTCCGGGGGTACCCCGGGCGCGACCTACCCGTGGCACATCCACAGCGGCAGCTGCGCCGACGGCATGACCCCCGTCGTCGGCAGTCCGAGCCTCTACACCGCCCTCGGCACCAGCGGCGACGGCACCGCCTCGCTCACCGCGAACATCCCCGCGACCCTCGACGCGAACCAGCGCTACCACGTCAACGTCCACGCCTCGCCGACCGACATGGGCACCATCGTCGCCTGCGGCGACCTCACGCGCTAGGCAGGTGCCAGGTGCCAGGTGCCAGGCACGACGCTGACGCTCGTTCTTCGCGCCGTTCGCTGTTCCGCAGTGCCTCACACCTGACCCCTGACACCTGGCCCCCTGCAGTTCGCCGTGCCTAACGTCCGACCCCCGGCCCCTGACCCCCAGACGTCCCGACGTGCCGCGCCGTGATCACCGACTTGATCCCCCCGCGCACGTTGAAGTCCCCGACGACCTCGAGCCGCGCCGGCTGGCAGGCGGCGACGAGGTCGTCGAGGATCCGGTTCACCGCCCGCTCGTAGAAGATCCCGTCGTTGCGGAAGCTCCACAGGTAGAGCTTGAGGCTCTTCAGCTCGAGGCACTTCTCCGCCGGCACGTAGGTGATCCGGATGATCCCGAAGTCGGGAGCGCCTCCCTTCAGCAGCGCGAGCTCGGCGGCGTCCGTCTCGATCCCGCCTAACGGGCAGAGCGAGGTGAACTCGTCGCAGATCATGTGGATCTCGTACTCGCGGTCCGGGTACGGGTTGGCGAACGTCTCCAGCAGGTCGGGTCGTGGCATGACCGAAAGCTAATCGGTCACGCCACGACCCTTCACAGGCTCACTGTCCCGACGCGGTCGCCAGCTGCGCCGCCTTCGGCAGCGCGTCGAGCGCCGACGACACCTCGGCGTCGAGCAGCGCGCGCATCCGGTAGAACCCGGCGTCCCCCCACTTCGCGTCGGCGATCCGCGGCAGCAGGATCCGGTTCAGCAGCTTGTCGGCATCGGCGCCGGCGGGAACCGTCACTCCCTGCGCCAGCGCGAACTTCCGGAACTCCCCAAGCGTCGCGTCGGGAAGCGGGCCCGCCGCCGCCAGTGCGTCGAGGCTCGCGTACTCGTTCGGCGACGCGGTCACCCGCGCCGCCGCCCAGCGCAGCGCGATCGCCCCCTCGCCGACCTGCCCGACCCAGAGCGGCACCGGCGCCCGCGTCGCCGCGCGCACGTCGGGATAGATCCCGCCGCCCCCGTACACCGTGCGCCCGTGGTCCGTCCTGCACGACGGCCGGCCGATCGTGTCGCGCTCGGCCCGTGCCCGCCGGTAGTAGTCGTGGCGCGTGATCGAGTGGTAGTCGCGCTGGATCACCCGCCCGCATGGCGTCTTCACCTGGCCGATCACCATCACGAAGATCGAGCCGTCGGGGAGGGGAAACCCCTGCATCAGCAGCGACTTCCCGAACGTCGGCCGCCCCCAGATCAGCGCCCGGTCGTGGTCCTGCAGCGCTCCCGCCACCAGCTCGGCCGCGCTCGCCGTCCCGTCGTTCACCATCGCGACGATCGGATACTTCCGCTCCGAGCTGAACATCGACCGCGAGACCTTCTCCGTCTTCGCGACGTCCGCCTTCCGTCCCTCCGACGAGTAGACCACCGCCCCCTTCGGCAGGAACTCGCCGGCGACGTCGGCCGCCTGGTCCACCCGCCCCCCCGGGTTGTCGCGCAGGTCGAGCACGAGGCTCTTCATCCCCTGCTTCTCGAGCGTGCCTAACGCCCTGTGGACGTCGTCGGCGACGTGGTCGTTGCTGAACGTCGTGATCCGCACGTAGCCGACCTCGGGACGCAGCATGAACGACGCCGGCACCGCCGACTCCTCGCCGAGCTTCTCGCGCTTCACCTCGCGCGTCAGCTGCACCACCGTCCCGTCCTCGCGCTCACGCTCGAACACGAGCGAGGTCATGCTCCCCTTCGGCCCGGCCAGCGCCATGTCGAGCTCGAACGTGCTCGTCGCCGCCACCGGCTTCCCGTCGATCGCGATCAGCTCGTCCCCCGGCAGGATGTCCTGCCGCGCCGCCTGCGACCCGGGAATCATCCCGATCACCACCGGCGCCCCGCTGTAATACTCGAAGTTGATCCCGACGGGGAACAGCTTGTTCTCCCGCATCGCCTTTTCGCGCTCGGGATCCATCCGCGCGGCCGCCACGACGTACGAATGCGGGTCGGCGGCCTGCACCATCCCCTCGATCGCCGCCATCAGCAGCACGTGGGTGTCGAGCGAGTCGGGATGGTTCACCCGCAGCTGGTTCAGCACTCCGCTCAGCATCTGCAGGTCTTCGTACGTCGTCCGGGGGCGCACGACCTTGCGCCCCCCCGCGGCGTCCTGTGCCGCGAGCGGCGCAACGAGCGGCGCGGCGAGCGCCGCCAGCAGCAGCGTCGCGCTCGCCGCGGTCGTCGCTCGCCCGGTCACTCCGTGCCTCCAGCGATGGCCTTCTGCAGCTCCGCGGCGCGTGTCCGCGCCGCGTTGGCTCGCTGCTCCTCCGCCCGCGTCGCCCGCGCCGCGTAGGCGAGGTACATCTCCGCCGCTTCCTTGTTGTTCTCGTCGAATTCGAGGATGTAGGCGAGCGGGAAATACGGCTGCGCGAAGTACGGCTCGAGCGCGATCGCCTTCCGGAGGTGCGTCTTCGCCTCCTCGGTCTTGTTCTGCATCATCAGCGAGACCCCGAGCTCGTATCGCGCGACGACATCCCCGCTGTCGAGCTCCACCGCCTGGCTCAGCTCCTGGACCGCGGTCGCCGTGTCCCCGGTTGCCGCCGAGAGGCGGGCGAGCACGACGTGCGCCGGCGCGAACGACAGGTCCTCGGTCAGCGCCCTGCCTAACGCCACGCGGGCGGCGGCGGTGTCCCCCTTCGCCAGCATCAGGATCCCGATCGCGTACTCGTACATCTGCTTCGACTCGTACATGCGCACGAGCTTCTTCTCCTCGCGCTTCTTCATGTCGTCGATCAGGATCTGCAGCTCGTTCGCCGCCGTGTCGTACTGGGCGATCTGGTAAAGCGCGAGCGCGCGATCGTAGCGGAACGAACGGTTGCGCTTCGACTTCACCGCCTCCCCCAGCCGCTCCGCCGCCTTCATCGGGTTGCCGTGGGCGTAGGCCACGATCCCCTGCATCGCCGGGTCGAGCGACATGTTCAACGGGCCCTCGTCCTCGAACAGCTCGATCCACAACCCCTGGTACATCATCGGATTGCGCTGCAGCGCCTTCAGCCGCAGCGAATCGATGTGCTGGACCTCCTTGCTCTCGACGATGAACCGCTTCCCGGCGACGTAGTCCCAGAACCGCTCCGGCCGCCGCTTCCAGTAGGCGACCCATCCCGCGTACAGCGGCTCGGGCGCGCCCGGGTTCAGCCGCTCGGCCCAGTAGAAGTCGTCGGCGGCGAGGTCGGGACGCCGGCGCAGGTTCGAGAGACCGGCCTGATAGTACGTGAACCAGCTGTTGGTGTCCGCGCCGGCGAAGAGCTCGGGACGCTTCGGCACCTGCTGCGCGGCGGCAGCGGTCGCCGTTAGGCAGAGCGCGCTCAGGACGAGGAGGGAACGACGCACGGGACGGGGCTCCGTGTGGGGGGAGGGAGGAGTCCGCTTTCGGGGGCAGCCATCATAACGCTTTGCCACCCCCGCCCGCCATCCATTCACCCCTCCCCGAGCGGAATCCGCCCCGTTCCGATGGCACGCCGAATGCGTACTCAGCCGTTCGGAACAGCCGGCGCAGGGTCTGGCGCAACCCCGGTTCCCGGTCATAGGTTCAAAGAGGACTTCGCGCCGGCGCCCTCTGTGCCGGCTGCTGCCGCCGCGAGAACGGCGTGGCGGCACCGCCCCCAGGCAATTGCCTGGGGGCTCTTCTTTTATACCGTCAGGAAATTGATGAGGCGGGTCACCCCCCGCCGACGGGAACGGCTCAGTCGGTGCCGCGCAGCTTCCGCGACATCTCGTCGAGCAGCTTCCGCTCGTCGCTCGTCAGGCTCTGGATCCCCGTCGCCGAGATCTTGTCGAGCACCAGGTTGAGCGCCTCGGCACGCGGGTCCCCGGTCGCCCGCGGAAGCGCCGTGGGCGCCTGCCGCTTCACCACCACGGCCTTGCTCTTCGCCACCGCCTCGTCGCTCGCCGACCCCCGCTCGCTCGTCCGCTCCCGCGGCCGCGGCGCCGAGCGCGGCACCGCGCGCGGGGTCTCGTCGGGGATGTCAGCCACCGGGGAGATCCGCTGCCGGAGCCGGTCGAGGCTCTGCGCCGACGGCGTCCGCAGGTAGAACCAGGCGAAGGCGAGCCCGCCCAGGTGCGCCGTGTACGCGACCGCCGTCCCCGATGCGCCGGACATCGTGAACGAGCTCACCCCCTGCACGATGTTCAGAACGATCAGGATCGCGACGAACCACTTCACCTTGATCGGGACGACGCCGAACAGCGACAGCTCCTCGTCCGGCCAGTGCATCGCATAGGCGAGCATCACCCCCATCACCGACGCCGACGCGCCGAGCAGCAGGCCGCCCCCGCCGAACATCAGGAAGCCGAGCACCCCGCCAAGTGCGCACCACAGGTAGAAGGCGACGAACCGGCCCGGACTCCACATGTGTTCCACCCGCGGACCGAACATCCACAGGTTGTACATGTTGAAGGCGAGGTGCCAGAAGCCGAAATGGACGAAGGCGTACGTCACGACCGTCCACACGGAATGCGTCAGGTCGCTGCGCTGGAAGGCCAGCCAGTTCCAGACGTCGCGGTCGCCTAACGCCGCGACCTGCAGGAAGTAGATCGCGACCGTGATCGCGATCAACGCCTGCACGGCGCGCGTCATCCGCGGTGCTTCGTCGGTGTCGGTGGAAAACGCCATCGGGTGCCTGCCCTGCTGCTCGCCATGCGCCAGCGCGCGTTCGCTGGCTGCCCACTCTGATTAACACACGCGCGAGCCGCCAGTTCCGCTGCGCGCCCTTCCGGTCGACGATCCCGCGCTCCCCCCGTCACGCGGCGCCCTGCCCCGTGCCATCCGGCACGTGTCGTCCGGCGCCCCTCAGCGCCGCCCGGACTCCAGCGCCAGCCGCACGACTCGCTCGCACAGCTCCCCGAAGCCGATCCCGCATGCCTCCGCGGACTGCGGAATCAGGCTCGTTTCCGTCATCCCGGGGAGGGTATTCGCCTCCAAGCAATAGAAGTGCCCCTCGGGACTCATCCGGAAATCGATTCGCGCGTAGCCGCCGAGCTTGAGCGCGCGGAAGGCGGCGAGCGCCTGCTGCTGCACCGCCCCCGTCTGCGCCCGGTCGAGCTTCGCTGGAAATTCCTCGACCGCCATCCCCGCGGTGTACTTGCACTCGTAGTCGTAGATCTCGTGCTTGGGAATGATCTCGCCGACCGCGAGCGCGTCGCCGCCGAGGATCCCGACGGTCAGCTCCCGCCCCGGGACGAACGCCTCGATCATGACCTCGTCGTCGTGCTCGTAGGCGAGCGCGATCGCCGCGGCCAGCTCTTCCCGCCGCTTCACGACGCTGAGCCCGACCGTCGATCCCTGCTTCGACGGCTTCACGACGACCGGCAACCCGAGCGCGGCAACGATCTCGTCGTCCGACGCCGGCGCCATCAGCCAGTCCGCGGTCCGCACCCCCGCCGCCCGGAAGAGGAGCTTCGAGAGGTCCTTGTCCATCGCCAGCGCGCTCGCGAGGTGTCCGCTCCCCGTGTAGGTGATCCCGGCCAGGTCGAGCAGCGCCTGCACCGTTCCGTCCTCCCCCTGGCCGCCGTGCAGCCCGAGGAAGACGACGTCCGCCCCGCGCACCGCCGGATGCTCGCCGAGCGATCCGGGGATCTTCAGCGTAGCGAGGAACTCCGGCGTCGGCGGCGCCTTCTTCACCGCCCCGCTCAGGTAGCCTTTCTCCTCGTCGGCGGACAGCACCGCCCCCGCCGGGTCGAACGCCGTGACGGTATGGCCGCGCTCGCGCAGCGCCGCCGCCACCCGCGTCCCCGACGCGAACGACACGTCGCGCTCACTCGACGCACCCCCCATCAGCACCGTGACCTTCAGCGGTGCCGCACTCTCCGTCCCCTTCTTCTTCTCAGCCATTTCTCGCTGTTCTCTCGTCTCTCATCGCTGTATCGGATGCCCTCTCGTCTCTCGTCGCGATGCTGAAGGTCGAGACGAATCAGCTCTTCATGAGGAACTGCAGCAGGTCGGAGCGCGTGACTATCCCCTGCATCGCGCCGTTGCGCCGCACCAGCACCGCGGGGTTCGACTTCGACAGCAGCTTGGCCACCGACTCCACCGGCTGTCCCGCCTCGACGCTCGGGAAGGGCGGATCCATGATGTCGCTCACCGTCGCGTCGAGCAGCTTCGAGTTCTCGAGGCTCTTCGCCGACAGCGCCCAGTCGCTCACCGAGCCCACGCAGTTGCTCCCGTCCATCACCGGCAGCTGCGAGACGTCGTGCTGGTGCATCAGCCCGAGCGCCTGGCGCACCGTCGTGCCCGGCGCGACGCTCACCATCGCCGGCGCGTCGCCGGTCTTCGCGCCGAGTACCGTGCCCAACGTGCCGCGCTCGGGGTCGAGCATCTGGTTCTCGCGCATCCACTCGTCGTTGTACAGCTTCGACAGGTAGCGCTCCCCCGTGTCGCAGAGGAAGGTCACCACCAGCGCCTTCGGGTCATCGACCTGCCGGGCGATGCCAACCGCGACGTGGGCGATCAGCCCGGCCGAGCCGCCGACGAACAGCCCCTCCTCGCGAGTCAGCCGCCGCGCCATCGCGAACGAGTCGCGGTCGCTCACCGTCTGGTAGTCGTCGACGAGGTCGAGGTCGAGCGTCCCCGGCACCTTGTCCTGCCCGATCCCCTCGACCTTGTAGGGCGCCCCCTCCGGGTGTCCCTTCCCCTTCGTCTTCCACATCTCGGCGAGGATCGACCCCGCCGGGTCGCCGGCGATGATGCGGACCTTTGGGTTCTTCTCCTTCAGGTAGCGGCCGACGCCGGTGATCGTTCCCCCCGTCCCCGCCGCGGCGACGAAGTGGGTGATCCGCCCCTCCGTCTGCTCCCACAGCTCCGGACCCGTCGTCGCGTAGTGCGCTTCAGGATTCGCGTCGTTGTAGAACTGGTTCGCCAGGATCGCGTTAGGCGTCTCCTTCGCGATCCGCTTCGCCATCATGACATAGTTGTCCGGATGGTCGGGAGCGACCGCCGTCGGCGTGATGATCACCTCGGCGCCGAATGCCTTCAGCAGCCGCACCTTCTCCTGCGACATCTTGTCGGGCATCGTGAAGATGCACCGGTACCCCTTGAGCGCCGCGGCGATCGCCAGCCCGACACCGGTGTTTCCGCTCGTCCCCTCGACGATCGTTCCGCCCGGCCTCAGCGAGCCGTCCTGCTCCGCGCGCTCGATGATCGGCAACCCGATCCGGTCCTTCACCGATCCGCCGGGATTGAAGAACTCCGCCTTGCCGTAGACCGGCGTGCGGATCCCCTTCGTCACCCGGTTCAGCCTGATCAGCGGCGTCCACCCGATCGTGTCGAGCACCGAGGCGTACGGCCGCCGGTTGCGCTCGACGTCCGCGCTGCTGCCCCCGAAGGATGGTGCGCTGTCGCGTGCGGAGCTCGTCATGGGGTGCGGGTGCGGTTGAGGATCGTGTCCCCGGGCAGCGGCTGCGCATCGGGATGCCGCCAGTACACCGGGAAGAGAATCGAGATTGCCTGCGGCCGGCCGTTCTTCTTCGCCGGGATGAAGTGCAGCTCCCTCGCGCCGACGATTGCCGCGCTGTCCAGCGACGCCGTCCCGCTCGCCTCGGCGACGGTCGTCGAATCCGGCTGCACGTTTCCGTTCGCGTCGATGAAGATCCGGAGGATCGTGTTTCCCTGGATCTTCTTCGAGTAGGCGGCGGCCGGATAGCGGAAGGGCGCCTGCTTGTTCGTCATCACCGGCAGCTCGTCGGGGCCCGCGCCCGATCCCGCGAATACCTCCGCCATCTTCTTCGTGTCCGCGTCGCCGACGCAACCGGGCACCGCGAGCGCGAGCAGGACGCCGAGCGGCAGCGCGGCGCACCGCCGTGAATGTCTGCGCATCCAACCCACCTCTCTCGTGTAAGCGGTCATGATCGCAAGTTAGCGGGGGGGATGGGGCCGTCGAGCGCGCTCAGCAGGACCGGCGAATCGGCGCGGGCGACGACGGCGAAGCGCGTCACGTTCCCCGCCTGGTCCTCGATCGCGCTGGCCAGCGTGACGAGTCCGTAGAGCGCGCCCGCGCGCGCCGATGCGACCGCGGCGCGCCGGCGATCCCCGCTCGCCGCGACCTCGCGGGCAGCGCCCGCCGTGTCGTGGCTCCGCACCGCCTCGATCCGCGGGTGTGCACCGAGGAACTCCTTGCACTGGCGGAGCGCGACCGGATGGCTCTCCACGGTCCGCACCGACTCGAGCGTCGCGCCCTCGATGGCGAGGAGGTGGAGGTGGATGGGAAGCGTCGTCTCGCCGACGATCGAGAGCGTCGAGCCCTCGATCGCGCGCACGCTCTCGACGACCGGGCCGGCAATCGAGTTCGCGACCGGCAGCAGCCCGCCGTCGGCGCGTCCCGATTCGACCGCCGCGATGACGTCGCTGAACGACGCGCACGGCATCGCCCTCGCCGCCGGGCCCCACGAGGCGGCGATCGCCGCCTCGCTGAACGCGCCCGGCTCCCCCTGATAGGCGATCGTCATCACGCGTTAGGCAGGGGCGGGGTCGCGCGGTCGGGACGGAGCGCGACGGCCGCCCCGAGGTAGACGTGGTTCACTCCCGTCCGCGGCTCGTCGAACTCGGCGTGGATCAGCACGCGGATCGTCCGCGCGAGCGCCCCGGGCACGGGGATCTCCATCGTGCAGAGCAGCGCCGCGTCGGTCCACCCGAGCTGCCGCGCCGCCAGCGCCGGGAACTGGCTCGCCAGGTCCGGTGTCAGCGTGAAGATCGCGCTCACGATCTCGTGCGGGCGCAGCGTGTTCCGCTCGGCGATCGTCGTCAGGAGCTCGCGCGTCGCGGCGAGGAGCAGCTGCGCCTCATCCCGCTCGACGGTGATCGCCCCGCGGATCGCGTGCAGGTGGCGCGGTCGCCTCGACGGGTCGCCGGTCACCGCGCGCCCTCCCCTGCCGCGGCTTCGGCGCGCAGCTCGGCCAGCAGCTGCAGCGCCTGCAGCGGCGTCAGCGAGTCGGTGTCGAGCGCGGCCAGGCGGGCGACCACCGGATGCGGCGCCGGGGTGAACAGCCCCAGCTGCTCGGCGCGGTCCGCCGCGGCCGCGGCGGCGGGGCGGAGCGTCCGC
>DASZNJ010000345.1:0-6246 GCA_035551575.1 Gemmatimonadaceae bacterium
GGCGGTTCGTCGACCCGGGCGCATTCGCCGCGCCGGGAACCCCGCTCGTCGCGGTGCAGGACGGCCGGCAGCTGCGCATCACCGCCAACGCGACCCCCGACGTCGCGGGGGCGATCCGTCGCGGATCGTCGCTCGAGGCGACGATCGAGGGACGCCCGGCGGTTGCGGTCGTCGAGGGGGTCGTGCCCGCGCAGGCCGGCAACCTCTACACCATCAACGCGATCGTCGGCAACGCCGATGGGCGGATCCTGGCGGGGAGCACGGCCACCCTCTACCTGCCGTTAGGCACGCGGACCGCGCTCGTCGTCCCGGCGGCGGCGGTGTCGCGCGAGGGCGACCTGACCGGGGTCACGCTGCGCACCGCGCAGGGCGACGAGACGCGATGGGTGCGGCTCGGCCGGACCGCGGGGGCGTTCGTCGAGGTGAACGCCGGGCTGCGGGCGGGCGACCAGGTCGTCGTCGCCCCCGCCGGGACGACCGACGTCGCGGCGAGGGACTGACATGGGTATCTCGGGGAAGATCGCGCAGGCGTTCCTGCGGTCGAAGCTGACGCCGCTCGTCACCGTCGCCGCGCTCGCGGTCGGGATGCTCGGGATCCTCGCCACGCCGCGGGAGGAAGAGCCGCAGATCTCGGTGCCGATGATCGACGTCATCGCCGCGATGCCCGGGGCGTCGCCGAAGGAGGCGGAGAACCTGCTCGCCCGCCCGATCGAGCAGCGGATGCTCGAGATCCCCGGCGTCGACCACGTCTACGCGATGAGCGGCGACGGGTACGCGATGGTCACGGTGCGATTCAAGGTCGGCGAGGATCAGGAGCGGAGCGTGACGAAGGTGCAGGCGAAGCTCGCCGGCGCGATGGACCAGGCGCCAGCGGGGGCGCTCCCGCCGCTGGTGAAGCCGCACTCGATCGACGACGTCCCCGTCCTCGCGCTGACGCTGCATTCGCGCGAGTACGACGCGAACACCCTGCGGCAGATCGCGGTCCACCTCGAGGACGAGATTCGCACCGTTCCCGAGGTCGCCGAGACCTTCGTGGTCGGTGGGGAGCCGAAGCAGTTCCGCGTGACGCTCGACGGCGCGCGCCTCGCGGCGAGCGGCATCACCCCGGGCGAGGTGGCGATGGCGCTGAAGGCGACCAACGCGCGCCTGCAGGCGGGGGAGCTTGCCGACGCCAACCAGGTCTATCAGGTCGCAGTCGGCGCGCCGCTGTCGACGCCGGCGGAAGTGGGGAGCGTGGTCGTCGGCGTGCGCGGCGGGGCGCCGGTGTACCTGCGCAACGTCGCCGACGTCGAGGAGGGGTTTGGCGAGACGACGAGCTACGTCTCGCACGAGGGACGCACGGGACCGGCGGAGAGCGCGGTGACCATCGCGGTCGCCAAGCGGAAGGGCGCCAACGCGACCGCGGTGACGCACGCGGTCCTCGAGCGGGTGGATGCCGCGAAGGGGCGCCTGCTGCCGAGCGCGGTGACGCTCGACGTGACGCGCGACTATGGCGAAACCGCGGGAGAGAAGGCGCGCGAGCTGATCCTCCACCTGATCATCGCGACCCTCTCCGTGACGCTGCTGATCTGGCTCTTCCTCGGCTGGCGCGAGGCGGCGGTCGTGCTCGTCGCGGTGCCGGTGACGCTGGCGCTGACGCTGTTCGTCTACTACGCGTTAGGCTACACGCTCAACCGGATCACCCTGTTCGCACTGATCTTCTCGATCGGCATCCTCGTCGACGACGCCATCGTCGTGGTCGAGAACATCTACCGGCACCTGCGGATGGGCGACCGGACGCCGGAGGTGGCGGCGGTCGAGGCGGTGGACGAGGTCGGGAACCCGACGATCCTCGCGACGTTCACCGTGATCGCGGCGATCCTGCCGATGGCGTTCGTCAGCGGGATGATGGGGCCGTACATGCGGCCGATCCCGGTCGGCGCGTCGGTCGCGATGCTCGCGTCGCTCGCGGTCGCGTTCATCGTGACCCCCTACATGGCGTATCGCCTGCTCAAGGGGCACGTCCACGCGGCCCCGACCCCGGCGCCACACGACCGGGCACACGAGGAAGAGGAGGCGTCGGGGTTCGCGCGGCACTATACGCGGCTGATGACACCGCTGATGGACCGCCGTGCCCTCCGGCTCGGCTTCTACGGCGGGGTCGTGGCGCTGCTCTTCGTCTCGGTGGGGCTGCTGTTCGTGAAGGCGGTGAAGGTGAAGATGCTCCCGTTCGACAACAAGAGCGAGTTCCAGGTGGTGCTCGACCTGCCCGAAGGGACGACGCTCGAGACATCGAACGCGTCAGGGAGGGAAATCGCCGGCTACCTGCGGCGCTTCCCGGAGGTGGAGAGCACCGAGGTCTACGCGGGGACCGCGGCGCCCTTCAACTTCAACGGCCTCGTGCGCCACTACTTCATGCGCTCGGGGGCGAACGTCGCCGACGTGCAGGTGAACCTCGTCCCGAAGGGAGACCGGTCGCGACAGAGCCATGCGATCGCGGTCGCGGTGCGTCCGGGAATCGACTCGATCGCGCGGCGCTACAACGCGTCGGCGAAAGTCGCCGAGATCCCACCCGGTCCCCCGGTCCTGTCCACCCTCGTCGCGGAGGTGTATGCCGGCGACGACGCGACCCGTCTCGAGGCGGCGAAGCAGGTGAAGCGCGTCTTCGAGACGACGCCAGGGGTGGTCGACGTCGACTGGACGGTCGAAGCGCCGCAGCAGAAGCGCGACTTCCGGGTCGACCGCGTGAGCGCGGCAGCGGCCGGGGCCAGCGTCGAGCAGATCACCGAAACGCTCTACCTCGCGCTGTCCGGTGCATCGACCGGAATCGCAACGTCGGCGACGGCGCGCGAGGGAACGGCGATCGTCGCGCGGCTGCCGATCGAGCAGCGGTCGTCGGTCGATGCGCTGCTGTCCCTGCCGATCGCGACGGCGACCGGCCCGCAGCCACTCGCGCGGTTCGTGACCGTGCTGCCGTCCGCCCGCGAGAGCAGCCGGATGCGGAAGGACCTGCGCCCGGCGATCTACGTGACCGGGGATGTCGCCGGGGCGATCGAGTCGCCGGTGTACGCGATCATGGAGATGAACAAGAAGCTCGACGCGATCCGCGTGAACGGCGCCCGGATCGCGCGCTACAACGCGGTGCAGCCGGAGCGGCTGGCCGAAACGGCGATCAAGTGGGATGGCGAGTGGCAGGTGACGATCGAAGTGTTCCGCGACCTCGGCCTCGCCTTCGCGATCGTCCTCGTGCTGATCTATGTCCTCGTCGTCGGCTGGTTCCAGTCGTTCAGGATCCCGCTCGTGATCATGGCGCCGATCCCGCTGACGCTCATCGGCATCCTGCCCGGGCACGCGATCAGCGGGGCCTTCTTCACGGCGACGTCGATGATCGGGATGATCGCGCTCGCCGGGATCATCGTCCGCAACTCGATCCTTCTCGTCGACTTCATCCAGCTCGCCGAAGCGCGCGGGCGTCCGTTGCGCGAGGCGGTGCTCGAGGCGGGGGCGGTCCGCTTCCGCCCGATCGCGCTGACCGCGGCTGCCGTCGTCGTCGGGGGGCTGGTGATGGTGCTCGACCCGATCTTCCAGGGGCTCGCCGTCGCGCTGATGAGCGGCGCCGTCGTGGCGACGCTGCTGACCATGATCGTGGTACCGATTCTCTACTGGGAGCTTCGCCGGCGCGAGCCGGGGGAGCTCCCCACACCGGAGCGCAGCGATGAAGATGCTGATGGTCGTCTACACCGGCACGAACCCACAGCGCGTGTCGTCGCTGCTTGACCGGCACCACGCGGGCGGGTACACGGAGTTCCGCAACGCGCACGGGGCAGGGAGCACCGGCCGGCGCGAAGGTTCGCGCGCGTGGCCGGGGGAGTCGACGCTGTTCGTGAGCATCGTTCCCGCGCCGCAGTCCGCGGAGCTCGTCGAGAGCCTCCGCGCCGAGACGATGGCCCTCCCCGCGGGAGAGCGGCTGCACGTTGCCGTGCTGCCGACCGAGAGCTTCTTCTAGCCGATCCCCCGCGCCCGCCCCCGACCCGTCACAACTTCATCCACCGACCATCATGTGCCAGGACCAGATCATCCGCCGCTTCGCCGGCGTCTTCATTCTGCTTTCGCTCGCCCTCGGCTACTGGGTGAGCCCGGCGTGGCTGCTCTTCACGGCCTTCGTCGGGCTCAACCTCCTGCAGTCGAGCTTCACCGCGGTGTGCCCGCTCGAAAGGGTGCTCGCGCGGGTCGGATTCCCCGGGTGCGCGCGGTCAGACGGCAACCAGTGACGGCGGCGCGGGCTGGCAGAGGCGCGCGCCATCCCGCTGCAGCTGCTCGCGCACCACATCCACCGCCCGGAGCCCCGTCATGCGGCGCGCTTCGCGCGGCGGGACGCTCTGGTCGCCGGCAGCCGCGACGACGTAGCTACGCGCCGGATCTACCGGGTTGCCCGCGACCTCGAGCTGCATGACACGATCGCCCGCCGGGTTGTTCAGCCGCGCAATCGCACTCATCCCGTCGAATCGCATCACGTAACCGCCCTGCTGGCGGAGGGCATTGCCGGCGAAAGTGCGTTCCAGGCTGCGCTCCAGCATCCGCCGCAGCTCGGCGCCGCTGAGCGCCACCGTGAACAGCTCGGGGTTCGGCGGAATCAGCTGCCACAGGTCGCCGAGGGTGATGGGCCCCGGCGGGATCGGCGTTCCGTAACGCCACCCGTGCGAGAGGGCAACGTCCGCCCCGGTTGCGGCGAGGTACGCACGGACGATCATGGTGTCCGCGGGTGCCTCGAGGACTGTCCCCCGGTGGAGGAGTGTGCTCGTCTCGCCGATGACTTCCTCGAGCGCGGGGGCGTGCGGCCGCAGCGCATCGCGCACGACTTCGTCGACGTGACGATCGATCTCGCCGTCGTCAACGCGGAGCAACTGGTGCTTCACGGCGCACACCCGTCCATGCGACAGCTCGAGGTCGAGCCGGGTGAGGTAGGATCCGTGCGCTCCGGACTGGGTGACGATCGTGCGGCCAACCATGACGGGCTCCGCAAGGACGTCGTGCGTGTGCCCCCCGAGGATGACGTCGATGCCCTCGATCGCGCGCGCGATGCTGACCTCCTGCGCGAACCCGTAATGAGAGAGCAGCACGACGACGTCCGGCCGCTCCTGTTCCCTGATGCTGGCGATGACCTCGGGGAGCACCTCGACCGCGTCGTCAAACCGCAGGCCGGCACCGAACGGCTGCGGCATGGTCGTCGCGACGATCGGTGACGTCACCCCGATGAATGCGGCCCGTACGTTCCCCGCTTCGCGGATGTACGAGGCGGGGAACTCTCGCTCACCGGTGTCCGCTCGCCTGACGTTTGCCGCGATGATGGGGAATGCCATCTCCGCGACGCGCTCCCGGAGCAGCGCGGGGCCGTAGGCAAACTCCCAGTTGCCGGGCGTCATCACCTCGACGCGCATCGCGTTGAGCACGGGCACGATCGCCGCGCCGCGCGTCCACTGGGCGGCGCCGGTCCCGTGGATCGCGTCGCCGCTGTCGACGTGTATGCACGCTCCGCGGACCTCGGCGCGGATCGCGTTTGCCATCGCCGCGATCCGCGCGGCGCCCCCCGATCGCCAGGCCTCGGGCCGCCCGGCGTGCCAGCCCAGCTCCCAGTGCGGCTCGACGTGGCCATGGAGGTCGTTCTGATGGATCAGCGTCAGGCGCTTCACCTCGGCGCACCCGGGGCGAGCGCGGCGTCAAGGATCTTCCGGAACTCCGCCAGCGGCAACGCGCCCTCGATCGGCCGGCCATCGATCACGAACGACGGCGTCACTCGCACTCCGAGCGCGTTGGCGGCATCCGTCGCGCGTCCCGTCCGCACGTCGGTATGGCGGTCGTCGTAGCAGCGGGCGAATTCCGATGCATCGGCCCCCGCCGAGCGCACGGCGGCCGCGAGCGCGGCGCGCGGATCCGCCGACTGCTTCCATTCCCGCTGCGCCGCGTACACCTCGTCTGCGGCCTCCCAGAACCGTCCCTGCTCCCCCGCGCACTCGGCGGCGCGCGCCGCCTCCGCCGCGTGCGGGAACATGCCCACGAGGAACGGGACGTACTTGAAGAACACCTTCCCGGTGCGGATGTACTCGCGCTCGATCACCGGAAAGGTCTCGCGCGTGAACTGCGCGCAGTACGGACAGCCGAAATCACTGAAGTCGATCATCACGACCGGCGCCGACGGACTGCCGCGATCGTAGCCGACGCCGGTCAGGTCGACGTCGCCAAGGACGACGCGCCGCTGCGCGGCCGGCG
>DASZNJ010000346.1:0-7293 GCA_035551575.1 Gemmatimonadaceae bacterium
GTCTGACGGTCAACTGGAACGGCGCCAAGACGGCCAGCATCGACATCGCGCTCACCCTCATCCCCGGAACGACCGCCGACGTCGACAGCGCCGTCGCTCGCTTCGTCCCTCTCGCCGTCACCTGGACCACCGACGCGACCGGCGCGCTCCACGGCCGCACGGTCGCCGCGGGCTGCGACATCGACGTCACGGTGAAGCCGTACGGCGCGGGAAGCATCGACGCGCGTGCGCGCATCACCCGCACCGACACCGCGTCGGGTCCGGCATACCTCGCGCTCGTCCGTCGCGTCACGGGCACGGGTGCGCGCGATGCGAAGCTCCGCTTCAACGGGCGCGTCTTCGCGTCGGCGAACTCCCCCGACCTCTGGGACCGCGACTTCTGGTACACCCGTGGCGTCGACTGGCTGTCGTGGCGGAGCGGCGCGCTCTCCTTCGTCGGCACCAGCCTCTTCACCGCCGGCCCGACGATCGAGCGCGCGGGTGCCTGGCGCGAGGGGAGCCACTTCTACGTCTGGGAGCGGACGCGCGCGGTGAACGGCGCGATCTACATGGCGTCCGAGATCGCCGGCCCGAACCCGGAGCAGGCAAGGTCGAAGTCGATGGCGGTGACTCCGTACGCCCCGCTCCAGTACGGCGACACGGTCCGACTCGGCTGGCGGTTAGGCATCACCGCGAACCCCTCGAACGCCTGGGAGGAATCCCAGCTCCTCGGCTTCGCCGGCTACGTCCACACCGCGGGCGCGGCGCGAGACACCGAGACGGTGGACATCGGCGTCCGCGGGGTGTCGTTCGGGACGAGCTACTTCCCCTATTCGACTTTCGCCGAGAACGTCGACTACTACCGGACCCCCGGGCTCGACCGCGAGACGTTCTGGCCGTTCTCGCCCGCACTCTGGACGAAGTGGCGCGAGCTCACGCCGCGGATGGCGACGGACCTCCACATCATCCGCGCGATGGGCTTCGACTGGGTGCGGCTGCATCACGTCGAGCTGCTCCAGGGGATGGATCGCGCCGAGGCGCTCGCCTTCCTCGACTGGTACACGGCGCAGGCGCGGGCGTTGGGGCTGAAGGTCCTCGTCGACAGCGAAGGGCCGGACGAGTGGGTCTCGACGCTGGTGAGCCGCTATGGCGACGTCGTGAAGCGGCTCGAGATCGAGAACGAGGTGCTGATCCCCGGTATCCGCCCCGGTGCGCCGGAGCGGTGGTCGCGGATCTACGCGCTGGCGAAGGAGGCCGGCCCGGCCGATCTCCAGGCCTTCCTCACCGACGCCGGCAACCACGGGATGTTCGAGCGGCTGCGCGCCCTCGGCGTTCCCTTCGACCGGGTCGGGCTTCATGCCTACAAGCACGGGCCGACGTGGAAGGAGGCGCTCGGCTCGCACACGTTAGGCACGGGCGGCTACGCGACGAGCATCGGCCGCGAGGCGACGCTCGGCGAGTTCAACTGGAAGAACCTGACCGAGCTGTCGCCGGAAGCGCGGCGCGCCGAGGTCGACACGATCTACCGCGCGGCGCTGGCGCCGCGGGCGATCCCCGAGCTGTTCGAGTTCCACTTCCAGGAGACGCTCGGCGTGAACCCGTCGATCGGGCGGAGCGGGGTGCGGCACTACGAGCCGCTCTCCCTCGACCGCCGGCTCAAGCCGGAGGGCGGGGTGCTCTCCGGGATGATCCGGAAGTACGCGGCGCCGGAAGCGCCGGTCCGGCAGCTCGAGATCGCCGCCGCCGAGACGCGGTTCGCCGCCGGGGTGGCGACGGGAACGATGCGCCTCACTAACCGCACCGGCCGGACGCTCGCGGTGACCGTCGAGCCGGAGTCGTTCGACGGGACGCGCGTCGCGTTAGGCGGCGAGCTGGCCCACGACGGCGGACGGCTCACGCTCGAGCCGCGGGCAAGCCGCGACGTGACGGTCGCGCTGTCGCTTCCGGCCAACGCGCCAGCGGGGACCTACCACTACTTCCTCCGGGCGGCCTTCGACGCCGGAACCGTCCGGGGCTGGGGCGTCGCGGCGAACGAAGGCGCGCCGACGTTCGGCGGCTCGGTGCTCGGCGGCACGGTGCGCTACGAGCCGGGCGCCGGCCTCGCGAAGGCGATCGACTGGAGCCGGCCGCTGGGCGTCGCCTTCGGCGGGAAGCTGCCGATCGTCGAGATGGAGATGGCGTACATCCTCGCGAACACGCTCCAGGCGGCGACGGGGCGCCCGGTGCGCCTGTCGAGCAGCGCGGACATGCCGGAGTCGCTCCTGAGGAACGGGACGATATTTCTCGTCGGCACCCCGACGACCAACCCGCTCGTCGCCCGCGCGCTCGGCGCAGAGCGCGCGGCCGCCATCAGCGGGGGAAAGCCGGCCGCGGGGGTCGTGATCACCGGACCGGGTGCGCAGCCGCACTGGGTTCTCCTCACCGGTGCCGACAAGGGCGGCGTCGAGGCGGCGGCCGCCGACTTCGTGCTTCGCTACTGGCCCAACGCGAAGGATGCCACCCTCCGCCTCACCGGGATGGAGCGCGGGGCCGCCCTCGGCAACACGGCCGGAGTCACCACCGTCGACCCACCGTAAGGCCTGACGCGCGCTGCGCTCGAGAGAGCGGTGCGCGCTTTCATTTCTGCTCCGCATCCCCCGCGCTTCAGCCTCCCGCCACCATCAACCCTCCTGAATCTCATGAGTGGAACACGACTTCGGTCGCTCGGCCGGCGCGTCGCGTTGCTCCTCGTCGCTGCACCCCTCGCGCTTCGCGCGCAGCAGGGCGCGGAAACGCGGGTGAACGTGACCGGCGTCGTCATCAACGAGGCCAACGGCACACCGGTGCCCGGCGTCGCGATCGCGGTGAAGGGCAGCGCGGGCAGCGCGATGAGCGGCGACGACGGGCACTTCAACATCATCGTCGGCTCGCTGCTCGACACCCTCGTCGCGCGGCGGATCGGGTTCGCGCAGGCGACGGTGCCGCTCGGCGGCCGCAACGCCGTCGAGATCCGCCTCCACGCCACGGCGGTCGCACTGAGCGAGGTCGTCACCGTCGGCTACGGGACGCAGAAGCGCAGCGACATCACCGGGTCGGTCGGGTCGCTGAGCGCGGAGAAGATCCAGGAGAAGCCGAACACCAACGTCACGCAGGCGCTCGAAGGGCAGCTCGCCGGCGTCAACGTGACGACCGTCGGCGCCGGCGCCGAATCGCAGATGTCGATCCGCATCCGCGGCCGGGCGTCGATCACGGCGAGCGCCTCGCCGCTCGTCATCGTCGACGGGCTCCCCTACGAGGGAGCGCTCTCGGAGATCGACCCGAATGACATCGCGTCGCTCGAGGTGCTCAAGGACGCGTCGTCGACGGCGATCTACGGATCGCGGGCGGCGAACGGCGTGCTGCTCGTGACGACGCGCCGCGGCAAGGCGGGCGGGCCGCCGCGGATCACCTACTCGTCGTACGCCGGGACCCAGCACATCGCCAACCTGCCGCGGCCGATGTCGGGGCCGGAGTTCGCGCAGTTCAAGTGCGACCGGCTGAGCGGCGGGACCAACTGCTCGTCGGTGCTGACGGCGACCGAGCAGGCCAACGTCGACGCCGGCACCTATACCGACTGGCTCGGGCTGGCGACGCGGACCGGCGACCAGATGCAGCACAACCTGTCGGTGTCCGGCTCGCAGGGGGGCGCCAGCTACTACGTCGGCGGCTCATACCTCGACGTCAACGGCGTCGCCCGCAACGACAACTTCAAGCGCTACCTGCTCCGCGGCAACCTCGACATCAAGCTCCGCGACTGGCTCACGCTGGGCACGAGCACCAACGGCGTCTACTCCGACCGCAGCGGGATCGCCGACGACTTCAGCGCGGCGTACTTCATGAACCCGCTGACCAACGCCTTCGACACGAACGGCAACCTGACGCTCTATCCGTGGCCGGAGGACGTCTTCTGGGGGAACCCGCTCGCCAATTCCCTCGTCATCGACGACAACACCACCAAACGGATCTTCAGCAGCAACTACGCGCTGGTGACGATCCCGTGGGTCACGGGACTGACCTACCGCCTCAACGTCGGCGGCGACGTCGCCCGCAACGAGGTCGGGAACTTCTGGGGCCGGAACACCCAGACCGGCTTCGAGAACGGCGGCCAGGCGCTGACCTCGACCAGCGCCCGCACCAATTGGACGGCCGAGAACATCGTGCGCTATTCGCGGACCTTCGGTCCACACACCGTCGACTTCACGGGGTTGTACAGCTTCGAAGGACAGAACTATACCGTGTCGTCGCTGCGCACTGAGGGGCTGCCGAACGATGTGCTCGGCTACCACCAGCCGGGAACCGCGCTCTTCTACTTTCCCGACGAGTCGGTCACCGAGCGCACGCTGCGCTCGAAGATGGGGCGGCTCAACTACAACTTTGCCGACCGCTACCTCGCGACGCTGACGGAGCGAATCGATTGCGCGTCGGTCTTTCCGCCGGGGAACAAGTGCGCCTCGTTCCCGGCGGTCGCGCTGGGGTGGAACATCTCCAACGAGGCGTTCTATCCGTTCAAGCAGTGGGTGAACCTGCTCAAGCTGCGCACGTCGTACGGGTCGAACGGCAATCAGGGGATCGCCCCCTATTCAACGCTGCCGCAGATGGACGCCTACCCCTACGTCGACAACGGCGCGACGGCGCCGGGATATCGCCCGGTGTCGCTCGGGCGGGCCAACGTGCGCTGGGAGACGACCAACGCCCTCGACGCCGGGCTCGACTTCTCGATCCGGAACGACCGCGTCCGCGGAACGGTCGACGTCTACTCGCGCTGGACGCGCGACCTCCTGCTCAACCAGATCATCCCGCTGCAGTACGGGGTGACGCACATCGTCAACAACATCGGCCGGACGAAGAACACCGGCGCCGAGCTCGAGCTGTCGTCGCTGAACGCGACGGTGGCCGGTGTCGAGTGGCGTTCCGACTTCAACATCTCCTACAACCGCAACCGGATCGTCTCGCTGCTCTCGAACGGCAACGACGTCGCGAACCAGTGGTTCATCGGGATGCCGATCGACGTCAACTACGGGTACAAGTTCGACGGGATCTTCCAGGACTCGGCGCAGATCGCCAACTCGGCCCAGCCGCGCTCGAAGCCGGGGGACGTCCGCATCCTCGACGTCAACCGCGACGGGACGATCGACGTCAAGGACCGCACCTTCATCGGCTCGACGGAGCCGAAGTACATCGCCGGCCTCACCAACAGCCTGACGTGGAAGGGAGTGCAGCTCAGTGCGCAGCTGCAGTCGGTGCAGGGGATCACGCGATCGAACGAGCTGATGGGGTCGAACCTGGTCCAGGCCGGGGTGCGGCGGAATACGATTCCGCACGAGTACTGGACGCCGGAAAACCACACCAACAGCTATCCGGCGAACAACGAGACGAGCAACCCGCTCTCGGTCGCCTTCTACGAGGACGCGAGCTTCATCCGCCTCCGCGACCTGACGCTCGCCTGGAACGTCCCCGATGGCTACACGAGCCGCGTCGGTGCCGACCGCCTCAGGGTGTACCTGACGGGTCGCAACCTCTGGACCAGGACCGGCTGGCACGGCCTCGACCCCGAGCTCGATGCCCAGCGCTCCATCCCGCTCGAGAAGACGTACGTCGGCGGCCTGTCCGTCACGTTCTGACCGCCGACCATCCAACACGGGACAATTATGATCAACATGCGACTAAAGGGACGGGTGGTCGTCGTCCTCGCGATCCCGGTGTTCGCCGCGATCGCCGCCTGCGGCAAGGACTTCCTCGTCGAGAACCCGAAGAACATCATCACCGCCGAGAACCTCTACACCAACCTCGCCGGGTTCGAGGCGGGGCTGAACGCGGTCTACGCCCAGGTTCGCCGCGAGCATCAGGGGCGGAGCGGGACGAACGAGCTGTTCCAGGAGCCGTTCATCCTCGGCACCGACATCGGCTACGCGAACTACGTCTCGACGACCGAACGCATCTTCAACGAGTGGGGCGTGCGCAACAACCCTTCGGCCGACGTCTACAGCGACCTCTGGCTCTGGCTCTACCAGATCGTCAACGCGTCGAACACGATCATCGACCGCGCCGGGAACCCGGCGATCGCCTGGGCGGCCGCGGACCGCGATCGCGTCCTCGGCGAGGCGCGGCTGCTGCGCGCGTGGGCGTACCGTCACCTCGTCTACAGCTTCGGCGCTGTCCCGCTCATGCTGCACGAGTCGACCGGCGACAACATCCGTTATGACTGGGAGCGCACCCCGGTCGCCGGGATCCGGGCACAGATGGAGGAGGACCTGCTCTTCGCCGAGGCGCACCTGCCGCTGATTCCGCCGGGCGACGGACGGGTCGGCAAGGCGGTCGCCGAGCACTACCTCGCCGAGCTGTACCTGGCGATGGGCGACCCGGTGAAGGCCGACACGATGGCGTCGCGGGTCATCAACAGCGGGGTCTACAAGCTCATCACGGCCCGCTACGGTGTGAAGGCGTCGCAGCCGGGGGTGCCGTTCATGGACCAGTTCGAGAACGGGAACGTCGACCGTTCGCAGGGGAACACCGAGACGCTCTGGACCTTCCTCTACGCAAAGGGAATCCCGGGTGGGGGGGCAAGCATCATGCGCCGCTACTGGGTGAACCGCTACTACAACAACAAGGGCGTCGCCGTCAGCGAGGAGAACGGCGGGCGCGGCATCGGCCGGATGACGCCGACGCGCTGGTCGTTAGGCATCTACGAGCCGGCCGACGACCGCGGCTCCTACTTCGCGATCCGCAAGTTCTACCTTTACAACGACGCCAAGAACCTTCCCGCCGGCAAGAAGCTTGGCGACACCCTGAAGACCCGGATCCTCGCCCGCCAGAAGATCAACGACGCGCTCTGGCCGACGACGCGGAAGTGGGACTACACCGACCCGACCAACATCAGCGGTGACGAGGGCTACAAGGACGAGCCGTATCTCCGGCTCGCCGACACCTACCTCCTGCTCGCCGAGGCGCAGCTGAAGGAAGGGCGTCCCGACCTCGCCGCGGCGACGATCAACGTCGTCCGCGTCCGGTCGAACGCGACGCCGATCACCGCCGCCGACGTGACGCTCGACTTCATCCTCGACGAGCGGGCGCGCGAGTTCATGGGCGAGGAGGAGCGTCGTCAGACCCTCATCCGCACCGGGACGCTGCTCGCGCGCGTGCGTGCGTACAACGACACCGCCTCGCGGACGATGTCCGCGCGCGACACGCTCTTCCCGATCCCCCAGGTCGTCATCGACGCCAACACGGCGCGGGTGATGGAGCAGAACCCTGGGTACTGAGCGGGAGTACACGACACCCGCGCGGGTGCGGAGCGGA
>DASZNJ010000347.1:0-7359 GCA_035551575.1 Gemmatimonadaceae bacterium
ACACCGTCCACTGGCGCGCGCCTGACGGCGGCGAGGTGCTGCTCCACCACCTCGCCCCCGACGGCTACGAGCTCGGATCCTCCCTCCCCGCCGGTGGACGCGCGGTCGCAGAGCGCTGGTCCCGGCTCCGCTCGATCCTCAGCCCGCGCGCGACGCTCCGTCTCGCCCTCCTCCCCCATGGCGCCGACCATCACGCGCGCCAGCGACAGCATCGCGAGGCGGTCGACGCGCTGATCGCGGTCGCCGGCGACGACGTGGTGCAGCGTTCCTCACTGGACGGCTTCGCCAGGATCCTCGCCGCCCGCGCCGCGAAGCGCCGGCTCCCGGCGGTCAGCGGCGAGCTGCGCGACTCCTACGGCTACACCTGGGCGCTCCAGGGAACCTTCGCCAGCCGCGCCGCGCAGAAGCGCCGCAACGCGACGATCGAGCGGTTGCTCGAGCGGGATTGCGAGCCGTGGGCGGCGCTCGCCGCGCGCGACGCGGGCGTGGACCGGAGCCCGCTCCTTCGTGCCGCCTGGCGCACGCTGCTCGAGTGCCACCCGCACGATTCGCTGTGCGGTTGTTCGATCGATGCCGTCGCCCGCGCGGTCGATGCGCGGTTCGCCGACGCCTTCGCGCAGGCGCGGGGGATCCGCAACGACGCGCTGCTCGACCTCATCGGCCACGATCCGGTGAGCGCGCGCGAGCGGCGCGCCGAGTGGACTCCCGTGGTCGTCGTCAGGAACGCGGCAGCGCGCCCGCGGCGCGGGGTCGCCGAGGTTCGCGTCGCGAGCTTCGTTCGCGACGTCCCCGTCGGACCCGGATCCGGACGCATTCACCGCGAGGCCGCACGCGCGGCGCGAAAGGATCGCGATGCGATCGGCGCACCGTTCACCCTGCGCGACCGCTTCCATGCCGCGCAGCTCCAGGTGCTCGCCTCGTCGATCGCCACCGACCTCACCGAGAGCGCGCGCCACTATCCGGACGCGGACCGCGTTGCGGTGGCGCGCGCGCTGGTCTGGGTGGACGAAGTGGCCGGCTATGGGACGCGATCGCTCCCCCTGTCGCCCGGTGCGCACGCACCCGCCCCGCTCCCCGACGACGTCGCGCCGGTCGTTGCCGGGGACAGCTACCTCGACAACGCGCTGCTGCGGATCGAGTGGGACGAGGCCGGGGTGGTCAGCCTGCACGACCGCCGCACCGGGCGCATCGTCGAGTCGCTGCTCGCGCTCGGCGACCGGACCGACCGCGGCGATCTCTATACTCCCTCGCTGCGAGACGCGACGCGCGAGCTGCGCGGCGCGAATCCGCGCGTCGTCGCCGGTGGCCCCCTGCGCGGCACCGTCGCGATCCAGTACGCGCTTCAGGGGATCGCAGGGGCGCTCGTAACCGTTTCACTCGACGCTGGCGCGTCGTTCGTCCGCTTCACGGTGCGCGGGATGAACCGCGCCCGCGATCACCGTCTTCGATTCTTTCTTGCCACGGGGGTGGAGAACGGGGAATGCTGGGCCGACGCCGCCTTCGGCCCGGTCAGGCGGGTCCCGCTCGATGTGCCACCGGAGGACCGTGTCGCCGAGACGCCACCGCCGACCGCGCCGCTGCATCGCTACGTCTCATTGTTCACCGCGAGCGCCGGTGCCACCCTCTACTCGGACGGGCTGGCCGAGTACGAGGCACGACCGGATGGCCGCATCGGCGTGACGCTCGTCCGCGCCATCGGGGAGCTCTCGCGCGACGATCTTCCCGAGCGCCCCGGCCACGCCGGCTGGCCGGCACCGACGCCGGCTGCGCAGTCGCTCGGCCCGTTCGCCGCGCGATTCGCGCTCCTCCTCCACGGTGCGCGCAGCGACGCGACGACCAGCGAAGTCGAGCGCGCCGCCGACGACGTGCTGCTCCCCCTTCGCGGCGCGACCCTTCGCTCCGCGTTGGGCATCCCGGCGCCGACCCGCGGCGTCGAGCTGCTGGGCCGCGGACTCGCCTTCTCGGCCTGCAAGCCCGCCGAGCAGCCGGGATGGACGGTCGTCCGCTGCGTGAACCTGCTCGACGCGCCCGTCGATGGGGGCTGGCGCTTCGAACGGCCGGTCACCCACGCCGTCCGCGCACGCCTCGACGAGACCCTCGGCGAACCCCTGCAGCCGCGCGCCGACGCCGTTCAGTTCACCGCCGCGCCGCGCGAGGTCGTGACGATCCTCGTCCGCTGAGCGACGACCGGGCGCTTCCCGGCGAGCCGGTCGCGAACCGCGTCGCCGATGATCGCCGCGCACATCGTCACGGTCACCACCGCGAGCCCGGGGACGAGCGAGACCCATGGGGCGTTGACGACGACGTCGCGCCCGGCCGCGATCATGTTCCCCCAGCTCGCCGCCGGCGGCTGCACCCCGAGCCCGAGGAAGGAGAGCCCGGCCTCGAGCATGATCGCGCTTCCGACGCCCATCGCCGTCGCCACCAGCGCCGGGCCCAGCGCGTTAGGCAGGACGTGCCGCCAGAGCATCCGCGCCGGCCGCGCCCCGAGGGCGCGCGCCGCGTCGGCGTACGGCCGCCCTCGTGCCGCGACCACCTCGGCTCGCGTCAGCCGCGCTATGCCCATCCATCCGGTGGCGGCGAGGACGATCACGACCGTCCGCAGCCCCGGCTCCCAGAGCGCGACGCAGAGGAGGAGGAGCACGAGCCGCGGGATCGCCAGCAGCGCGTCGGTGAGCGCCATCAGCAGGCGGTCGGCCGCGCCGCGCCGCCAGCCGGCGACCGCGCCGACGGCCACGCCTAACGCTCCGGCGAGGAGCGCCCCGGCGATGCCGACGGCGAGCGAGATGCGGCCGGCGAGCAGCGTCCGCGCCAGCAGGTCGCGGCCGAGTCGATCGGTGCCGAGGAGGTGGAAGCCGCCGGCCGGGTCGCGGGCGAGGGGAGCGAGCAGCCGCGCCCCGACCACGTCGCCGATCGCCGCCGGGGCCCGCGCCCCGACCAGCGGAGCGGCGATCGACGCGACTGCCACCACCGCGACGACGCCGATCGCGACGCGGGTCGACAGCCGCGCCGGGCAGGTCGGCGTCACGAGGCGTCCGACCGCAGGCGCGGATCGGCGAGGGGAAGGGCGAGGTCGGCGACGAGGTTCGCCGCGATCACCGCCGCGCCGTACAGCACGGTGGCCCCGAGAACGACCGGGATGTCGCGGGCGAGGATCGCGGTGGTCATCGCCCGGCCCATCCCCGGCCAGGCAAAGACGCTCTCGACGAACACCGACCCGGCGATCGTCCCCGGGAGTGCGAGCGCGAACAGCACCATCAGCCCCGGGAGGGCGATCCGCAGCACGTGCCCCGCCAGCCGGGCGCCGGCGAGCCCGCGCCCGCGCGCCGCACGGATCGCGTCGGTCGTGACGACGTCGAGCAACGCCGACCGTGCATAACGCGCGATCCCGGCGGCGCCGATCGCGGTCAGCACGCCGACTGGAAGCACCGAGTGTCGCAGCAGGTCCGCGACCCACGCCGCGCCCGACGGCGCCCCGCCCGGCGCATGCAGCCCGAACGCGGGGAGGCGGAGGGGGGCGGGGAAGCCGAGTCGCGCCGCGCCATACGTGAACACCGCGATCAGCCCGAGCGCGAGCCAGAACGCCGGTGCCGCGGCGACCGCCGTGGTCACCATCGTCAGGCCGAGATCGGAGCGGCTTCCCGCACGCCGCGCCTGGAACCACCCGACCGCAACGCCGATCGCGAAGGAGAGCAGCAGCGATACGCCGCCGAGGAAGAGCGACACCGGCAGCGCGTCAGCGAGGAGGGCGCGGACGCTGCGGCCGGTGGCGATGCTCGTGCCGAAGTCGCCGTGCAGCACGCCTCGCGTCCAGCGTGCATATTGCACCGCGATCGGCGCGTCCAGCCCGAGCCGGGTGCGCACGCTCGCGATCTCGCTCGCGCTGGCGGTCGGCGAGACGAGCTGCAGCACCGGGTCCCCCGGCGCCGAGCGCGCGAGCACGAACACCACCGTGACCACGAGCCAGAGCAGGAGCACGGCAGCCGCGAGATGGCGAAGCAGGGAACGCACGCACGGATAATGGGCGACGCGCTCGCTCCGTCAACTCTCGGCGACCAGCGGACCGCGCGGCGGGTCAGGCGATCGCTCGCCGCCGTCGCGGTGCTCGCCGGCACCGCCTGCGGGGCGGCTCCTTCGCGCGCGGGGGTCGCGGTCATCGCCTCCGGCGCCGATCTCGAGTCGGCGAACCCGCTCGTGACGGTCCACCCCATGGCACGGCAGATCCAGCGCTACGTGCTCTTCACGACGCTCGCGCGCTACGACTCGACGCTCAAGCCCGTCCCGTACCTTGCGAAGCGGTGGAGCTGGAGCGCCGACCGCACGACGCTGACCATGACCCTCGTCGGCGACCTGCGCTGGCACGACGGGGCGGCGACCACCGCGCGCGACGCCGTCTTCACCCTCGATGCGGCGCGCGACCCGCGCACCGGCTCGCCGCGCGCGGGGGAGCTGGCGACGCTGCGCGGGGCCGCGGCAGACGACGACACGACACTCGTGCTGCGCTTCGACACGCCGCAGCCGGACCTGCCTGACGTGCTGTGCGAGCTGCCGATCGTCCCCGGGCACCTCCTCCGCGGGGTGGACCGTGCCGCGATGCGCGCGGCACCGTTCTCCACCTCGCCGGTCGGCAACGGGCCCTTTCGCTTCGTCGAGCGCGTCCCCGGGCAACGCTGGACCTTCGAGCGCAACGAGGAGTTTCCCGCCTCGCTCGGGGGACCACCCGCGCTGAGGCGCCTCGTCGTCGCCATCGTCGACGAGCCCGCGACGAAGATGGCCGGTCTGGTGAGCGGAGACCTCGACATGGCCGGGATCGCGCCGACGATGGCGGGGCTCGTCCGCCGCGACCCGACGCTGCGGCTGGTCGACTATCCGAACGTCGCGTCTGTCGCGCTGATCTTCAACCCGCGCAACCCGGCGTTAGGCGACCGCCGGGTTCGCGCGGCAATCAGCGCGAGTCTCGATCGCTCGCGCATCGTCGCCGCCGCGGTTGGCGGCTTCGCGACGCCGGCCAGCGGCCCGGTGCCCGACGCGAGTCCGTTCGCCGTCCCCGCCGGGCCCCCGGCGTACGATACCACGCGCGCCGACTCGCTACTCGATGCCGCGGGCTACCGGCGCGGCGCCGATGGCCGCCGCGGGAAGGCTGCGCCGCTCGCCTTCGAGCTGCTGACCGTCGGCAGCGGGGACAACGTCGCCGAGCAGCTGATCCAGGCCGATCTCGCGTCGCGCGGGATCACCGTCACCATCCGGCAGCTCGAACTGGGTGCATTTCTCGCTCGGGCGCGGGCCGTCCCCCGTCGCTACGACATGCTCCTCACCAGCGTCCCCGGCGACCTCGCCCTCTCGCACATCGTCGCCATGTACGATGGATCGCTGCGCGGCGGGGCGCTCGATTACGCGGACTTTCATACGCCTCGCCTCGACTCGCTCTTCCGCGGCGTGCGCGGCGCAACCAGCGCGGCGGCCCTGCGCGCGGCATGGAGCGGCGTCGAGCGCGAGCTCGTTCGCGAGGCCCCCGCTGCCTGGATCTACCACTCGCGCGGGGTCCAGGGCGTCGCCCGCCGGCTCGGCAACGTGACGATGGACCTGCGCGGGGAGCTGCCGACGGTTGCCCGCTGGACCACGGACGGCGAGCCGCGCCGATGACGCTCCTCGTCACGATCGCGGAGCTCACCGAGCGGAAGCGCGTCGCGAACGGATCGCTCGCGCCACTCACCGACTCGCTGACCGCCGACCTCGAGCGCCTGCTCGTCGTCCCCCCGGACATCCCGCGCGAAAAGGCCCGCCTCTCGCGTGCCGGTGGCCGCTGCCCCGCTGACGGCACCGCGCTCGAGTACGACCCGTGGTCCGCTGACGCGCATCGCTGTCCCCGCTGCGGCACGCTCTACAGTGGCGACCCGCACTACCGCTACTGGCTGATGTGGCACCAGCTCTGGGTCGCCGAGCGTGCCGTGCACGCGGCGGTGCTCTACGCCATGCGCGGCGATGAGCGGCACCGCCAGCTCGCGCTCTCGATCCTTCGCGAATACTCGGAGCGCTACCTCCAATACCCGAACCGCGACAACGTGCTCGGGCCGTCGCGCGTCTTCTTCAGCACCTATCTCGAGTCGATCTGGCTCCTCCAGCTCTGCGTCGCGATCGACGTCCTCGAGCTGGCCGGTGTCCGCGATGAGACGCTCGGCATCGCCCGCGACCGCATCGTCACCCCGGCGTCGAAGCTCATCGCCAGCTACGACGAGGGCACCTCGAATCGTCAGGCATGGAACGTCGCTGCGCTCCTCGCCGCGGCGCTGCTCCTCGCCGATCACCCGCGCGCCGAGCGCGTCGTGACGAGCGGGCACGGGCTGCGCTTCCTGCTCGACACGGCGCTGCTCCCCGACGGCAGCTGGTACGAGGGGGAGAACTATCACGTGTTCGCGCATCGCGGGCTCTGGTACGGCGTGACCATGGCCGAGCGGGCGGGGATCGTGCCCGGCGACGCGCTCCGCTCCCGGTTCGACCGCGGCTTCGCCATGCCGTTCCGCACGGCACTCCCCGACCTGACGATGCTCGCGCGGCGCGACTCGCAGCATGCGATCTCGCTTCGGCAGTGGCGGTTCGCGGAGCTCTGCGAGCTCGGCCTCGCCCGCCGCGACGACGACTCCGAGCTTCGTGCCGCGTTAGGCAGGCTGTACGAGCCGGGCGCTCCGCGCCGCGACACCGGGCGTTCGCGCTCCCCGGCCGAGGCCGAGCGCCACGCCCCCGGGAGCGCGCTCACCCGGGCTGACCTCGGCTGGCGGTCGCTGCTCCATGCGCCCGAGTCGCTGCCGCGGCTGGAGGGCGCCACACCGCGGTCGGTGCTCCTCCGCAGCCAGGGACTCGCCGTCTTTCGCCGCGACGAGGGGCGGCTCTTCGCGGCGATGGACTACGGCGAAACCGGGGGCGGCCACGGACATCCCGATCGCCTCAACGTCGTCGTCTGCGACAGCGCGAACCGGTGGCTCGACGACCCGGGGACCGGCTCCTACGTCGACCGCTCGCTGCACTGGTATCGCAGCACCCTCGCCCACTCGGCGCCTCTCGTCGATCGCGCCTCGCAGCCCCGGCTCGCCGGGATCCTCGTCGCCTTCGATGAACGCGGCGCCGCCGGCTGGGTCGCCGCGCGCGCCCTTCTCGCCGAGGACGTCGTCGCCGAGCGCCGGCTGGTCGTGATGACCGATTACTCGATCGATGAGCTCACCTGGACCGCGGCCGGCCGCCACGCGATCGCGCTGCCGATCCACCTCGACATCGCGGTCGAGGGAGTCGCCTGGCTCGCGGAACCGTTAGGCGGCGCCGGCGGGCTCGAGGATGGCTTCGACTTCGTCAGCGGGGCGGAGGTCA
>DASZNJ010000348.1:0-5516 GCA_035551575.1 Gemmatimonadaceae bacterium
TAGCCATCAGCCATCAGCTGCCAGCGACGACGGCAGCCGCAGTCGCTCGACGCCAATGGCTGATGGCTGACGGCTAACGGCCGGCCTACCGCCCAACGATCAATTCGGGATTGTTGGGCGCGCTCTGGTACGACCAGTCGAGGATGATGTAGTCCGCGCCGACGTGCGAGACGCGCACCGCGCCGTAGTTCGCGCTTCCGACCGCGCCGACGCGGAAGACGTACGCGTACCCTGGCTCGGCGGAGATCGGCGTCGCGCTGAAGCTGTTGTCGAGGGGCGCGATGTCGATCGAGGTCAGGTCGGTGACCGGGTCCATCGAGTAGAGCGCGATCGAGACGTCGCCGCGCATCGGCACGAAATAGAGGCGGTTGTCGGGGCGGCGCTCGAGGCGGAAATCGATTTCGGTTGCGCTGCCGCTCTTGACGACGCCGAAGCGCGAGCTGGCGTTCGGATCGTAGAAGTCGAACCCGCTGGTTGCCGGCGCATCCTGGAACGAGTCGAGGATGATGTTGCGCGAGTCGTAGCGCGGGGTGTCGTCGCGCGGGACGCTGAACAGGCTTTCATGTCCATCGCGAGTGACCGCGCTGACGGCGAAGCAGTAGCGGACGCCGTTGGTGAGCCCCGTCGAGATGAAGTCCTCGGAGATCGTCGTCCCCTCGAGCACCCACAGGTCGTCGTCGCAGCCGCCCGCTGCCGCCGAGTACACCGTCGAGTAGACGCGGTAGTAGTCGAATGCGTCAGCGTCGGCGGTGCGGGAGTTGCTCGCCCACGACGTCTGCACCGCGCGGTCGAGCGAGATCGCGGTCAGGTTCGCCGGTGCCGGCAGGCGAAGGCGCACGTCGATGATCACCGCGGCCGACGGGGCGCTTTCACGGCCGGCGTCGTCGCGGGTCGCGACGTAGTACGCATACGCCGGGTACCCGGCGTCGCTGAACGACGGCGACGTCGTCTCGGCGCGGCGGTTCCACTGGCCGCTCGCCGAAGTGCGCGAGTAGACGACGTAGGCGCTCGTGTACGAGTCGGCGACATCGTCCCAGGTGAGGAGCAGTCCGTCGGGGCTGTCGGGAAAGCCGCTCGGCACGAGCCGGTAGGCCAGCCCGGTGGGGACGGGGAGCCTGGTATCGACTCCGGTGGTGGTGCGGTCGCCACCGCAGGCGACGACCGCGACGAGGCTGGCGAGGAACAGGCGGCGCATGTGACACTCCGGTGGCAGGTCGGCAACCATTGGTTGCACGGGGCAAGCCCGTCCACCACCGGCGCTAACTGTGGGTGTAGCAACGTGTTAGAGTGGACAAACAGCGACGGGCGTCCACGTTTGTGGACGCCCGTGTGCACCATCCGGTGAACGCCGCGGTCAGCGCGAGCTGTCGGATTTGCGGTAGTCGAACTTCAGGTCCGGCTGCGCACGGAGTGAGATGAAGGCGCTGAAGCTGAACGCGCCGTATGGCGTCTTGGTGAAGCCGAACACGAGATCCCAGTCGTGCAGCTCGCGGCGCAGCGACACCATCTGCGAGTTGAAGCGCTTCGCCTCGACGTCGTAGTCGGTGGTCCATTGCGCGGCCCACTTCTCGGTGAGGTTGAACGTCGTGTTCGCGTTGAGGTTCGCGCGCGGCGGGGAGACGTAGAGGGTGCGGCTCGCGCTGGTCTGCTCGATCGAGTCGGGGCGGAGGGTAGCCGCCTCGACGAGGCAGAGCTCGCGCGAGCGCGGGTCCACGAGGTTGGCGCAGATCGCTCGCGGGTCGATGACGGTCGCCCCCTTCACCGGCCGCGAGCGGCTCGAGCTGAAGGTGAAGCTCGCGCTCCATCCGGCGCGCGTATCGGGGATCGGCAGCTCCGAACGGCGGGCGTTGCTTCCGAACATCGGGTTGTCCGAGACACGCTGTGCCTCACGGTCGGCCGAGGTCTGGTTCGCGGTCGGCAGCACGGGGGTCTCGTTGCGCACCGCCCCCCCGAAGACGCGATTGATCGCGGCGAAGATGCTCGAGCGGCGGTTGATCGAGAAGCTGGCGTCCATCCCCTCGAAAAAGGGGCTGAAGCGCGCCGTGTCGCTCCGCACGTCACCGCTGAACAGCGAATAGCGGGCCCCGAACGAGGCGTTAGGCAGGAGGTCGCTGCTCAGGCGATAGCCCCAGTTGCTCGACGTGATCCCGGCGTACCACTTCGGCGACCGCCCCTGCTGCCGGAGGAAGCGGTACTGCTCGAAGTTGTAGCCGACTCCGTCCATGTTGATCGAGAGGAGCTTGATCTTCTCCCCGGCCCCCTCGGTGTCGCTGCCGTCCGTCGCGCTGTCCTTCGGCGCCTTGAACTTCGCCTCGAAGTTCGTCGACAGCCCGAGGGAGATCTGGTTCTGGCGCAGCGAGCCGAGGTCGCCCCGGCTCGAACGCCCCTGGGCATTCAGGAACGCCTCGTTCGGCTGCCCCTTCGGCGCGAAGCTGTACGAGAGCGTCGGCGTGATCGCCTGGCGGAAGCGCGAGAACGGCCCGACCCCCGGGAACAACCCGAAGAAGGTCGGCGTCGACGACAGCGCGTACTGGGGACGCTTGGTCTGGTGGATCCAGTTGCCCCCGGTCTGCTCGTTGCGGAGCCAGAAATACTGGCTCCCATCCGAGTTCACGAAGTTCACCGACGGGGCGACGTTCCATCGTCCGCGCGACAGCTGCGGGAGGCCGAAGCCGAAGTTGAAGGCGACGCCCGTCTCGAAGGTCTTCGAGAAGACGCGCGACGACGTATCGGTTCCGCGATACACCCGCTGCAGCGACGGGAAGTTGTTCTCGAGGTCGTGCGCCGCGAAGTCGAGGGTGATCGTGTAGTTGTGGATCGTGATCGGGCTGCCCAGCGTCGCGTCGCTCGTCCGGCTGCTCCCCTTGCGGAGGGCGCTGTCCCCGGCCGTGTAGAAGACCGGAAGCTGCAGCCCCTGCGTGATCTTCGAGCGAAGGGCGTTGCTGGCGTTGAACGATGGCGTCCACGACAGCCAGTCGTTGAGGCTGACCGTCGGCGTCGTCAGCGACAGCGTCGGCAGCGTCATCGAGATCATCCCGCCCAACGTCTCCTGCCGGCTCCCGCCGAGGCTGACGCGCGTCGGGCCGAACGCGGTCGCGAAGTTCGCGTTCGAGCTGATCGACGAGACCGCCGCATACGGGTTGGTCTGGGTCCGGCGCGTCGCCGTCGCATTCGTCGCGTACTGGATGTTCGCGTTGAACGAGGTCTTCTGCGAGAAGCTCTGCTGGTGCTGCCAGCTGTAGTTCGTGCTGTTGCCGAACCCGCCCGAGTTCCGCTGCTCGATGCCGAAGGAGCCCGAGGTGAAGCGATCGAGCCAGTTGTAGCGCATGTCGAACCGCGTGTTGAACTGCGAGCCGCTCCCGTACCGGTTCGGATCGGAGCGCGCCCCGCTCCACCAGTCGAACAGCACCTGCGCGTCGAGGTAGTCGTTGATCGCCCAGTAGTAGCCGAAGTCCTCGACCCGGCGCTGGTAGAACGGGTTGTTGCGTACGATGTCGGCGACGCCGATGCGCGGCGGGATGATTCCGCTCTTCGTCCCCTTGGCCAGGTTGTCGAACATGAAGGGGAGCCAGGCCACGGGGACGTCCTCGATGAAGAGGATCGCCGGCCGCGCGACGAGCAGCTTGCCCTGCACGAGCTTGATCTCCTTCGCCTTGAAGTAGTAGTCGGGATGGGGATCGCTGCAGCTGGTGATCGTCCCGTTCCGGGCGAAGAACTTCTGGTCGGCGGCATTGGTGCTGTCGCCCTGGAAGAAGGACCGGTGCGCCGAGAGGAACCAGGTCTGGCCGCTCTCGACCGAGGTCGAGACGTTGGAGACGACGCCGCGCCGGTTGCCGATGTCGTAGGCGATCCTGCCTAACGCGACGACGTCGGCCGGCCCCTGCGCCGGGTCGCGGAGGATCGCCGTGTCGCCGAGCGCGAGGACGACCTTGGTCGAGTCGCTGTAGAGGATCGTGTCGGAGACGATGATGCTCTCGTCGCGCTGGACCGCGGCATTGCCGTTGAGGATGATCTGCCGGCCGTTCGCCTGGAAGACCACCTCGTCCGCCTGGTAGCGGGTCGCGGTGATGCTGTCGCGGGCGAGCAGGGCGCGGGTGACGGAATCCTCCTCGACCCACTTCACCAGCTCACGCTTCCCGGTGGTGTCCCTGCCGATGCGGGCGCTGTCCCCCGCCGGGCGCGGAACCGTGTCGCGCCGCACGGGCTGGCTGCGCGCCTGGGGGCGGGTGCTCGGCCGTCCCTGCGCGCGCGCCAACGCCGGGAGCGCACCGCCGAGCACGGCCACCGCGAGGACGACGACAGCCAGCCGCATCACTGCACCGGCTCGGCGGCGGCGTTCGCGGCGGCCTCCGCCGCCTCCGCGGCCTCCTTCGCCGCAATGCGCTTGTCGCGCCTGCGCTTCACGAAATACGAGAGGAACACGCTCAACTCGTACAGGATGTACAGCGGAACAGCCATCGCGATCGTCGACGTGACCGCGTCGCCGGGGGACAGGAACGCGCCGATCAGCACGCACACCGCGGCGGCATGTCGTCTGAACTTCTGGAGAAACGCCGGGGTCACAATGCCAAGCATCGTCAGGAGGACGACGGCAATCGGCAGCTCGAACGCCAGCCCGAACGACACCACGAGCGAGATCACGAAGCCGAAATACTCCTGCACCGTGATCATCGGGTCGAGCGACGCGGTCTGGAAGGTGAGGAGGAAGTCGAGGGTCAGCGGGATGACGACGAAGTAGGCCATCGCCGCCCCGCAGAGGAACAGCAGCACCGCGCCGATCAGGATCGGGAGGACGACCCGCTTCTCGTGCGAGTAGAGCGCCGGGGCGACGAACGCCCAGATGTTGTACCCGATCACCGGGAACGCCAGCGCGATGCCGAGCCACATCGACGCGCTCATGACGATGCTGAACGGGTCGCCCGGGTGCGTGTAGACGAGCTTGTGGCCGCCGAGCAGCGGAGCGATCGGGTGCTGCAGGACGTTCAGGAGGTCGAGCTTGATGACGATGAGGAACGCGACCCCGACGCCGACGACGAGTCCGAGCAGCGAATAGAGGATTCGCCAGCGCAGCTCCTCGAGATGGTCGAGGAACGGCATGTCGGAGCCGCCGCGCGCCGCCACGGCTACTTCAGGGTGCGGAGCCGATCGCGCGCGAGCACGGCCTCGTCAGAACGCGGGTACTGCCGGATCACCTGGCTCAGCGCCGCGCGGGCACCCTGCACCTTCCCCTGCGCCTGCAGCGCGAGCGCCCGCTTGTAGAGCGCCGATGGCGCGCGCGACGACTGCGGGTAGCGCGAGACGACGAGCGCGTACGCGGAGTCCGCGGCGGCGACGCTCCCCTCGGTCTCGAACGACTGGGCGATGTAGAACTGCGCCTCGGGCGCGACGTCGGAGCTCGGGTACTGGCGGAGGAGGTCCTGGAACCCGGATCGCGCCGCGACCGCGCTGCCGCGCCGCAGCTGGTCGAGCGCGAGCTGGAAGAGCTGGTTCGGTCCAGGCCCCGCCGGTGCCCCGCT
>DASZNJ010000349.1:0-13985 GCA_035551575.1 Gemmatimonadaceae bacterium
GATCGTCGGCTACAACAGGGGTGGAACGCGCTGGCGCGACGTCCCGCTGTCAGCGATTGCCGGAACGCGCGGTGTGCGGGTCAGCGTCGCGTTCTGACCCATCGAGACTCGCGCCGAACATCGGGGTGCGGTGAGGAGAGGAGATCCTCGAGGGGCTGTGCGAGCAAAAGGGGTTGCCGGGGTCGCAGCCGGGGTAGCGCGGCGACCGCGGAACGGGGCAGGCTCCGTTGACGGGGCTGGGCGCAGCGCACCCATTGAGCCCCAGCAGGTTGAACTATGATCACGCGGACGACGCGGAGTTCACGGATACTGCCTCGGGCCACCACGACGAGCGCCGTACGCCCACGAGGAACGATCCGCGTCATCGGCGAAATCCGCGTAATCGCCGTTCCCCTGTTGATGCTCGTCCGGCGCGGCGCGATCCAGCGCGGCGCGATCCAGCGCGGCGCAGAACCCACGATCGCGGCGTTAGATTTCGCGGATGTCGACTTTTCCCGAGTACCGTCCGCGGCGCCTCCGCCGCACCGAGGCGCTGCGCAGCCTCGTTCGCGAAACGCGGCTGCACCCCGCGCAGCTGATCCTCCCCCTGTTCGTGCGCTCGGGAACGGGTGTGAGGACACCGGTCGAGTCGATGCCGGGGTGCTTCCAGACGTCGGTGGACGAGATGGTGAAGGATGCACGCGAGGCGCGCGAGCTCGGCATCGGCGCGGTGCTGCTCTTCGGGATCCCCGACACGAAGGACGCGACCGGATCGTCGGCGTGGGACGACGAAGGGCCGGTGCAGCGGGCGCTGCGCGCGCTCAGGCGCGAGGTCCCCGGCATCGTCGCCATCACCGACGTCTGCATGTGCGAGTACACCGATCATGGGCACTGCGGGATCCTCCGCGACGGCGAGGTCGCGAACGACGAGACGCTCGAGCTCCTGGCGAAGGAGGCGCTGTCGCACGCGCGCGCCGGGGCCGACATGGTCGCGCCGAGCGACATGATGGACGGCCGCGTCGCGGCGATCCGCGACGCGCTCGACGAGGCCGGGTTCGAGCAGACGCCGATCATGGCGTACTCCGCGAAGTTCGCGGGCCCGTTCTACGGTCCCTTTCGCGATGCGGCGGAGAGCACGCCGAAGTCCGGCGACCGCCGCGGCTACCAGATGGACGCGGCGAACGCGAACGAGGCGGTGCGCGAAGCGATGCAGGATGTGGCCGAAGGCGCGGACATCGTGATGGTGAAGCCCGCCGGTCCGTATCTCGACATCATCCGCCAGGTGAAGGACGCGACCGGGTATCCGGTGGCCGCGTACCAGGTGAGCGGCGAGTACGCTATGATACAGGCGGCGGCCGAGCGAGGCTGGATCGACGGGGAGCGGGTGATGATGGACTCGCTGCTCTCGATCCGCCGGGCCGGCGCGGACATGATCATCACGTATTTCGCACGACAGGCCGCGCGCCTCCTGCGCGCCTGACGGAGGGCATAGCCATGAAGTACCGCAGGTTCCCCCGCGCCGACGTCGAGGTGAGCGAAGTCGGCTTCGGGACGTGGACGCTCTCCACCGGGTGGTGGGGGGAGAAGACCGACGACGAAGCGGTGGCGATGCTGCGCCGCGCCTACGACGACTTCGGCATCACCTTCTTCGACGCCGCCGACAGCTACGGCAACGGCCGCAGCGAGAAGCAGCTTGCCGCGGCATTCCGCGGGATGCGCGAGAAGGTCGTCATCGGGACGAAGGTCGGCTACGACATCTACGACGAGGGCGCGGCGCGGGCGCGGCGGGGGCAGATGGAGCTGCCGCAGCGCACCGACCCGGCGTACATCCGGATGGCGGTCGACCGCTGCCTGCAGCGGCTCGAGACGGACTACATCGACGTGCTGCAGGTCCACAACGTGAAGATGACGCACGTCCACGATCGCGCGCTCTGGCAGACGCTGCGCGACCTGAAGCGCGAGGGGAAGATCCGCGCGTGGGGCGCGGCTTTCGGGCCGGCGATCGGCTGGCTGTACGAGGCGACCGACCTGGTCGAGCGCGAGCCGGACATCGACACGATCCAGATGATCTGGAACATCCTCGAGCAGCACCCGGGGACGGCGATGATCGAGGCGGCGGTGCGGCACAGCCCGAGCTGCTGCTTCAACATCCGCGTGACGCACGCGTCGGGGATGCTCGAGGGGAAGTACACGGAGAGCACCGAGTTCGCGGCCAACGACCATCGCCGGCACCGGCCGCGGTCGTGGCTGGTGAACGGGGTGCGGAAGGTGGCGACGCTCGGGTTCCTCCAGGAGCGGATGACGCTCGGCCAGGCGGCGCTGAAATGGCTGCTCGCCGAGCCGCGGGTGGTGACGACGCTGCCTAACGTGTACGACGACGAGCAGCTGCGCGAGTTCGCCGCGGCGAGCGAGCTGGCGGAGCTGACGGACGCGGAGATGGAGCGGATCGAGTCCCTCCACGCGCGGAACTTCGGGGTCGACGAGGAGCCGATGAGCTACAAGGGGGAGATGGTGCGCGAGGGCGGGGCATACAACCGGGTCTACCCGCCTAACGCGAAGGCGGCGGGCGCCGGGGCCGGACAGCACGCCGGGCACGCATGATCAACGCCTGGCACGACATCCCGCCGGGCTCCAACCCGCCGGAGCTGGTGACCGCGGTGATCGAGATCCCGCGCGGCAGCCGCAACAAGTACGAGCTGGACAAGGAAACCGGGCTGATGAAGCTCGACCGCGTGCTCTACTCCGCGGTCCATTACCCGGGCGACTACGGCTTCATCCCGCGCACCCTCTTCGAGGACGGCGACCCGCTCGACGTCCTCGTGCGCATCAACGAGCCGACGTTCCCGGGGTGCCAGATCGAGGTCCGGCCGATCGGGGTGCTGAAGATGCTCGACAAGGGGCAGCCGGACGACAAGATTCTCGCCGTCCCCGCGGCCGACCCGTTCCACAACGAGTACTTCGACATCGCCGACCTGCCGCAGCACTACCTGGCCGAGATCGAGCACTTCTTCCACATCTACAAGGACCTGGAAGGAAAGCGCGTGACGATCCTCGGCTGGGAGAAGAGCGGCTACGCGATGGAGACGATCACGCGGTCGATCGCGCTGTACGAGAAGACGTACTTCACGCCGGGGACGTGAGCCCGACCGGGAGCAAATCCTCGAAGGGATTGGCGTCAGGTGTCGGGTGTCAGGGTAGTCGTTCGCAGTCCCTGACCCCTGACAGCTGATCCCCGCCTCATCTTCCAACCCACTCCCCCCACGCCAGATGCGCGACTCACTACGGCATTTCACCGCGGAGTTCATCGGGACCTTTGCCCTCGTCTTCGTCGGGAGCGCGGCGATCCTGCAGACGAAGAACCCCGGAAGCGGCGTCGGGCTGCTCGAAGTCGCGCTCGCCCACGGGATCATCCTCGCCGTGATGGTCTCGGCGGCGATGCGCGTGTCGGGCCACTTCAATCCGGCGGTGACGTTAGGCTTCCTCGCCACCCGGCGGATCGAGCCGATGATGGCCGGCCTCTACGTCCTCGCCCAGCTGCTCGGCGCGGTGCTCGCGGCGTACGCGCTGCGCGCCCTGTTTCCGGAGATGCTGTTCAACATGACGCATGGCGGCAGCCAGTCGCTGGCGATCGACGTCAGCTTCGGACAGGGGGTCGCGCTCGAAGCGATCGCGACCTTCTTCCTCGTGTTCGTGATCTTCGGGACGGCGGTCGACCCGGCGGCGCCGAAGGTCGGCGGGCTCGCGATCGGCATCACGATCGCCGCCGACATCCTCGCGATCGGCCCGCTCACGGGAGCGTCGATGAACCCGGCGCGCTCCTTCGGCCCTGCCGTCGCCAGCAACTTCTTCGAGGGACACCTGGTCTACTGGATCGGCCCGATCATTGGAGCGCTTGCCGCGGCGCTGCTCTATGATTGGCTCTTCCTGCCGCGCGGTGTCGAGCCGGTGGACCATGGAGCGGTGCGGCCGAAGTCGGCGCCGAGGGTCACCGGCTAGCGATGAAGACGTCGTGGCCCGCGATGGTCGCGGCGCTCGTCGCCTGCGTTCCGCATCTCGAGCCGGCGGAGCCTATCTCCTCCGACCGTCCCGACCACACCGAGAGCGCACAGCTCGTCCCGCGGGGGATGGTGCAGGTCGAGGGCGGCACGACGGTGGCCAGCGGGCGCGACACGCGCATGGCGAGCTACGGCGAGATCCTCGTGCGCGCCGGGATGCACGACGCGCTCGAGCTTCGCGTCGAGCCGTTTACCTACACGACGGTGAGCGGCGATGGCGCCCCGCGAGCGGCAGGCGTCGAGGACCTTGCACTCGGCATCAAGCTGCCGATCTTCCGGCGCGACAGCGCACCGCGCTTCGTGCCTGACGTCTCGGTGATCGGCGCGACGTCGGTACCAACCGGGGCGCATCACTCCCGCGGCGACGGCGCGCAACCCGGCGCGGTCCTCGCCGCAGACTGGACACTGGCCGGGGGCCTCGGGTTCGGATCCAACCTCGCGATCAGCCGCGGGCGGTCAGGTGGTGAGCGCTACTGGGAGCGCGGCGCGAGCGCGACGTTCGGGATCGGGGTGAGCGAGCGCGCGGGGATCTACGGCGAGTGGTTCGCGGTGCGCGACACGCGTGACGACGCGGCGGTGCACGTGCTGAACACCGGGATCACCTACAAGCTGTCGAGCGACTTTCAACTCGACGCGCGGATCGGTCGCGGCAACCGGCACGGCGGCAGCTTCGGCGGGATCGGCTTCGCCACGCGCTGGTAGGCGGCAGCGAGCAACGACTCCGCCCCCTGTCGGGGGGCAACGACTCCGACCCCTGTCGCCGAGCAACGACTCCGACCCCTGTCGGGGGGGCTCACCGTTTTTCTGCGGCCATCATCGCCTTTTGGCGACCCGACGCCTTGAAAAGGGGGAGGGGGCTAGGCCCGACGAAGGACGAGGGAGGCGTTGATTCCGCCGAAGCCGAACGAGTTGGTCAGGACGTGTTCCACGTCGGCATTCCGTCCGGAGCCGCGGATGTAGTCGAGGTCGCAGGCGTCGTCGGGGGACTCGAGGTTCACCGTCGGCGGGAGCCATTCGTTCTTCAGCGACTGGGCGCAGATCGCCGTCTCGACTGCCCCCGAGGCGCCTAACGCATGGCCGTAGTAGCCCTTGGTGCCGCTCAGCTGCAGCCTGGCCGCGTGGTCGCCGAAGACGCGCTTGATGGCGAGGGTTTCGGTCGGGTCGTTGAGCGGGGTCGAGCTGCCGTGGGCGTTGACGTACTCGATCTCGTGCGGCGCGACGTTGGCGTCGGCGAGGGCGCGCTCCATCGCCTTCGCGGCCTGCGACCCGTCCGGGCGGGGGGCGGTCATGTGGTGCGCGTCGTTCGAGGAGCCGTAGCCGAGCAGCTCGGCGTAGATCTTCGCGCCGCGGGCGACGGCGCGCTCCCATTCCTCGAGGACCAGCACCGCCGACGCTTCCCCCATGACGAAGCCGTCACGGTCGCGGTCGAAGGGGCGCGAGGCGTGCTCGGGATCGTCGTTGCGCGTCGACATCGCCCGGATCAGGGCGAAGGCACCGTAGCAGAGCGGGGCGAGCGGGGCTTCGCTTCCGCCGGCGATCATCACTTCCGCATAGCCATCGCGAATGGCGCGGAAGGCGTCGCCGATGGCGATGGTTCCGCTGGCGCAGCTCATCGCGTTGGTGCTGTTCACCCCCTGCACCCCGAACTCGATGGCGACGTTGCAGCTCGCCGCGCCGCCGAAGACGGAGAGGGCGAGCAGCGGATCGACTTCGCGCAGCCCGCCCTTGAGGAAGTTGCCGAGCTGCTCCTCGGCGTAGGCGATCCCGCCTAACGCGGTGCCCATCATCGCCCCGACACGCTCGCGGTCCTCGCGGGCGAGATCGAGCTCCGCGTCCTCGATCGCCATCTTCGACGCGGTCACGGCGAGCTGGCCGAAGCGGTCGAGCCGCTTCGCGCGCTTCGCTTCCATGTGGTCGGCGGGGCGGAAGTCGGGGATCTGGGCGGCGAGGTGGCTGCGGAAGATCGACGGGTCGAAGCGCGTCACCGTCCCGACCGCCGACTTGCCGGCGCGAAGCCCCTCCCACAGTGCGGATTCGCCGCTCCCGATCGGGGTGACGGCACCGATGCCGGTGATCGCGACGCGACGGCGGCCCTGCCAGGGGTTCTGAAACTGGATCATCGGCGCTGCTCCTGTACGCTCAGTGATGCGCCGTGCCGGCGATGCGTTCCGCGGCATGCGCGAGACCGGCCAGCGTTCTCGACGCGATGCCGTGGATGAAGACAGGACCAATCACGGCTCGTGCCGCGAGCGATCCGATCAGCGGAAGCGGGGGGCCGTTCCAGACATGAACGAGCCGGACCCCCGTTTCGCTCCCTTGTGGCGAAAATTCCCACACGACGTCCATTCCGGCCGTGATACCCCCGATGTGACGGAAGCGGATCGCCGGCGGGCGGGTGCCCCCGGGCGGGATCGTCTCCATCTCCGAGCGCCAGAAGGTCGGCCAGTTCAGTACCCCGAACGGGCGGTTGGCCGACATCTCGACGACGCCGCCATCACGGCCGTCGCGCTTCGTGAAACGGACGAACCGGTAGTGCGCGAGATGCTCGGGCCACCGCTCGACGTCGCGAGCGAGCTCGAAGATCACTTTGAGCGGTGCGTCCACGACCGCTTCATCGATGGTCGTCATCGCGCGGCCGGCCGGCATCGGACCGAGCTTCACGGGCGGGATCGTGCCGGCCGCCGGGGCTGGAGCCCGGGTCATGGCCGGGGCGTCCACGACGCCGTCAGACGCCAGCCGAGCCGCCTGGTGACGGCCGGTGACGAACCGGTCGCGCGGACGATGTGTGCGCCGAGCTCGGCGGGGGTGAAGCCGCGCAGCACCGAGAGCACCCCGTCGTGGCGGCTGATCGGATGAAATCGGAGGGGAAACGACGCGAGCCATATCCCCGCCGCGGCTATCCAGCTCCGGCGCAGGTCGGCGATGACCACCCGCACCCGCGCCACTCGCTGCAGCTCACGCAACACGGTCGCGATCTCGCGCTCGGTGAAATGATGGAGCAGCTGTGAGCAGACGACGATGTCGACGGACCGGTCGGCGAAGGGCAGGGCGAGCGCGTCGGCGGCCAGCGCGCAGTTCACCCGGCGGGCGGCGTGAATCGCGAGCGGGACCGAGCTGTCGGCGCCGATGACGGTCAGGTCCACCCCGCGCCTGAAGGCGGCTCGCCGCGCGGCGAGGGGGATGTCGGCGGCACCGGTGCCGACGTCGAGCAGCGTCATCTCCCGGCCGCGGCCGGCGGCGAGGACGGCGCGGAGCTCGGCGAGGACGGCACGCGTCCCCCCGAACAGGGAGTTCGCGCGCGCCACGTCGGCGAGCGAGCGCCTCATGATCCGTCCCGGGACGCCGGGGACGTCGAGCTTCTCGACGCCGCGGCGGCGAGTCGGGGTCAGGGTCCTCGGCGACACTGCCTAACGCTCGAGCTGGGCGTAGCCGCCGCGGTAGTAGAGCAGGGGGCGCGCGTCCGCGACGCTCGCCGCCTCGACCTCGCCGACGACGATGGTGTGGTCGCCGGCGCGGTGGCGGGCAACGATGCGGCACTCCATGAAGGCGAGCGCCCCGTCGATCAGCGCCATCCCGTTCTCCCCGCGGCTGAAGCCGATCCCGTCGAACCGCTCGCCATGCGCGGCGAAGCGCCGCGACAGCGGCTCCTGGTCCGAGGCGAGGATGCTCACCCCGTAGTGCGTCGCTCCGGCGATCATCGGCTGCAACGATGACTCCTCGCCGATGCAGACCATGACGAGGGGCGGCTCGAGGCTGACCGAGCTGAAGGCGCTCACGGTCATCCCGTAGTCGCGGCCGTTCGCGCCGAGCACCGTCACGACGGTGACGCCCGATGCGAACCTGCCGAGTACCGCGCGGAAGGCGTCCTGGTCGAGGGACATCAGCGGAAGCGGATCATGGGAGCAGGAGGAGCCGGGCGAGGAAGGCGGGGTTCAGGACGGCGGATGCCGGAACGAAATCACCGGTCACGCCGACGAGCAAGTCAGCCATCGCCGGCCGGCGCGACAGCACGGTCGCGGCGCGGTCGAGGAGCGTGGGAAAGGCGACGGCCGCGCCGATCATCCGCTCGACGAGCCACTTGCCGCCGAACTCGTGGCGCCGTGCGCGGTCGTAGGCCTCGAGGGCGGTGCGCTCGCCTAACGGTGAGCGCGCCGCGAGCGCCGCGGCCGCGTAGGGGGCGAGGAGCTCGCCCCCGCGCAGGGCGGCGTAGATCCCCTCCCCGGTGAACGGGTCGAAGAAGTCGGCGGCGTCGCCGACGAGCGCCGCTCCCGGCGCCCATGCCCGCCGCGCGCGCGACGCGAAGGGGCCGGTCGTGCGGAGCGGGGTCGCGCGTGCCGCCCCGGCGAATCGGTCGCGCAGCTGCGGGCGCGCGGCGATCCACCGCTGGAGGAACGCTTCCGTCCCCGCCGAGAGCTCGTCGGCGCGCGAGGCGGGGATCACCACCGCGACGTTGGCCAGTCCGTTGCCGACGTCGGCGAGGCCGAGGTAGCCGTCGCGCTCGACGTGCATCTCGCCGAGCTCTCCCATCCCGGCGATCCCGGCATAATGCGTGACGAGGGCGATCCGGCGCGGGAAGCGCGACATGCGGGCCAGCCCGAGGCGGCGCGCGACCACCGACCGCAGCCCGTCGGCGCCGACGACCAACCGCGCCGGCAGCGTGGTCGTCGTTCCGTCCGGGCTGGCGAGCGACACGCCGCTCGCCCGGCCCGCCTGGTCGAGGACGACGTCCTGCACGCGGGCCCCCTCGACGACGCGGGCGCCGGCGCGGCGGGCGGCGTCGACGAGGATCGGGTCGAGGAGGGTGCGCTGCAGCGAGAGCCCGCGATCGCGGTGGCCACGCCAGCGGTGCGCGCCGGCGAAGACGCCGCGGATGAGCGCGCCGTTAGGCGCCCGGATGACCATCCCCGCCAGCTGCGCCGCACCGGCGTTCTCGATCTCGGCGAGGACACCCATCTCGTCGAGGAGCCGCGACGCCTGGGGGCTCATGTACTCGGAGCAGGGCTTCGGCCGCGGGAACCGCGCCTTGTCGAGCACGACGACGTCGATACCGGCGCGCGCGAGCCACCAGGCGGTCGCCGCGCCGGCCGGTCCCGCCCCGACGACGACCACCTCGGCCGATCGCGGAACCGACGCGTCAGCCGGCATGGGCCCGCGCCGCGCCCGGCAGCTGCATGCGCGTGATGCGCTGGAACAGTCCCATGTACCGCCAGTGCGGGCGCGGGAGCCGGAGCACCGAGGCAGCGCGCGTCAGCCAGGGGAGGATCATCGACCGCGAGTCCGCCGAGAACATGAAACGCGGGTGATCGGCGGCGAAGCGGCGGAGCCTGGTGACCGCGTCGTCGAGGGAGAGCTGCGGGGAGAAGTAGAAGGTCGGGTCGAGCAGCGAGTCGCTGGCGGCGAGGCTCCCCTCGCTGACGGCGATGTGGTGCAGCGTGGTGCCGGGATAGACGCGAAGCCCGACGGTGGTGTACACCGCGTCGCCGCGCCGCAGGCGCGCGGCGGCGAAGCGCAGCGTCTCCTCCAGCGTCTGTGCCGTCTCGCCTGGGCCGCCGACGAGGAAGATCCAGAGGCAGCGGATCCCGGCGCGCTCGACCCGCTCGGCGGCAAGGCGCACCGTCGCGGCGGTGAACCCCTTCTGCATCTTCTCCAGCACCGCGTCGCTCGCGCTCTCGGCGGTGATGCCTAACGCGGTGAAGCCGGCGCGCTTCATCAGCGCGAGCAGGTCGGGGAACGCGGCGGCCGGGGTGAAGTTCGTCGTCTCGAGGGTGACACCGGGGGCGCGGCGGGCGATCGCCTCGCAGACGTCGCGCGCGTGCGGAGGCGGGGAGTTGAAGGTCGAGTCGACGAAGTCGAAGTGATTCACGCCGTGGGCGCGGAGCTCGGCGACCTCCTCGGCGACCAGCCCCGGATCCCGGAGCCGGTAGCCCCACCCCTCGACGTTGCGATAGGTGCAGTAGACGCACTTGTAGACGCAGCCGCGCTTCGTCTGGACGGGCACCGTCGCGCCGATGCGCTCGTAGCGGGCGAGGTCGAACCAGCGGTGGAGGCGCGGCTGGGGGAGCGCGTCGAGATCGGCGTCCTCGCCCGGGGGCGCGAAGACGACTTCGCCGCTGCGCACGCGCACCAGCCCGGCGATCTCCCCCGGCTCGCGCCCCGCGGCGAGGTCGCCGACGAGGCGGACCGTCGCCCGCTCGCCGTCGCCGGCGACGGCGTAGTCCACGCCCAACGCGTCGAACAGCGCCTTCGGCGCGACGCCGAACGCGGCGCCGCCGGCGACCACCTTCGCGGCGGGGGCGGCGCGGCGGAGCGCGGCGAGGGTCGCCGCCGCTTCGGGGGTGTAGTGGCGGAGGGCGATCGTGTCGCTGTTGTCGATGTTGCGCACCGACACGCCGATGACGTCCGGGCGGTGCTCGCGCGCGGCGCGCCCGGCGGCGGCGATCGGGTCGCGGGCGAACATCAGGTCGGCGACGCGGACCTCGTGCCCGGCCTCGTCGAGCGCCGAGGCGACGCAGGCCAGGCCGTTAGGCACGACCGGGAAGGGGGCGCGCTCCCGGTTGGTGCTGACGAGCAGGACGCGAGCGCTCACCGCACTCTCGCGAACTGGTCGGGGCCGAGGGTGAGGACGTCGCCGTCGACGCGCCAGGCGAGGCTGAGGGTCCCGGTGGACCCGGCGATGTACGTGATCGTGACCGTCGCGCCGCTCGTCGCCCACTGCGCGACGCTGCTGACGGTGTCGTAGATCCCCTCGGTCCAGTTCCACGCCGTCACGTACCGGATCGCGCTGCCATCGGCGCGGAACTCCCAGGTCGTGCGCGATTCGTGGATGTCGCCGTCGGGGCCCGCGACGAGCAGGGCGCGGGTCCACTGGCCGAGCATCGCGCTGGCGTGCGCGCCCCCGCCGCCACCGCCTCCGCCGACGACCACCCCGCCGCCATTGCCGCCGGCCCCGGCGAGGGTCGAGTCGTTGCCGAGCACCTCGACGCCGGCACAGCCGGCGAGTGCGAACGCGGAGAGAGCGGCGGCGACCGGGAGCTTTCGCGTCAGGCGGCGGAGAGAACGGTGGTGGTTCGCACGCATGTCGATCGCCTCCGTTCCAGGATCACATCCCGAGCAGTTCGGCGGCCCAGAACGCGATGCCGCTGCCGATCACCGTCGCGATGAAGTTCACCGAGTCGTTCCCGAGCCCCGGGATGCCTCGTGACACGCGCGTGCGCGAGCCGCAGCTGTGCACGACGCGCTCCGTATGCTCACCGCAGCCGACGCATCGGCGGCGCTCCTGGAGCGTCGCCCCGATCACGGTGTCGGCGACGGCGCCGCTCAACCCGCCGAGCACCGCCGCGATCGCGTGGCCGCGCCCCCACTTCAACGCATACACCACTGCCGCGACGACGATCGCGCCGATCAGCATCGCCAGCGTCCCGGCGGTGGTCATCCCTCCGCTCGTGCCCGGAGCCACGCGACGCCAGTTCCAGGCCGAACGCGGGGTCCCCCCGATCCAGGTGCCGATCTCGGTTGCCCAGGTATCGGCCGCCGAGGCGGCGAGCGCCCCCGCCGCCGCGGCCCGCCAGAGGAAGCTCGGGTGCGGGAAGACCAGCGCGAGCGTCGCGGCGATCGTGAAGACCCCGCCGTTGACGAGGACCTGCCGCGCGTCGCGGGGCCCGCACTTCGCGACCACCGACGCGGTCCGCCGCGCCTTGCGCTCCGCGCCAAGCCGCGAGATGACGCTCGACGTCGCGAAGTAGATGATGAGGAGGAGTGCCCAGTCCCAACCGGCGGCGACGGCGATGGTGCCGATGAGCGCGGCGGCGGCGGCGCCCGATGCGCTCAGCGATCGCGCCCGCCAGGCGGCGAGGGCGACCAGGACTGCGAGGGGGACGGCCCAGAGGAGCCGCCCGATCAGTCGGCGAGCTCCGTGCGACCGCCGCCATCACGCAACGCCTGCTCGATCCGCAGCCTCAGCGCATCCGTCGCCGGTGTCAGCGGCTGGCGGGAGCGAAGGCAACGGAGGAAGGCCCGCTGATGCTGGGTCCGCGCGAGGCAGCCCCCGCACACCGCGAGGTGCTCACGCACCCAGGTGTCGAGGCTCGGCGGCAGTTCGCCGTCCAGGTGTTCGAAGAGCCGGGACATCACTTCTTCGCAGGGTGAACCGGGCTGGGTTGTGTGGCTCATGGCTCGGCTCGGTCGGCAGCGAAACGGTGATGCGGGGTCGGAAGGATCAATGTGCGGTCCTCGAACGGCAATGACAAGCGGGGCTTCGTACCCCAAACCCGCCGATACGGCGGGTTGTTCCCGGCAGGCGCTCCCGCGACGTGCAGCAACTGACCGTTGCTTGGGCGAGCGATATGCGGTTAGGTTTTCAGGCTACTCCCGCCAACACATGCCCGACACAGTAGACGCGCTCCTCCCGCTCAGCATCCTCGAAGCAGTCCGCAACGTCGATACCCCGGAAGGGGACTATGACGCGGAATACGTCCAGGAGCTGCGCAACAAGCGGCTCGGGCTGAGCGACACGGTCTACACGCAGATCAAGCGGTACACCGAGGCCGCGCGGCGCGGGCAGCGTCCCACGTTCGACGAGGCGGTCGCGCTCGCGAAGCTGATCGGCCGTCGCCCCGATGCCGAGACCGTCCTCCGTGCCGCCGGCCGCTATATCGCCCGCGAATCGTACCTGACGATCGGCGCCGGGATGCGGCGGATGATCCACCTGCTCCCCTCGCTGATCGCGCGGCCGCTCGCCTTCCGTCGCGCGCGGCGGATCGCCGACCGGTACCTCGATGGCACGGTGACGCGAGTCGGCCCGCACCTGCACCTGATCGTCGACCGGTCGGTGACGATCGGCACGGCGCCGGGGGAGACGGGGTGCGTCTATTACGAGGCCGCATTCAAGGAGCTGCTCCGGCTCCTCGTGTCCAACGCGGGGACGGTGGAGCATGTCCGCTGCGTGGTGCGCGGCGAACAGGTCTGCGAATGGCGCGCCGAGTGGCGCTCGGGGCCGCGGTCACGCTGAGCCACGCCTCGCGACGGACCCTCCGTCATCGCCCGTCTCCGGCAGCACGCGCATGCTGAACCCACGATCCCTCGCCGGCATCCAGCGCGCGATCGCCGACGCCGGCGTCGACGGCTGGCTGCTGTATGACTTCCGGCGGATCAACCCGATCGCCGCGGGGATGCTCGCGCGCGAGGGGATGCTGACGCGCCGCATCTTCTGCTGGATCCCGCGCAGCGGGAATCCCGTCGCGATCACGCACGCGATCGAGCAGGGGCCGTGGCGCGACTGGCCGCGCGAATGGGGGAAGGAAGTGTATTCCTCGTGGCAGTCGCTCGAGTCGGCGCTGCGCAGCGCCGTCGGCGGCAAGCGGGCGGCGATGGAGTACTCGCCGGGGGACGCGGTGCCCTACGTCGACTACGTCCCGGGCGGGGTGCTCGAGATGGTCCGCGCCGCCGGCGCCGAGGTGGTGACCTCGGGCGAGCTGGTGTCGCGCATCTACGCCGTGTGGACCGACGAAGAGCGGGCGTCGCACGAGCGTGCGGCGGAGATCATCGCCGCGATCGCGAAGGCGGCGCTGGCGCGCGCCGGGCGGGCGGTGAAGGCGGGGCAGCCGGTCGACGAGTACGCGCTGACGGAGTGGATCCGCGGCGAGTTCGCGCGCCACGACCTCGAGACCGACCACGGGCCTAACGTTTCGGTCGGGCCTAACGCGGCGAACCCGCACTACGAGCCCGGGCCGGGGAGGTCGAGCCCGATCACCGCCGGCTCGATCGTCCTCATCGACCTCTGGGCGCGGGAGAAGTCGCTCGCCGGGGGCGGTCCCGGGATGTACGCCGACCAGACGTGGATGGCATCGATCGGCGAGCCGCCGGCGAAGGCGCGGGAGATCTTCGCCGCGATCCGCGACGCGCGCGACGCGGCGGTCGCGCTGCTGCGGCAGCGGCTGGCGGCGGGGACGCCGG
>DASZNJ010000350.1:0-25329 GCA_035551575.1 Gemmatimonadaceae bacterium
GATCCGCTGGATCGCGAGCGCGACGATCTTCTTCGCTTCGCGGTCGGCGTTGCGGCGCGCGGTCTCGCGGATCTCGCGGATCCGGTTCGCGGCGTCGGCTTGCGCCTCCTCTTCCATCCGGCGGAGCAGCTCGGCCTTGGCATCCTGCGCGGTCATCCCGGCCAGCTGCTCGAGGCGGTGTCGCTGTTCCGCGACCAGTCGATCGAGCTCCTGCTCACGCTCGGCGGTCGCCTTCTCCCGCTTCGCGACCTCCGTGACCCGGCGATTGAAATCGCGGTCCCGCTGCTCCAGGAGGTCGAGCTTCCGGTCGAGGACGGTGTCCTTTTCCTGAAGCCGCTTCTCCTCCGCCTCGATCTCGACGCGCCGGCCGCGGGCATCCTGCTCGAACGCCTCGCGCAGCCGCATCACCTCTTCCTTGCCGGCGAGCACCGCGCCCTTTCGAGAGGACTCCGCCTCACGTTCGGCGTCGCCGAGGATGCGTCTGGCAGTCTCTTCCGCGGTCGCCTTCGCCAGCGCCTGCCGCGCGACTTCGCCCTTCGACCCGATGCTACGCCCGATAAAGAAAGAAACCGCGGCGGCCACAATCGTGAGGGTGACCAGCGCGGCGGTCAGCAGCGTTAAGCTCATGGCTCTATCTATATCTCCAGCGCGCCGTGGGGGCACGCGTCCGTGGAAGGGGGCTGCGCGAGCTCGCGCGCGCCCTCGACAGCGGCGCGGCGTGCGGGGCTAACTACAAACCCCGCTTGGAGCTACGGCCCACCGATCAAGCTACGTCGTCGGGGCTGCTTTGGCTAGACCGACTCGCCGCGCTTGGCTGGCGGCAGCAGCCGCCGGATCTCCGCCGCCAGGCTCCGCATCTCACCCGCCAGCTCATCACCTTCCTCGCGCGCGTGAAAGAGCTCGTCGGTGATCTTCATTGCCGCGAGGATCGCCGCCTTCTGTGGCTCGATCACCGTCCCGCTCTCGAGAACTGACCGGATGGTGTGGTCGACGTATTCGGCGACCGCGCGCGTGAACTCCGCCGAGCGCTCGGTACGGATCGAATACTCCTCACCAACGATCGCGACGCGAACTGACCGCTTCACGCTCACTTGTCCCCCCTGGTCGCCTGCTGCCGCACGAAGCGGACGCGATCGAGGAGCTGCCGTGTCCGCGCGGCCGCAGCGTCGAGGCGCTCCCTCAGCTGCGCGTTCTCGCTCTTCAGCGCCGACACGTCGCCCGGCTCGGCGCCGACCGAGGCTTCGAGCTCCTTGACCCGCGCCTCCGCGCTGAGTGCGCGGCGGCGAAAGGACGCCAGCTCGTCCTCGAGATGGCGCACCAGCTGGGCGAGATCCTGAAAGGCCGCGACCTCAGGCCGTACGCTGGCGGATTCCGAGCTCATGCTCCAGGGTCTTCAAGAGTTTGTCGCGACGCCCCTCGACTTCCTTGTCGCGTAGAGTGCGCTCGGGGTGACGCAAGGTCAATCGCCATGCCAGCGAACGCACCCCCTGCTCGACTCCCTTCCCCCGGTACTCGTCGAACAGCGTCACGCTCTCGAGCAGCTCCCCCGCCCCGCGGCGCAGCACCGCCTCAACCGCGCCGGCGGAAACGCTGTCCGGGACGAGGAGCGCCAGGTCGAACTCCGTTGACGGGGTGGCGGGAAGCGGACGGTACTCCCGGACGCGAACCTCATCGGCTTTCCCCGCCTGGGCGTGAGCGTTCCTTCCCGGCACGGCGACCGCTTCCGACATCACCTCACCCAGCGACAGCTCGACCCCGAACGCGGGCGAGGCCCAGACCGGCGCGTCGAGCGCGACGCGAGTCACGATCCCGCGCGCCGCGCCGTCGACCACGATCTCCCACAGCGCACCGTTCGTCTTCCCGCCGAGCAGCTCGACGCGCGCGGCAGGATACGCCACCGCGGCGATCGTCTCGGCGAGCCCCTTCGCATCCCATTCGTCGAATGCGGGCGGCTTGCTCTCGGTGAAATGCGGAGGGCGCCGCGCACCCATGACCAGCGCGCCAACGCGAGTCTCCTCGCGTGGCAGCCTGTCCGCCCGCGGCGCGAAGACGTTTCCGATCTCGAACAGACGGACATCGCCCTGCATGCGCGCCAGGTTGTACTCGGCGCGCCGCGCCAGCGTGTCGAGCAGGTCGCGCCGCAGGAACGCCTCGTTCTCGGCGAGGGGATTGAGGATGCGGACGAAACCGGTGCCGTCCTCCGTGCCGCGAACGAACGGCATCGGGCGCACCTCGAACAACCCCGCCGCGACCAGAGCGTCGCGCAATGCGGCGGCGAGCGTCCACTCCCGCGCGGTCGGCACCGCCGACGGCCGAACGCTGCGGAGCTCGTCGGGGAAGCGGTCATAGCCGGCGAGGCGCGCGACTTCCTCGACCAGGTCGATCTCGTCGGCCACGTCACCGCGCCAGCTCGGCGGCGTGACCGTCAGCTCCTCGTCGCCGGCGAGCATCTCGGTCCCGGCGCGCGTCGCGACCGTGAAGCCGATCGCGGCCAGCAGCTTCGCGATCTCCGCCGCCGGCACAGCTTCGCCGAGCAACCGTGTGACGCGGGCGACGCGGAGCACCACGGGGGCAGCGGCGCGGGGCTCGGGGTAGAGATCGAGCGGCGCGCCATCGACGGTTCCCCCGGCGAGCGCCGTGATGATCGCGGCGACGCGCTCGAGCGCGACCGGGGGCAGCTCCGGGTCGACGGTCCGCTCGAAGCGGTAGCTGGCGTCCGTCGAGAGCCCTAACGCGCGGCGCGCCGCGCGCGTGCGGCGCGGATCGAAGATCGCGACCTCGACGAAGAGATCGGTGGTCGAGTCGGTGACCTCGCTGTCGCGACCACCCATCACGCCGGCGACGGCCTGCGCGGTCGTCGAGTCGGCGATCACGGTGATGCGCTCGTCGAGCGTCCGCGTCGTGCCGTCGAGCGTGACGAGGGTTTCGCCGTTGCGGGCCTGCCTGACGATTACCTCTTTCCCGCCGAGCTTCGCGAGGTCGAAGGCGTGAACCGGCTGTCCCAGCTCGTGGAGCACGTAGTTCGTCGCGTCGACGACGTTGTTGATCGACCGCGCCCCGACGGATTGCAGGCGCGCGGCAAGCCACTCCGGGCTCGGCGCGACCTTCACGCCGCGCATCACGACGCCCATGTACCGCGGAGCGAGGGCGCGGTCGGCGACGCTCACCTTCACCGGGCCCGCCTGCCCGCTCTCGCCGGCGCGCCTCGCCGCGGGAAAGGTCGCCCGGGCTCCGCCAATCTCCGGCAGCCGGAGCGGGATGCCCAACGCGGCGGAGAGCTCGCGGGCGATCCCGCGATGGGAGAGGAGATCGGGCCGATTCGGCAGGACGTCGACGACGATGCGCGTGTCGCCGGCAGCCACGGCGTCGAGGAACGGCGTGCCCGGTGCGGCGTTCACGCTCAGTTCGAGAATTCCCTCGTGGTTCTGCCCGAGCCCGAGCTCGCGCGCCGAGCACAGCATCCCGTTGGACCAGGCGCCGCGGATCTTCCGCCGGTCGAGCTTGAGCCCACCGGGCATCGTCGTCCCGCTCGGCGCGAAGGGATAGAGCGCCCCCGCCTTGACGTTAGGCGCGCCGCACACGACGTCCACCAGCTCGGGGCCCCCCGCATCGACCTTCGTGACCCAGAGGTGGTCGGAATCCGGGTGGCGTACCGCCTCGACGACGCGCCCGATCACGATTGGCGAGAGGTCGGAGCGCAGAGCGACCAGCTCGTCGACGGTCGCGACCCGCTCGGTGAGGAGGTCGCGCACCTGCGCCGGGGAGAGTGCGTGGGGAACGAGGGCGCGCAGCCACTCGTGGGAGACGTTCATCGCGCGATCTGCTCGAGGAAGCGGACGTCCGAATCGTAGAGGATGCGGATGTCCGGGATCTTGTAGCGCTGCAGCGCGATGCGGGCCGGCCCCATGCCGAACGCCCATCCGCTGTACCTCTCGGGATCGACCCCCGACGCCGTGAGGACGTTGGGGTGCACCATTCCCGACCCGAGGATCTCCATCCACCCCGTGCCCTTGCAGCCGGCGCACCCGGTACCGCCGCAGAGCCGGCACTCGACGTCCATCTCCGCCGACGGCTCGGTGAACGGGAAGAAGCTCGGGCGGAAGCGGGTTCGCGCGGCGCCGAAGAATCGCTTGGCGAAGTGCGTGAGCGTCGCCTTGAGGTCGACGAAGCTCACCCCCTCGTCGATCGCCAGCCCTTCGATCTGGGAGAACATGGGAGCGTGCGACGGATCGAAGAAGTCGCGCCGGTACACGTTCCCGGGGACGAGCACCCGCACCGGCGGCGCCCAGCGCTGCAGGGTGCGCACCTGCACCGGCGAGGTGTGGGTGCGCAGCAGCGTCCCCTCGCCAAGGTACAGGGTGTCGTGCATGTCCATCGCCGGATGATCGGGCGGGAAGTTCAGCGCGGCGAAGTTGTACCAGTCCGTCTCTGCTTCCGGGCCCAACGCGATGGTGAATCCGAGCTCGCGGAAGATCTCGACGATCTCGTCGATGACGAGCGTGACCGGGTGCTTCGCGCCGCGCCACTGCCGGCGCGCCGGCATCGTCGGATCGATGCGCGGGCCGTCTGGCGACGGCGCGAGCGCGCGCTCCCGATCGGCGAGCGCCGACTCGGCGAGCGTCTTCACCCGGTTCATCTCCGCGCCAGCGGCGCGGCGGTCGTCGGTGCTAAGCGTGGGGAGCGCCTTCATCAGCTCGGTCAGGCGGCCACTCTTCCGCCCGAGCCAGGCATTGCGCGCGGCGGAGAGGTCGTCGGCGGTCGCGGCACCGGCGATGGCGGCGAGCGCGTCCCGCTCGAGCTGGCGAGCGGTGTCGAGGAACTCCTGAAGCGTCACGGGAGGGACGGGAGCGAGAGGACGTCGAGTGGAAATGCGACGGCGGCGGGACGACCGAGGTCGCGCCGCCGCCGCCCGTGCAGTGTAGTGTCTCCTGCAGTGAAGAACTGGACGTGAGCGGCGCCAGGGCCGCTCACGACGATCACGCCGCGGGGAGGGCCGAGCGCGCCTTGTCGGCGAGCGCTCCGAACGACTCCGGATCGTGCACCGCGATGTCGGCGAGGATCTTCCGGTCGATCTCGATCCCGGCGAGATGGAGGCCGTTGATCAGCTTCGAGTAGGTCATGTCGTGGAGATGGGCCGCCGCGTTGATGCGGACGATCCAGAGGCGGCGGAACTCGCGCTTCTTGTTCTTGCGATCCCGGTATGCGTAGCGCCAGCCACGCTCGACCGTCTCCTTCGCCGGCTTCCACAGCTTGCTCCGGGCGCCGAACGCGCCGCGGGCAGCCTTCATGATCTGCTTCTTGCGCTTCAGGCGCGCGGGTGTCGATGTAGCGCGAGGCATGAGTGCTCCTTACGCCTGAATGAGGCGCTTGATGTTCTTGATCTCACCGTTGGTCGTGAAGGTGGTGCCGCGGCGGAGGTTCCGCTTCCGCTTGGACGTCTTCTTGGTGAGGATGTGGCTCTTGAACGCCTTGTTCCGCTTCACCTTGCCCGTCCCGGTGAGCGAGAACCGCTTCGCGGCGCCCTTGTGGGTCTTCATTTTCGGCATGTTACAGCACCCGATTATTTCGGCGTGAGAATCATCGTCATGGACTTTCCTTCCAACCGCCCCGCGCTCTCGATCTTGCCGATATCGGCGAGCTCCGTGGCAACCCGGTCGAGCACGAGCTGCCCCAGCTCCGGGTGTGCGACCTGACGGCCGCGGAACATCATGGTCACCTTCACCTTGTTCTTCTCTTCGAGAAAGCGCCGCGCGTGGCGGGTCTTCGTATCGAAGTCGTGGTCATCGATCCCCGGGCGATACTTCACTTCCTTGAGCTCGATGACGTGCTGCTTCTTCTTGGCGACCCGGGCCTGCTTCGCCATCTCGAACTTGTACTTGCCGTAGTCCATGATCCGGACGACGGGGGGCCGCGCCGTCGCTGCGACTTCGACGAGGTCGAGCCCCAACTCCTCTGCCATGCGAAGCGCGGCGTCCACTTCCAGGATGCCGAGCTGACTTCCGTCCGCGCCGATCACGCGCACTGGAGAAATGCGGATCTGCCGGTTGACGCGAACGCGCTTCGTAGTGTCCTGAATAACCGTTACCCTCACAGAGGAGAAAACAAAAACGCGGACCCGCTGGAGAGTCCGCGTACGGCACACGCCTTCCCGATGGCGGGAGGGCCGCGTGATCCACGTTGACTCCTGCAGCACACCCCGCGATGAAGATGCGAGGGCCAGAGGGTGAGGACGCCGCGAGGCGTCCTGCTTAGCTTGTTGTCGGGGCGAAAGTTAGGCGGGCGAAGCGCAACAGTCAAGGCGGGCTGGAGGTGGCCAGCCGGTAGCCCTTTCCATCGTGCCCGACCCGCCCCCACGCGACGGACGCGTCGTGCTCGAAGATCATCAGCCACTCCCGCTCGGCGGCCTGGGCCAGGATCCGCCTCTTGCTCTCCAGCGTGACCAGCGGCTCCACGTCGTACCCCATGATCCATGGGAGCGGAACGTGCGCCGCGGTGGGCATGACGTCGGCGAGGAAGATCGCTGTCTCGCCGCCAGATTCGATCACCACGCTCTGGTGGAAGGGCACGTGTCCGGGCGACGCGATGACGCGGATCCCCTCCACGATCTCGCGCTCCCCCTCGATCAGGTCGAGCACGCCGGCGTCGCGGAGCGGGACGAAGTTGGGGGCGAAGTAGCTCGCCGCCGTGCGTTCGTTGGTGTGCGTGGCGTAGTCGAACTCCCCGCGCTGCACGAGGTAGCGGGCCTTCGGAAAGGCGGGCCGGATGACCCCCGATTCGTCGCGGAAGGTATTCCCGCCCCCGTGATCGAAGTGAAGGTGGGTGTTGATGACGAGGGTGATGTCCTCCGGCCGGATGCCGAGCGAAGCGAGTCCATCCTCGAGCGCGGTCCGGCCGCCGCGGCCGGCGTTCTCGACCCCGTAGATCTCGACGAACTTCTCGTTCTCCTTGTTCCCGAGCCCGGTGTCGATGAGGACGAGCCCCGACGGGTGGTCGACGAGGAGGCAGCGCATGCCTAACGGGATGCGGTTGCGCTCGTCGGCCGGGATCTGCCGCTCCCAGAGCGGCTTGGGCACGACGCCGAACATCGCCCCGCCGTCGAGGCGCAGCCCCCCGGCCTGGATCGCGTGGATGTTCAGCGACCCGACCGTGCGCGTCTGCAGCTGCGGGACAGGGGGAGCCATCGAGTTCACCGGTGGTCGTCAGGCGGTGCGGCGCGGCGCGATCCGCCGTCAGGCGGTGGTGTCGCGGCTGACCGGCATCGGCATCGCCGGGGCCCGGCGCGGGCGCCGCCGCACCCCGCGGTTCCCGGCGAGGCGCTCGAGGTGCGACCAGGTCGAGCACTGGTGATCGGTCGCGGCCGAGCGGAGCATGCGGAGGAGGCAGTTCGCGGTGGCGAGGGCGTCGCCGCCGGCGCGGTGGCGCCCGTCGATCTCCACGCCGTAATGATTGGCCACCCAGTCGAGCGACTTCCGCCGCAGCTGCGGGAGCACCGCGCGCGCGAGACGCACGGTACAGAGCCGCCGCCCCTCGATGCGCTTGCCCGTCGCCCGCGCGACCTCGGCGGAAACGAAGCGCCAGTCGAATGCCGCGTTGTGCGCGACGAAGATCGTCCCTTCCATCCGCGACAGCAGCTCCTCGCAGACGTCGCGAAACTTCGGCGCATCCTTCACCATCTCCCAGCTGATGCTGGTCAGCGAGGTGATGAAGGGCGGAATCGAGCGCTCCGGGTTGATCAGCGTCTGGAAGATGTCGCGGACCGCGCCATTCTCGACGCGCACGGCCGCGATCTCGGTGACGCGGTGACCGGCGTCGGGGCTGCCGCCGGTCGTCTCGACGTCGACGACGGTGTAGCTGAGGGAGTCGAGATGGTCGGGCTCGGCGACGGGTGACCGCTCGACCCCGGCAGGTTGGCCATACTCACGGGGAGCGCGCTCGCGCACGGCGCCAGGCGCGGGCGGCTCACCGGTCGCCGGGTCGGCGAGCTGCCACATGCCGTCGGCGTCGCGCGCGAACTCGCGGCGCCCGGCGAAGAGCGCGGCCGCCATGTGCTCGGCAACGGGCCCCGGAACCGCCGGGAGCTGGCAGACCGACGCGATCAGCGACGCCGCCGTCGCCGGCCCGGCGGCGAGGAAGTCGGCCGCCCGGTTGGCGAGCAGCGACTCGGCCGGGCGCGTCGTCAGGCCGCCTAACGGCAGCGGGTACTGGCCGGAATTCGCCCGGATCATGCCCACGGGTCGTCGCGCTGGACGGGACAGGTCATGCAGCGCGGCCCCCCCCCGCCCCGCACCAGCTCCGACCCCTCGAAGACGATCACCGCCCGCTCGTCCTCGCGGATGCGGTCCCCACCGGTGAGGAAGTCGTCGGCGGTGACGAGCCGGAACCCCATCTTCTGCATCTCGCGGAGCGTTCCCTCCGACCGGTGATAGGAGAGCACGACCCCCGGCCGCATCGCGACGAAGTTGCATCCCGACGCCCACTGCTCGCGCTCCTGCATGATCCGCCGGTCGCCGCCGCAGAAGATCGGCTCCATCGGCAGCCCGACCGACTGGAGCGCGGCGAACACGTTAGGCAGCTCGTGGACGTGGTGCTGCCCCTTCCGCCGGTGGAGGATGCGGAGCCGCTCCGGCCCGATGAAATGCGGGGGAAAGAGCACGCACAACTCGCGGTCGACCTGCGTGAAGATCATGTCGAGGTGGATCGCCGTGTTCTCCTTCGGCATCACGACGACGATGACGTCGGTGACGCTCGTCTTCTCGAAAAGCAGCTCGGTCAGGGTGTCGATCGCCGCGGGGCTCGAGCGCTCGCTGAAGCCGATCATCACCGTGTCGCGGCGGATCGGGTGGACGTCTCCGCCCTCGAGGGTGTAGTTCACCCGCCGCTCGATCGAGCCGTCGTAGAGGATCCCCTTGTTCTGGAGCACGGGGTGCGAGAGGAAGAGCGCCTTCATGATCAGCTCCTCCGACCAGCGGATCCCGTAGCGCATCGACCCGATCAGCACGTGGTCCTCGAGGACCATCGCGACGTCGCGGGTGAAGAAGAGGTTGGGGAGCGCGGGGAGGACGTACCCATGCTCGTTCAGCGCGGTCGCCAGCGGCCCCGCTTCCTCTTCACGCCCCTCGATCAGCATCTGCACCAGCGACTCGGCGGGCAGGTCGGCGATCTCGCGGGCGAGCGGCTCGGAGGGGACGATGTCCATCGTCTCCTTCACGAGGAGGTCGCGGACCTCGCGGTTGGCGAGCACCTCGGTGAGGAGCCCGCGCACCGAGTGCACGTTGGCGAAGCGCTCGACGATCGCGACGAAGCGGCGATGCTCGCGGCGCGCCTCCTCGTGGTCGATGATGTCGTCGTACAGATAGTCCTCGCGCGTCGTCGGCGTGACCGCGAGGAGCTCCGGACCGGGAGTGTGGACCAGGACGCTTCTGAGGCGGCCGATCTCCGAACTGACGTGGACTGGCATTGGCCCCCAAGATACCCGGCAGGACACCAAAGGGGCCAGCCCGTTCGTGGGCTGCATGGTGCGCGAGGCCACCACGAACGCTGGCCCCGCGCAACCGTGGCCGCTAACTTGTGAATGAATTCACAAGCCCGCGCCCGATTGAAACGCATCGCCGATTCCACCGTTCGCAGACTCTCCCTCTACCTTCGCTTTCTCGAGGACTTCGAGCAGCGGGGGTTGGAGACCATCTCCAGCGATGAACTCGCTCGCCGGGGCGCGACCACGTCCGCCCAGGTCCGCAAGGATCTCTCCTTTTTCGGCTCCTTCGGCAAGCGCGGGCTCGGGTACTCCGTCCCCGAGCTGACGAGCCGCATCCGCGAGATCATGGGGCTCGCTCGCGAGTGGCGCGTCATCATAGTCGGCGCGGGAAAGATCGGCGCGGCGCTCGCACAGTACGGCGGGTTCTCCCAGCGGGGGTTCCACATCGTCGCGGTCTACGACAGCTCGCCGGAAAAGATCGGGCGGAAGTGGGACGGCCACGTCATCCGCGACGTGCGGAAGCTGGAGAGCGACACCACCGCTGAGCCCCCGGACATCGCCGTCCTCGCCGTCCCGGCGGAAGCCGCGCAGGAGACACTCGACCGGATCACGAAGGCCGGGATCAAGGCGGTGCTGAACTTCGCGCCGGTCCAGCTGCAGGCGCCTGCCGAAGTCACCGTGAAGACGGTCAACATGGCGATGGAGCTGGAAGGGCTCTCCTTCGCCCTGACCAATCGCGAGTCGCCGGACTGACGCTCGGGCGCCGGCGGCACCTGACGGTCAGAGGGAGTCGAGCAGGTCGTCGATCGCCTTCGACGCGGCATCCGGCATCGGCGCGCCGGCGACGACGCGCTGGAGGATGTCCACCGCTTCCTGGGCCAGGTCTTCCGGATGCTTCCGGTCGCTGCTGAAGCGCACGATGTGGCCGAGCAGGATCGCGGCGAGTCCTGAGCCATCGCCGTCCTCCGGCGCCGAGTCGCGCTCGGCGTCCTCGAAGCTCGGCACGCTCGCCTTCCACGGCTCATCCGGCTCGCTGTTCCCGGTCAGGCGCGCCGCGGGCACGAGGGCGACCAGACGTCCCTGAATGCCTGGCTCGCCCTCGAAGGCGAGCAGCCCGACCAGGACCGGTTCCTCGAACAGCTTGAGGGCGACGAGGCGCTCGATCGACTCGCCGGGCATCGCACAACGCGCGACGAGCCGGCCGTCGATGCGTGCCGCGAGACAGACGCCATCCGGGGCCCGGTCATCGGGGAGCGGTGCGACGCTCACTTCGAGCGGGGTCGCGGTTGCGACGAACACCGTGCTCGCCGGCAGCTCGTCCTCCGCCTCCTCGTCATCATCCTCGTCGCCCTCTTCCCGGTCGTAATCGTCGGCGCGACCCTCGATGCCAGCCTCGTCGTCCTCGCCCTCGTCGTCGTCGTCGTCACGTGACGAACCCGCGCGCGCGGCGGCGTCGTCCTCATCGAGGTCGTCGAAGTCATCCGGCTCATCTTCGGGCGAACGCCCGTGTCCCCTCAACATCGTCGACCCCTCCTCTGCACTCGCTGCAGCGACTCGTGCATCTCTCACGCCGTGCGCCCATCTCCGTGCACGGCTGCGATCCTCCCCGGCTAGCGCCGCCTCGCGCGGCCTCGCTTCGGGACGCGTGTGGACTTCGACAGCTTCCGCTTCGACCGCCCGAGCGCTGTCGTTCCGCGCTTCCCGGCCTTCTTCTTCACCTGCTTCTTCTTCGCCGGCTTCCGCTTCTTCTTCGGCGGGGCGAGGATCGAGCCACGGCACTTCGGCGAGCCGCAGAGGCACTTGTAGAACTTCTCGTCCTCCTCGGTGTGCTCCTCGGTCCGCTCGTACTGGTAATCATACGCGATCTCCTCACCCGGCCGGATCGTGCGCAGCGCATAGATGAAGATGCGCTTCCCCTCGATGACCGCTTCCGCGTTCGGGTCGCAGGAGTGATTGATGAACTGCGCGTCATTGCCGTTCACCGCGCCGTCGATGATCTCCTTGTCGTCGACGATGAAGAGGAAGGTGTGATGCCGCTTCATCTTCTCGTCGTCGTACCGGCGGTCGGCCTCGTCGTTGTCGATGTGCTCGCCCTGGTACTCGATGATCCGCTGTCCCTTGCGGATCAACCGTGTCGCGAACGCGCCCCTCCCCTGGATCCCCGACTTTCGCAGCTCGAACGGCTGTCCCTTCACTGTCGCCACTTTTTCAGCTCGATGATCTCGTGTAAGTGATCCGCGGCGTCAGACGACCGACGCGGATTGAATGCGGCCCCGGCACTCGCCGAAGCCGATGCGGGCGTAGCCCTCGCGCGCGCACTCGCCGCGGATGATCACCTCGTCACCGTCCTCGAGGAAGCCGCGGCTCTCGTCGCCGACCCGCAGCGGTTCGGCGCCGCGGCGGGTGATCTCGAGCAGGCAGCCGAGGGAGTCGCGCGTCGGGCCGGAGATGGTCCCGCTGGCGAGCAGGTCTCCCGGGCGAAGGTTGCAGCCGTTGCTCGCGTGGTGCGCGACCATCTGCGCCGCGGTCCAGTACATGTCGGCGAACCGCGCGCGGCTCACCCGCTGTGGCGGGAGTCCCCTCTCCCGCATCGAGCGTGTCCGCAGCAGGACCTCGAGCGCGATGTCGACGCCGCCGCGCGCGCGATCGTCCTCGTCGTCGAGGTATGGCAGCGGCGCCGGGTCTCCGGCCGGCCGCGCCGCCGCCGGGATGCGATAGGGCGCGAGCGCCTCCATCGTCACCACCCAGGGGGCGACGGTCGTCGCGAAGCTCTTCGACAGGAAGGGCCCGAGCGGCTGGTACTCCCAGCTCTGGACGTCGCGCGCCGACCAGTCATTGACGAGGCAGAGCCCGAAGAGCTGCCCGGCCGCGTCGTGCATCGACAGGCGCTCGCCGAGAACGTTTCCGGTACCGATAAAGGCGCCGACCTCGCACTCGTAGTCGAGCGCGCGGCTCGGCTCGAACACCGGGGCGGGAGCCTCCGGCGGCTTGCGCTGTCCCATCGGCCGGCGCACGTCGGTGCCGCTGGCGACGAGCGACGATGCGCGCCCGTGATAGCCGATCGGTACCCACTTGTAGTTCGGGAGCAGCGGATTGTCGGGGCGGAACATGCTGCCGACGTTCGTCGCGTGGTGGATCGACGCGTAGAAGTCGGTATAGTCGCCGACGCGAGCCGGGACGAACAGGTCGGCGTCATCCATCGGCACGAGGAGCTGGTCGGCATCGGCGGCCGACGATGACCCGGCCGCGAGCAGGCTGCCTAACGCGAGGCGCAGGGCCCGCCACGCCGGCCGCCCGAGCGCCATCAGCTCGTTGAGCGCCGTCGCGGCGCACGCCTTCGCCGGGGCCGCCGCCTCGCCCGAGAAGTACCCGAGCCGGCAGGCCGCGCTGACGTCGAGGATCATGTGGCCGATCGCGACGCCGACGCGCGCGACCTCGCTCGTCCCGGCGCGGCGGAAGACGCCGAAGGGGAGGTTCTGGATCGGGAAGTCGGTGCGACCGTCGTTGGCCGATTCGACCCACGAGCGGCGCTTCGGGTCATGCGTCGCGTCGATTTCCGGGATCACAGGAGCCCTAACGCCTTGAGGTCCGTCACCGGCTCGCGGAAGGAGCAGGAGCCGAAGCCGGTGATGGAGCGCGTCCGCCCGGCGCGCAGCGAGGCGATCTTGAAGGCCCGGCCGCGCCAGACGACCGCTTCATCGGTCGCGGTGAGCGCCGCCGGATCGCGTTCCTCGAGCGCGGCGGTCACGTCGCGCTGCCCGCCGCCCTCGCGGGCGATCATGGTGGCCAGGAGCACGTTGAGGAACCCGAACATCGTTCCCTGCGGCGCACCGTCCTCGTAGCTGAGGCGATACTCGGCGCGCAGCGGATGGTGCAGCCCGGCGGTCGCCTTGAAGATGATGTCCCGCTCGACGCACCGGCGGATGAAGCGCGCGACCTGCTGCGGCGTCGGGAACGCCTCCGGTGACGTTCCGCCGGTGCGGACCTTCGCCCGCACCCCGGCGCCCCGGATCGCGTCGAGCAGGGGCGCCGGGTCGTCGGAGATCGGGATCTCGACGAAGATCGCGACGCCCGAGGTGAGCGACGCGCTCGGCATCTCGCGCGGCGTCGTCGCCCGCGTCTCGACGGTGTCGATCATCCCCCGCCCGCGCTCGCGGTGGTTGAAGGCGGCGATCGTGTCGCGCATGACGGGGTCAAAAGCCCCAGCCAGCACCGACAGCGGCCACGCATTTCCCTCGACGGTCGGCGGGGCCTCGCGCGACCACTCGTCGAGCCGCGTCGCCGGGAGCACGAAGCGGCCGAGCATCCACGCGTCAGGCTCCTCGCGATGTGCCGCGTACTCGGTCACCGCCGCCTTCATGTCGAGCGCCGCCGGCGGAAAGAGCCCGGCGTAGTCGACGGCTTCGGCGAGGAGCGTGAAGAGCGCTTCCTTCATCGCGCGTTGACGTTGTAGCGTGAGAGAGTCGCCCGCACTCGGTCGGCGAGGGTCGCATCGGCGGCGCCCCGGCCGCTGACGGTACGGAGCAGCTCAGGTGCGACGCCGAGCTCGCGGGCCCGAGCGCGCGCGCCCGGCTGCTGCGCACCGAGCAGGATCGGGAGCGCGAGGAATGCGATCAGGAGGGAGTGCATCGACGCGAAAGCTAACCGCACGGCTGGGCGCGCGAAATCGCAACACGAAACTGCACTACCCCGCCGAGCCCCTACCAGCCTTCGCGCCGCTTCAGCTCCGTGATGTGAGCGAGATGATGCCGGCAGTGCCACGCATAGAGCGCGAGCATGCGGTCGAGCGACTGTATCCCGTTCTCCGGATGATCGAGCTGGCGGTCGAAGTCTGCCGCGCGCATCGCGCGCAGCAGCGCGGTCCATCGCGCGTGGAGCCCGTCGAGGATCGCGAGCGACGGAGCGACGGGCCCGGTCCGCCCGTCCGGCAGCTCCGCCCACTTCGCCTCGTCGTACGCCTTGATGCGGGGGGTATCTTCGGTGAGCGCGAGCTTGAAGCGCGTGAACGCGTTCATGTGACTGTCCGGCACGTGGTGCACGACCTGGCGGACGGTCCAGCCATCGGGGCGGTACGGGGTGTCGAGCTGCGCATCGGACAGGCCATCGACCGCGGCTCGCATCTTCGCCGGCAATCCGGCGATGGTCGAGATCGACTCGGCGCGCGACCTCTCATCGGCGCTGGTGAAGGCGAAGCGTCCCACGGGAAAGCGAAGGTCGGTCGTCGTCATGGGCGGGAAGGTCGAGGTGAGAGCGACCGTGTCAAGATGCAGCCGCGGCCGGCGCGCAGCCACCCTGGCCGACGCAGCCCGGCCTTGCGCGAGGCTCCTCCTGACACGATCGTTGCCGCCGATGAGCGACCTGCTGCCCCTCTCCCGCGCGTACACCGCGATCGCTGGTGCGCCGACGATCGCCGCCGTCGAACGGGGCATCTTCGAGCGGCGCTATTTCGCGCGGTGCATGGCCTGCGGGTTCTGCGCCGATTCCTGCTGCGCCCATGGCGTCGACGTCGACGGGCTCGTCGAGGCGGCGCTCCTCGCCGAGGCGCCGGCCATCGAACGGCACACAGGTGTTGCGGCGAGTGAATGGTTCCGCGGGCCAGCGGTCGCCGACGAGGACGCCCCCGGGGGAACACTCCGCCGGACCGCGGTGCGCGATGGCTATTGCGTCTTCCACGCACCGGGCGGACGGGGCTGCATGCTGCACGCCTACGCTCTCGCGGCGGGACGCGACTACCACGAACTCAAGCCGATGGTCAGTACGTTGTTCCCGGTGACGTTCGGGAGCGGAGCGCTCGTCGTGTCCGATGAGCTCGAGGATGGATCGCTCGTCTGCGGAGCGACCGGCCCGACGGCGTACGAGGCGGTCCGCGCCGAGCTGGCCTACTACTTCGGCGAATCGCTGGTGAACGAGCTCGATGCGCTGGCCCCGACGGTCTCGGCGCCGGTGGCGTCGGGGTCGCTCGCCGCCGACGCGTAGCCCCAGAGGATCGCGACGACGAACAGCACCGTACCGGCGAACCGCACCATCGCCGCGATGCGCGCATCCTGCTGGAGCACGTCGAGCTCGGCGAGGATGAACGCCCAGTCGTGCTCCCCCCCGCCGACGAGCGGCAGCGCCTGTTCCTGCGCGTCGGCGACGTAGACCGCGATGTTCCAGAAGTTCTCGGCGACCCACCAGAGGGCGACGCTCGCCGCGAACTGGTCGCGGCGCTTCAGGAAGTAGCCGACGAACACCGCGGGGACGATCAGCTGGAAGAGCGTCCCGCCGAGGGCGGTGATCAGCTCGCCGAACGCGCTGAACACGATGTGGCCGGTCTCGTGGATCGGGAGGTTCACGTTGTCGATCAGCGTGAACCCCGGATCGCGGAGGATCGCGACGCCGTAGAGGGCGAGCAGCGTGACGGCGGCGACCCTGGCGATGCGTCGCGGCGGCCAGGCGGTGGCATTTAGTACCATGTGTTACTTTAAAAGCGGTCTGTGCGGTCGCGGGATCCGGCATCCCGGCGACGCGCGATGGGGCCGCCGGGTAACCGCGCCCCTCCTTACACAAATCATTCACATGCCGGGTGCAACCTTCCTGAAACATGGGGTTGTCCCACCCGTACGATCGCGAGTCACTGGTCACGCGACATCATGCCGCGAGACAGCCTCAGAGGAGCCCCCTATGAAGTCCATGTTCAGCGCTGGCGACATCGTCGCCTGCAACTGCCCGAACTGCCGCCAGGTCGTTCAGTCCCGCTTCGAGCTGCGCAACGTCCGCATGCCGCGGTCGCGCCTCAGCGTGCCGAACGTGCTGGTCGATGTCTGCAACCTGTGCGACAACATCATCGGGATCCCGAGCCAGTCGATCCCGCAGCTCCGCGAGGCCGGCTTGGCCAAGTAGCGTCGCGCCGCGGCCGCAGAGGAGTGCGCGTGCCGCGGCGCGATTGTATCTTGGGCGCATGAGAATCGCAGCCATCACCGCCGGCGTGCCCCGGCACGCTCGCCTCGCCGCGCCGGTCGCGGCGACGCTCTTCGCCCTCAGCGCGTGCGGCTCATCCGCGCCCCCCGCTACCGACTCGACATCGTCGCGGCAGGGCGCCGCACGAGCGGCGTCGGTGACGCCGGCGGTTGCCACCCCGGCGTCCGCGGCCGCCGGCGAACCGACGCTCGTCGTCTACAAGACGCCGTCGTGCGGCTGCTGCAAGGGGTGGGTGAAGGCGATGGAAAGCTCGGGCTTCAAGGTCGAGGTCCACGACCTCGACGACCTCGCCGCGACCAAGCATGCGGCCGGGGTGCCTGACGAGCTCCAGTCCTGCCACACCGCGCGCATCGGCGGATACGTCGTCGAGGGACACGTGCACGCCGAGGACATCCGGCGGCTCCTCGCCGAGCGCCCCGATGTCGCGGGGATCGCGGCGCCGGGAATGCCGATGGGCTCGCCGGGGATGGAGGGCGCCTACAAGGACCGCTACGACGTCGTCACCTTCGGCGGGAACGGGCGCCAGACGGTGTTCGCCTCGCACTGACCGACCGTACCGGCGACCCGGCCGCCGGCGGTGCGCCTGCCTAACGCGTTCCCATCTCCGGTTCGACGGTGATGCGCACCTCGCGGCGCTCGCCTCCCGACTCGGCTGCGATCAGGTGCTGGCCGGGAACGAGGGAGAGCCGCGCAGCGGTGAACGACCGGCCATCCACCGACCACCGCACCGCCCCCCGCGCCCCGGCGGCACGGAGCGCGACGGTCGAGTAGCGCGCATCGACCGAGGGCGGGACCGAGTAGCGATCCCCATCGAGCGGGGAGACGATGCGGAAGCCGGCGCGGGAGGGCGCCACGCTTGCCGTGATTCGCGCCCCTGCCCCTCGCTCGGTCGCCAGCCACTCGGCGTAGGCGGGGGGCATCGCCACCTCGCCATGTCGGTGCCAGTCGCACTCGTCGGCGGGCTCGGTCCCGGGGATGAACCATTCGTCCGCGGTCGGACAGTCGGGACCGGCGCGCATTCCCGACAGGCGGCAGACCCGCACGGCGACGTCTCCCACTTCGTGCGGCGCGGTGAACGCGCCAGGCGGGTATCGCTTCGCGGTCTCGAGCACCGCCCGATGGAGGAGTGGACCGGCGCCGGTGATGCCGCTGACCCCTTCCATCGCCCGCCCGCTGAAGTTGCCGACCCACACCGCGACGGTGAATCGGCCGGTCACGGCGACGGCCCAGTTGTCGGTGAAGTGCCGGCTCGTCCCTGTCTTCACGGCCACCGGGAACGCGAACTCGAACGGCGTCGAGATTCCGAAGCCGGGGATGCGGGCTTCGGCGTCGCCGAGGATGTCGAGGACGATCGCCGCCGACCGGGCCGAGATCACGCGGCGCCCCGGACCCGGCGCCGCCGCGGACGCCGGGCGCCATCGGACCGGCCGCCAGAGGCCGCCGCTCCCCAGGGCGCGATAGGCGTTCGCCAGCTCGAGCAGTGTGACGTCGCCGTTGCCCAACGCTATGCCGAGCCCGTAGTAGTCGGCGCTCCGGCGCAGCGACTCGAACCCGGCGGCGCGGAGGACGTCGAGCACGCTGCCGGCGCCGATCCGCTCGGCCGTCTCGACGGCGGGGATGTTGTAGGAGCTGCCTAACGCCTCGCGGACCCTGACCGGGCCGTGGAAGCGGTGATCGTAGTTCCGCGGCCGGTAAAGCCCGACCGACGTCTGGTACTCGCGGGCGACGTCGGGAAGGACGGTCGCCGCGGTGACGCCGCGGTCGAAGGCGAGCCCGTAGACGAAGGGCTTGAGCGCCGATCCGGGCTGGCGCGGCGAGACCACCATGTCCGTCTGGCCGGCGGTGTCGGCCCAGAAGTCGGGCGATCCCACCCACGCGAGCACCTCGCCCGTCCGGTTGTCGAGCACGACCGTCGCCGCCTCGCGGACCCCTCGGTCGCCGAGCACCCGCACGGTGTGGCGCACCTCGTCCTCGAGCGCCGACTGCAGCTGGAGGTCGAGGGAGGTGCGGAGAATGCCGGCGCTGCCTAACGTCGCGCCGCTCGCCAGCGACGAGTCGTCGGCCCACTGGAGGACGCGCGTCGTGAAGTGCGCGGCGAGAAATGGCGTGCCGTGCGGCCGGGCGATCAGCGGCTCGGCGAGGGCGCGCGTGGCATCGGCCTCCCCGACGTGGCCGGCGGCGCGCATGCGGCCGATCGCGCGGGCCCGCACCCGCCGCGCACGGACGAGCGAGGCGAAGGGATTCTCGTTCGCCGGTGCGTGCGCGAGCCCGGCGAGCAGCGCGGCCTGCGCGACGCTGACATCGGCGGGCGACGCGTCGAAGTAGAGCGCGGTCGCGGCCGCGACGCCGACGGTCCCCTGCCCGAGGTGCACGCGGTTCAGGTACTGCTCGAGAATCTGCTGCTTCGTCAGGTGGCGCTCGAGGCGGAGCGCCCACAGCGCCTGCGCGATCTTGCCGCCGATGTCGCGGTCGCTCGGCGCGAGGAGCCGCGCCGCCTGCATCGTGAGCGTCGAGGCGCCGGAGACGACGCGGCGCGCCCGCAGGTCATCGCGCAGCGCGCGGGCAATCGCGCGCCAGTCGACACCGTGGTGTGCGTAGAAGCGCCGGTCCTCGACGGCGAGGAACGCCGTGATAAGGTCGGGATCGAGCTCGGCGATGGAAACCCAGCGCGCCCGCGTGCCATCGCTGGCGCGCGTGCCGCGGAGCGGGATCCCGTTGCGGTCGGCCACGGTGATCGCCGGCGCCACCGACGGCGCAAGCATCGCCTCCGGGACTGGCCAGGCAATCCACGCCGCGAGCATCACCAGCGGCGCGACGCCGAGCGTGATCGCCAGTGCAACCCGGCGGCTCATTGCTTGTTCGTCACCGTGAAGACACCACCGTCCGACCGGCCGAAGATCGCCGGGTTGTACATCTCCTCGGCATGTGCGGGCGGGCGAACGAAGACGCCAGGGGTCGTCGCGCGCGCGACATAGCTCGCGCTGTACGAACCCTTCCAGAGCCGAGTCGCGAAGTAGACGACGCGGTCGTCGCGCAACTCGCGGTGGTCGAATGGCGACCACCATCCCCCCTCCCACATCCCATAGCCCCAGGAGTACCCCGACTCCGACTGCATCTCGTCGGAGTCTTCGCCGCTCGCGTAGGTGGGTCGAGCGGCGCCGGGACCGGCCATCAGCGCGACGGTGTTCAAGCTGAGGTCCACCGCCTCGAGCCCCGCCGGCAGCGCGTCGTCGAGGACGACGAACTCGCGGTCGGCCGGAATCGTGATGCGCAGCCTGACGCGCACGAGCTCACCCTCGACGACGCTCGTGACGCGCGCGCCCCCGTCATAACGTTCGTACCAGCGCTCGACCTGGATGCCGTGGTCGTCGGGGCGGACCGGCCGTTGCTGCGGCACCTCGTGAACGGTGACATAGTAGTAGACGGGCGCGGTCGAGCTCCCGTCGCGATCGATCTGCAATCGCAGCGCCTGCGCACCATCGGGCGCGTCGCTGAGCAGGCCGGTGAGCGGCGCCGACGAATCTGCGGGCTGACGTCCGTCGAGTGTCGCCTGGTACAGGATGCGCTTCCCCGACCGGACGCGCAGCGCGCCGCGCGGACCAGTGCTCGCCGCCTGGACCTTCCGGTCGAACGCCGAGAGCGCGACGACCGCCATCCCCCAATCCTGCGTGTTCCACCATCCGTACCTCGCGGCGCGGCCGCGCTGGATGATGTTCTCGACGAGCGGACCGATGAGCGGGTGGTCGGGCGCGACAGCCAGTGTCGCCGTCAACAGCCGCGCCGCCGGCCTGACGGTGGACTCGAAGTAGAAAGTCGTGTCGCGGAACACGCTGTCCGGGAGTACCGCTCGCCGCCCTTCGATCTGGATCGCGGCCCACTGACTGGCGAGCAGCCCGGCGGCGGTCCGCGTCTGTCCGCGCCGGACGAGCACTTCGGCGAGGCGCGAGCGGTCCTCGGGGCGCAGCTGCGCGGCATCGGCGACCAGCTTGTTCTCGGATGCGATATCCGGAGTGCCGCGACGGCTGAGGAAATCGACGATCGCGACGCGGTCGGCCAGGTAATTCCAGCGCCAGTAGTACCACCGCTGCATCGATGCCGCGCTCACCGTGTCCGCCTTGAGCTCGCGCTTCAGGTATTCACCCATGCGGGCGAGCACCGAGTCATCGACCGCGATGCCGGCGGCACGCGCATCGAGCAGGAACTCGCCGGCGTAGCTCGTCAGCCATGGGGTGGTCCACTGGTCGCTGCTCCAGTAGCCGATTCCTCCATCCTCGCGCTGGCGGCTGGTGAGCGTCCGGACCGCGACCTCGAGGTCGCGCTTCGCGCTGGCCGGCACCGCGGTGCCTGCGATGGCTCGCGCCTGATAGAGCGCGAGGAGCGGACGTCCGCTGCTCGTCACCTGTTCGGTGCAGTACCAGGGATAGACGCGCAGCTGCTCGTACGCCCCGCGAACGAGCGAGAGCACCGATCCACCGAGACTGATCTCGACGCGTGAGCGCGCCGGGTCGGTCCCCTTCGGCACCACGAGCTCCACCGACACGGTGTCGTGCAGCACCCCGCTCGCCGTGTAGGCGCGCGGATGATAGTCGGGACGGAACGGGATCTTCGTCTGGACCGCGTCGACGTCGCTGCCGCTCGTCGCCGTGAAGCGGAACGCGGCGGTATCACCCTGGTCGCCCGCGTTGCCCGCCTGCGCGCGGAAGGGGAAACGCACCTCGACGCCGCGCCCCGCTTCGAGGCGTGCGCGCCGGGTCGTATCGCCGCGCGTCTCGACCGCGGTGGCCGACGCGCTGACGGTGACCGGATCGGGGGCACCCGAGCGGCGATTGATCACCGCGCCCGCGGTGAAGTCATCGCCCGGCCGGAGGAATCGGGGGAGCGCGGGGCGCGCGACGAGCGGGCGCGTGACGAGCATCTTCGCGTCGCCGCTGCCATAACGGTCGCCGGCGGTGACGGCGACGGCCATCACGCGGAATGTCGTCAGGTTGTCGGGGAGCTTCGCGGTCGCGACGGCGTGCCCCTGCGCGTCGGTGACCACGGAGCCGAGGAAGAACGCCGTCGTCTTGAAGCGCGAGCGCAGCACGTCGGCCGCGCCGGCACCGCCGCCACCCCCGGGCTCTCGTCGTCCCTTCTCCCCCTCGGGGATCTGCGGCGCGACGGACACGAGGTTGCTCGCCAGCCGCATCCCGAGCCCGCGCGGCTGGTAGAGCATGTCGATCGGATCGGGCGTCCTGTAGCCGGTGAGCGCGAGCACCCCTTCGTCGACCGCCCAGAGGGTGACCTCCGAGCGCTGCCCGGCGCCGCGCACGTCGGCCACCTTGAGTTGGACGCGGGCGCTGTCACCGGGACGGTACTCGGCGGCGAGGGGCTGGACCTTCACCGACAGGCGCTTCACCTCGGGAGTGACCTTGAGCTCGGCGTAGCCGACGCGCATCGTCGGGCGGCCGGGATCGTCGAGCGTTCCGGGCTGCGCGCTGCGGCCGCGGGCGACGACGACCGAGACGAACGCGTTAGGCACGAAGGCCTCGGTGACCGGGAACTTGAGCACCGTCGAGCCGGAGGTCAGCGTCATCCGCCGCTGCTCGATGATCCCCTCGCGCTCGACGGTAATCCACGCTTCGGCGCCGGTGAAGGGCGAGGCGAGCATGACGCTGGCGGTGTCGCCGACCGAATAGCGTGCCTTGTCGGCGATGACGTCCATCTTGAAGCGCGACTCGTCCTCCCACGGCACCCAGTCGCTGCCGCTCGCCCAGCGGGTGATGCTCGTCCGCGCCTCCCTCCCCTTCGAGTCCTTCGCCGCGAACGCGACGACGTACATCCCCCCCTCGGCGGGGGTGAAGTCGCAGCGAACGGGATCGGCGCGGGTGGTCGCCGCGCAGCGGGCGACAGTGTCGGACACCCACTCGCCGACGACTTCCGCGGCGCCGTCGCGCTGGCGATGCACCTGGTGCCACTCCCGCCTGGTGACGGTCCCGCGGATCGCGACGCCGGGCACCTTCGCGCCGTCAGGCCTGACGGCGATGAGGGCGACCGACTGCGGCGCCCCCGCGCGCCAGAAGTACGATTGTCCCATCGGCTTCGCGGCGACGTAGAAGTCGGCGGGGTGCACGGTGACCGAGGTCGAAGCCGATACCGCCTGGCGATTGACGTCGGTGACGGTCGCGGTCATGGTCACGAGGGCGGCGCGCCCCTTCTCTGCCGGGGGGGTCGCGACGCGCAGCGTCAGGCGCCCACCCGCGTCGAGGGTATCCGTACCGCTGGCGGTGACGCTCGTCCGCGACTCTTCCTCGTCGTCCTCCCACCACCAGTCACTCTCACCGAGGTACCAGTCGCCCTCCTCGAGGCCGGGAATGCCGAAATCCCACCAGTAGATGGGGCGGCGTGTCGCCTCCCACTGGACCGCGGCGCGCGCCATCGGTGCGCCGAAGAGGTAGCGTGCTTCGACGTTCGCGCGCGCCGAGTCTCCGGCGAAGAGCGGGGCCTTCGAGCCAGTCGCATCGACGAGGAACTCGGGGGGCCGGTATTCGGCGACGCGGTAGCCGGCCTGGTCGATCTCCTCCCAGTGGCCTTGCCACTGATACTCGACGGCGACGGTGTACCAGCCGAGCTTCGCGTCGAGCGGGACCTTGTACTCGTCGGCGGCGGTGCCGAAGGCGCTGAGCCGGATGACGCGCTGCTTCACCGGCGCGTTCTCGCGATCGCGGAAGACGATGCGGACCGAGTCGCGGGCAGCGGGAACGGCCAGGCTGCCTAACGCGCCACTGCGGAGGATCGCCTTGGCGTAGAGCGGCTCGCCGGGGCGGTAGATCCCGCGCTCGGTGAAGATCGCCGCGGCCACCGGGAGGCGGCGGCTTCCCCAGGCGCCCGAGACCCCGAAGTTCCACGGGCTGAGGTCGGGATCGTACTGGGTGATGCCGACGAGCGCGCGGTCGTCGCCGAGGGTTGCCTCGACATAGCCGTCGGGTGACTGCGACGGCGAGTCACCGTCGTCGTCGCCGGCTTCGCCGCCCGCGTTGGCGGGGGACGGGGTTCGCGCGAGGCGCGGGAAGTTCGCCACGCCGCGGGCGTCGGTGGTGGTCGTGCCGATCACCTTCCCCTTCGCGTCGTGGACGGCGACCGTGGCGCCAGCCACGGCGGCGCCGGTGCTGACACGCGTCACCCAGGCGACCGCGCTCGCGGCGCCGAGCTTCACGTGGAGGGCGAGATCGGTAACCTGGACCAGGGCGATCGGCGATCCGGCCTTGAGCGTCAGCTTCGCCGAGCCACCGATCCGGACCGCGACGAGCCCGCGACGCCCGGAGCCGTTCACGCCCGGCAGCTTCACCCCGGTGATCAGCGGCTGGTCGATGGCGCGGCGCACCGGGACGCGCGTCTCCGTGGCGCTGGCGGCGACCTGCTTCCAGAGGGTCTCCCAGTTCCACACCGAGCTGCGGAGGAACTTCGGCTCCAGCGAATCGGGGATGGCGACGGCGGTGACGACGAGGGTATCGACGTTGACGTGCTGCACGGCGAGCGTCCCGAAGGCGTCGCGTTCGACGAGCATGCGGCCGTAGGGGTAGCGGATCGACGGCGCGTAGCCGCTCGTCTGCAGCCCCTGCGCGGGGTTTCCCGTCATCTTCTGCCCGAAGACGTCGCGCAGCCCGGTGTCGACGACGACGGCGTAGCGCGTGCGTGGCTTGAGCTGCGCATCGAGCCGCCATGTGGTCGACTCGCTGGAGGTATCGGCGATCGTGAACGGCGTCGCCGGGATCAGCGACACCTTCCGGCGCAGCTCGGAGCCGCGCACCGGGGTCGTGAAGGAGAGGACGACGGGACCGGTCGGGCAGTCGGTGTCGTAGGCGCATGCCGCCCTGGTGAACGCGAGCGGCCCGTAGGTCGCGAACGACCAGCGGGCGAGCCCCTGCGAGTACGAGGAGTCGAGCTCGATCGGCACGACGAGCTCCCCCGCGCAGGCGAGCGGGAGGGGGGTGGCCGGGGTCAGCGAGACGACGCGACGGAGTGAGTCCGCGGCGCGGTCGCGGCGGCCGCTGCCGGCTTCCCGCAGCCGCCAGTCGTCGTCCGGCCTCACGGGGCGGCTGCCTAACGCGCGGAGGCGGACCGTCCTCGCGCCCGTCGTCGCGCAGCTCGGCGAGAGGGCGACATACGACGCGGCCGCCACGCGATCGGCGTCGACGATCGCGCTCCAGACGAGGTTGAACTTCACGTCGGGAGTGAGGTTCGTCGGCGTCGCGCCGTCCGCGACGGGGGTGCCGCCGAGCAGGCGCGGCCCGGAGACGCGGAAGTCGAAGGTGTACGGCCGCTCGAGCCGCGCGCCGTCCATGGCGTGGAAGGTCGTGTCGATGGTGACGGTGTAATACGTCGCCAGCGCCAGCGGGCGCGTCGGGGTGAACACGATGGTCACCGGGTCGCGCCACTCGAGGCGCCCTGGTGCAGCCGGCGAGATCCGGAACACCGTCTTCGGGTCGACGGTGTAGTCGAGCGAGCCGGCGACCGGCCGGTCGAAGGTGACGCGCACCTCAGCGTTAGGCGAGGCCGTCCCGGCAGGGAGCGCGCGCAGCACGTGCAGCGGATCGGGACCGTCCGGCAGGAAGAACGGAGCGCTCGTGAGGAGGGCGAGCGCGGCGAAGCGGCGTCCGACGATCATGTCCATGGTCCGCGGCGAGCGGTGGGGGGCGGTGGTGAAACCGTGCGTCCAGCGGTGCGGCGTCGAGGAAATGACTTCGCCGCCAGCGGCGCGGCAACCGCCGGGCGCGCCATGTCACAATCCTGCTCCCGGTCTCCCCCTCTCCTGCTCGCCCGGGTCTTGTATTCGGGTTTTGTTCGGGATAACGTCAGATCCCCCGACCGAACTCGACCTGGCCCCTGAAAGCAAGATAGCGCGTGGCCCCTCGCTT
>DASZNJ010000351.1:0-12446 GCA_035551575.1 Gemmatimonadaceae bacterium
GCCCCGGCGGCGGCGCCGAGCCTGGCGAGGAGCGCCGAGACGTCGCCTAACGGCGCGTCGGACATCGGCGTGCCGGCCGGGGCGGCGACGCTCGCCGTCAGCCGCTCGGCCGCCCCGGGCATCGCGACCACCGTGGTGCTCGCTTCGGCGGCGTCGGCGTCGTCGGTCGCCGCCCAGAAGACCGCCGCCGCCGGGATTCCGGTCGACTGCTCGATCTCGGCGGCGAGGGTCAGCGCCGAGAGCGCCTTCGACCAGGTGTAGACCGGCCCGCCGAAGAGCCCGGGCTGCTGGCCGGTGGTGACGAACACCCCGTTGTCGCGGCGGACGCGCTCGAGGTTCGCGGCGGCCGGGCCGGCCGCGCGGATCGCGCTGCCTAACGCGGCGAGCGCGCGGTCGGCGGCCCCGGCGGCGCCGATGCGCACGACCCGCCCCCACCACTCGGCCATGTTGTCGGGCGGGGCCTCGAACCACCCGGCCGGCGCGCGGCGGGCAAGAGCGAGCTGGGCGAGGGACGAACCGCCTAGCGGCTCGGTGACGATCTGCGGTCGCGCGGTGTCGGTCACGAAAAGGCGGCGGTCATTTGTGATACGGCTCGCCGCGAACGATCGTCCCGGCCCGGTACAGCTGTTCGGCGAGCACCAGCCGCGCCAGCTCGTGCGGCAGCGTCCACGGTGCGAGCGACAGCCGCGACTTCGACCGCGCACGCACCGCCTCGGAGAGCCCATACGCGCCCCCGATGAGGAGGGCGACGCTCCGCGCCGACTCGCGAGTCCGCTGCAGCCACTGCGCGAACGCGTCCGAGGTCATCGCGGTGCCAGCGACGTCGCAGGCGACGACGTCGGCCCCGGACGGCACCTTCGCCAGCAGGCGCTCCCCCTCCCGCTCGCGCACGAGGTCCGCCGAGGCGCCGCGTGCCGGCTCCTCGCGGACCTCGTGGACGTCGAGCGGCCAGTACCGGGCCGCTCGACCTTCGAACTCCTCGATTGCCGCGGCGAGTCCTGGCTCGCGGGGCTTTCCCACCACGATCACCAGGACGCGCACGCGGCTCTCAACAACGCCCGATCAGGCGTAGATCCCGCGGAGGCGATGCACCGTCGCGACGCGGCTGATCGACAGCATGTACGCCGCGGTCCGCATGTTCACCTTGTGCTGCTTGGAGAGGCTCAGCACGTCGGCGAAGCTGCGGCACATGATCTCCTCGAGGCGGCTGTTCACCGTGTCCTCGCTCCAGAAGTATCCGCCGCGGTCCTGCACCCACTCGAAGTACGAGACGGTCACGCCCCCGGCGTTCGCGAGGATGTCCGGGATGACGAAGATCCCCTTTTCCTCGAGGATCGAGTCCGCGCCCGCGGTGGTCGGCCCGTTCGCGCCCTCGGCGATGATCTTCGCCTGGACCTTTCCCGCGTTCTTCGAGGTGATCACGTTCTCGAGCGCGGCCGGCACCAGCACGTCCACCGGCAGGGTCAGCAGCTCGTCGTTGGTGATCGGCTCCCCACCCTTGAACCCCTCGAGCGAGCGGTGCTGCTTCGCGTGCTCGACCGCCTTGAGGATGTCGATCCCCGCCTTGTTGTGGTACGCGCCGGTGCGGTCGCTGATCGCCACGATCTTGCACCCCTGCTTCGCGAGGAGCTCCGCCGCGATCGAGCCGACGTTGCCGAAGCCCTGCACGCCGACCGTCGCGCCCTGCATCGGCACGCCGAGGTGCTTGAGCGCCTCGCGCGTCACGATCATCACGCCGCGCCCGGTTGCTTCACGGCGGCCGAGCGAGCCGCCCATCTCGACCGGCTTCCCGGTGACGACCGCGGTCACCGTGTGGCGCACGTGCATCGAATAGGTGTCCATCACCCACGCCATAACCCGCTCGTTGGTGTTGACGTCCGGCGCCGGCACGTCGGAATCGGGGCCGAGCGTGTTGATGATCCCCGCCGTGTAGCGGCGCGTCAGGCGCTCGAGCTCCGAAACGCTCATCTTCAGCGGGTCGCAGATCACCCCGCCCTTCGCTCCCCCGAACGGGATGTTCACCGCCGCGCACTTCCATGTCATCCAGGCGGCGAGCGCCTTGACCTCGTCGAGGTTGACGTGCATGTCGAAGCGGATGCCGCCCTTGGCCGGTCCGCGCGACGTGTTGTGGAGCACGCGATAGCCGGTGAAAACCTCGATCTCCCCGTTGTCCATCAGCACCGGAACGGAGACGGTGATCTCCTTCTCGGCGTGGCGCAGGACCTTGTACAGTCCCGGCTCGAGGTCGAGCAGCTCGGCCGCCCGGTCGAACCGCGACATCATCGACTCGAAGGGATTCTCCTCGTTGAGAAAACGGTCCTTGTCCGGACGGACGATCTTGTCGGTAGGAAGTCGAAGGTCGGAGGCCATGGTTTGGTCGAAAGGCCGGCGGGCCGGCGTTAGCTCAGAAGGTCGAGCGTGCAGCGAGCAGTCCATCGAGCAGCAGGTCGAGCGTATCGAGCCCCTGCTCCACGTTCACGTGCTGGGAAACATACCATAACCGCGGCGCCTCGGGAGGCCAATGGGGGGCCAGCTTCACCGCGTCCTTCAGCGTACAGACGACGAACCCGGCCCCCCCTGTCTCGAGAGCGATCCGTGCCGTGTCGGCCGGCGTGAAGTCGTAATGGTCGGGAAAGATGCTGGTCGTGACGGTTATCGCACCCGCCATCTCGAGCTGGCGGATGAAGGCCACTGGATTTCCGATCGCGGCGATGACGTGAATGCGCTTCCCGGCTATCTCCTCGAGGGAACGCGCTTCCGTGCCGCGGGCAGCGCGCAGGCGGCCGGGGGCGAGCCAGACGATCGCCGTCGCGAGCCCAGGAACCGTTGCCTTCAGCGCGGCGACGACCTCGCGCGCGTCATCGGCGCTCGCCGCCTTGCGCGTGACGATCGTCAATGCCGCGCGCCGCAGCCCGCGCACCGGCTCGCGCCACGGACCGGCTGGAAGCAGCCGCTGCTTCGCGCTCCAGCTGTCCGCGCTCACGAGCACGACGTCGCCCCAGCGATCGGCGCGCCGATGCTGGAAGGCGTCATCGAGCACCGCGACGTCGGCGCCGAGCACGCGCGCCTTCGCCACGCCGGCGACGCGGTCGGCCGAAACGACCACCGGGATGTCGGGATTGAGCGTGGCGTGCACCAGGGGCTCGTCGCCCCCATAGCCCCGCAGCACGATGGCCGGCTGCCCCCCGCGATCGCGAAGGCGCGCGGCGATGTACGCCGACACCGGCGTCTTGCCGGTTCCGCCGACACTGAGGTTTCCGACGCTCAGCGCGGGCAGGACGGTCCGTCGCGCCGGGAAGACACCGAAATCGTACAGCGCACCGCGCGCGGCGATGATTCCCCGGTACAGCGCTGCCGCGGGCGCGAGCGCGAGCCTCGCCAGCCGCGACACCGGGTCGGTGCCGTGCCAGATGCGATCGACGACGTTCGTCGCCTCGCGCGCGCCCCCGTTCGCATCAGGCGGTTGCGGCGGCACGCTCGGCGTCCTCCATCAACTGCTGAAAGCGCGGTGCCTCGCTCGACGCCGCACGCGCGTCGCCCGCGCTCACGTGCGCCGCGGCGCCGTACGAGATCACGATGCGCGTGAAGGGCCGCGGGATCATGAAGCGGTCCCAGCTCCCGAGGCGCCATGCCGAGCGCGCGACGACGGTTGCCGGGATGATCGCTGCGCCCGTGCGCTGGGCGACGATGAGCGCGCCTGGCGCGAAGCTCTTCGCGGGGCCGCGCGGGCCGTCGGGGGTGACGGCGATGTCCTGCCCGGACTCGACCTGCCGCACCATCGAGAGGAGCGCGCGGCCGGCGCCGCGCGTCGTCGAGCCTCGGACCGTGCGATGCCCGAGCGCGGTCGCGATGCGGGCGATGATCTCCCCGTCGCGATGCTCGCTGATGAGGATCGCCACCCCCTCGCCGCGATGCTGGTAGAGCAGCGGCAGCATCTGCCCGTGCCAGAGGGTGATGATGATCGCGCGTCCCGCCTCACGCTCGGCGCGCAGCCCCTCGTCGCCGATGACGCGGATCCGCCAGGTCGCGGCGAGGGTGCGCACCAGCAGCGCGCCGAGGCGGGCGATCCAGCGCATCTTCGCGCTCGGCGCGGGTTCGTCGACGACCGGGGGCGCGGTCGGCGTCGGCTTCCAGGGAGGGGGGTGCCCGCTCATTTCGCGATGCCTAACGCGAGCCGGGCGACACGCCCTGCCGCCCCCGGGGTCCCGAGCCTGGCGCGCACGGCTTCCAGCCCCCGCACCACGTCCGCTCGCCTGACGCTGCGCGGGTCGATCAGCCGCTGCAGCTCGTCGGCCACGTCGCGCGGGTTGAGCGCGTCCTGCACGAACTCGCGGGCGACTTCCCGCCCGGCCACGACGTTGACCAGGCCGATGTGCGGGATCTTCACCACCCGCCGCGCGATCGCGTAGGTCAACGCGTTCGTGCGATAGGCGACGACGAGTGGGCAGCCGGCGACCGCGGCCTCGAGCGTCGTCGTCCCGCTCTTGCACATCGCCGCGTCGGCGGCGCGAAGGAGCGGGAACGAGGCGCCCCGCACCATCGGGAACGGCACCCTCGCCGCATCGAGCTGGATCGTGGATGCGACGCTCACGACCACCTGCAGCTCCGGGATCCGCCGCCGCAGCTCCTCGCCCGTGGCGACGAAGTCCTCGAGGTGGCGGGCGATCTCCTGCTCCCGGCTCCCGGGAAAGAGCGCGAGCAGCGGACGATCCGGGGCGATCCCGAGCTGCGCGCGCGCCGCCTCCCGCGTCGGCAGCTCGAGTGCGCGATCGAGCAGCGGATGGCCGACGAACTCCGCGTCGACGCCGTGGTCGCGGAGCAGCTTCTCCTCGAAGGGGAGGATGGGCGCGGCCTTCGTCACCACCTCGGCGATCTTCGCGAGGCGGCCAGCGCCCCACGCCCACACCTGCGGCGTGACGTAGTACAGGACGGGAACCCCCGCCTCCTTCGCCGCTGCCGCAAGCTTGAGGTTGAAGCCGGGATAGTCGATCAGGACGACCAGTCCGACCCTGCCCTCGTGCATCCGCTCGCGCAGGGTGCGCAGGAGCGCCCAGTGCTTCGGGATGTGCGCGAGCACTTCGACGAACCCCATCACGGCCAGGTTGTCGACGTTCTCGAGGAGCTGCACCCCGGCCGCGGCCATCTTCGCACCGCCGATCCCGACGAGCGGCCGGCCGGGAGCCAGCTGGCGGAGCTGCTCGGCGAGCGAACCGCCGTGGAGGTCGCCGGAAGCCTCTCCGGCGACGATCATGATTTCGCGCACCGTCAGCGCGACGCGTGCTTCGTCGCGCCCGAGAGAGCCGGCAGGCTGCGCTCGATCTCCTCGACGATCTGCAGCGCGACGGCGAGCGCCTCGCGGCCGTCTTCCCCGGTCACCGCGACCGGCGCGCGCCCCTGCACCGCGGCGATGAAGCTCTCGAACTCGAGACGCAGCGGCTCCCCCTCGGGCGCCTCGAGCGGCACGCGCTCGACGAACGCCTCGAGCGCGAGCGGCCCCCCCTTCGCCAGCGCGGCGAGATCGACGTCGCGGCGCAGGGAATAGAACTCGCCGTTGCCCGCGGCCAGGTCCAGCGAGAGGTAGCCGCTCTGCTGGAAGATGCGGACCTTGCGCATCCGCTCGCGCGAGACGCGGCTCGCCGTGATGTTCGCGACCGCGCCGGTGACGAAGCCCAGTCGCGCGTTGGCGATGTCCACCGACGGGGTGAGGACGCCGACGCCGACCGCCGACACCGACATCACCTGCTCCCCGACCAGCGTGAGGATGAGGTCGATGTCGTGGATCATCAGGTCGAGCACGACCGCGACGTCGGAACCGCGCGGGTTGAAGGGCGCGAGCCGGTCGCTCTCGATGAACTTCGGCGTATCGACGTACGGGAGCGCGGCGCGGATCGCGCGGTTGAAGCGCTCGACGTGGCCGATCTGCACGGTGACGCCCTTCTGCTTCGCCAGCTCGAGCAGCTCGTCCGCCTGGTCGATCGTCGCGGTGAACGGCTTCTCGACGAGGACGTGGACCCCGCGCTCGAGCGCCTTCTTCGCGACCTCGTAGTGCGCGGGCGTCGGCACCACGATCGTCACCGCCTCGACCTCGGCGAGCAGCGACTCGACCGATTCGAACGCGCGGGCCTTGAGCGTGTTCGCGATCTCCGCGGCCCGCTCGACGCGCGCCTCGTGGAAACCGACCAGCTGCGCGTCGGGCAGCTCACCCATGATGCGCACGTGGTGCTGCCCGAGGCCGCCGGCGCCGATGACGCCGACGCGCGTCCGCTTCGCGGTCATCAGATCACGACCCCGCGCTGGCTCTCGTCGACAAAGCGGATCAGCGCCTCCACCTCCGGCGACGGCTGCAGCTCGGCGCGCGCGCGCTCGAGCGCCTGCGACACGTTCAGCTCCGAGCGGAAGAACAGCCGGTACGCGCGCTTCAGCTCGCGGATCACCTCTTCCGAGAAGCCGTTGCGCTGGAGCCCGACGCTGTTCAGGCCATAGAGCTTGATCGGGTTCCCGACCGCCTTGATGAACGGCGGGATGTCCTTCGACACCCGCGACATCCCGCCGACGAACGAGTAGCGGCCGATCCGCGCGAACTGGTGCACGGCGACCAGCCCGGAGATCGTCACCTTGTCCTCGATCGTGACGTGACCGGCGAGCTGGACCCCGTTCGACAGGATCACCCCGTCGCCGACGTGGCAGTCGTGCGCGAGGTGGACGTACGACATGATCAGGCAGTTCTTGCCGACCGTCGTCTTGAACGACTGCGCGGTGCCGCGGTTGATCGTCGCGTACTCGCGAATCGTCGTGTTCTCGCCGATCTCGACCGTCGTTCGCTCACCCTTGAACTTGAGGTCCTGCGGCTCGCCGCCGAGGATGGTTCCGCTGCCGACCTTGACGTTAGGCGCGAGCGTCACGAAGTGCTCGAGCGTCGCCCGCGGTCCGATCACGCAGCCGTCGCCGATCGCGCACTGCTCGCCGATGATCGCGAACGGGCCGATCGTCACGTCGTTGCCGATCTTCGCGTCGCCCGAGACCACCGCGGTGGGGTGAATGCCGCTCATTTGTCCCGCACCATCGCCGCCATGTCGGCCTCGCAGACCACTTCGCCATCCACCTTCGCCACGCCGCGCATCTTGCAGACCATCCCGCGGATCTGGATCATGTCGAGCTCGAAGCGCAGCTGGTCGCCGGGCTTCACCGGGCGGCGGAACTTGACGTTGTCGAGCGACATGAAGTAGACGACCTTGCTCTCGTAGCCCTCGATCTGCCCCATCAGCAGGATCCCGCCGACCTGCGCCATTGCCTCGATGATCAGCACCCCCGGCATGATCGGGTGTCCGGGGAAATGGCCCTGGAAGAACGGTTCGTTGATCGTCACGTTCTTCAGCCCGACGATCCGCTTCTTCTCCTCCATCTCGAGGATCCGGTCCACGAGGAGGAAGGGATAGCGGTGCGGGAGGGTCTTCATGATCTCTTCGATGCCTAGCACGACGCATTACTCCGGTTGACGACGCGCGCGAGCTCGCGCACGAAGAGAACGGTTCCGCGATGGCTCGGGCGAACCGCGTGAATGCGGGCATTGAGGCGCCCGCCGATCAGCGCGAGGTCCCCGACGCAGTCCATCGCCTTGTGACGCACGAATTCATCGGGCCAGCGCAGCGTCGTGCCGACGACGCCGTGCTCGTCGAGCACAACCGCGTTCGACGTCGACGCACCGCGTATCAGCCCCCTGGCCCGCAACCCCTCCACCTCGCGGACGAAGCCGAAGGTCCGCGCGCCGCCCAGCTCACGATCGAAGCCCTCCCGCGTCACGTCGTAGACGCCGCGCTGGTGGCCGATCAGCGGGTGGGGGAACATGATCTCGACCTCGAGCGTGAGCCCCTCCCCCGGGTCGGCGGCGTAGCGCGACTCGCCGTCCACGATCTCCACCCGCTCCTCGATCGTGAAGACGTCGCGCTCCCCCTCCTGGTCGCGGAAGCCCGCGTCGCGAAGCGCCTCGAAGAACGGGCCGGCGCTGCCGTCCATGATCGGCGGCTCCGCCGCATCCATCCCGATCACGAGGTCGTCGATGCCGTGCGCAGCAACCGCGGCCAGCACATGCTCCACGGTATGGATCGCGCCTCCGCCCTCCCCGAGCTGCGTCCGGCGCTCGGCGAGCACCGCGTGCTCGACGCGCGCCGGTATCTCGGCCCCCCCGCGGTCGTCGCGCCGGAAACGGATCCCGCTCCCCGCGGCCGCAGGCTCGAATGCGAGCTGCACCGCCTCGCCCATGTGCAATCCGACGCCGGAAAGCGCGGTCCGCCGCGCGACGGTGCGCCGGCTCACGGGTCGCTCCGCGAAATCAGTCGTTCGAGCGCACGGATCATCGACGAGAGCTTGAAGAGCGCCGCCTGCGCCCGCAGCGCCTCACGGTGGGGGCGCGCGGGATAACCCGACCACGTCTCGCCAGCCGGCACGCTGCCAAACACCCCGGCCTGTCCGCCGATGCGCACGCGGTCGCCGATCTCGATGTGCCCCCCGATCCCCGCCTGGCCCGCAATGATCACTCCATCACCGATGTGCGTCGATCCAGCCACGCCGACCTGCGACATGATCAGGCAGAGCTTCCCGATCCGCACATTGTGACCGATCTGCACCAGGTTGTCGATCTTCGTCCCGGCGCCGATCACCGTGTCGTCGATGCTGCCGCGGTCGATCGTCGTGTTGGCGCCGATCTCGACGTCGTCCTCGAGGATGCAGCGGCCGACGTGCGGGATCTTCTGGTGCGCCCCCCTGCCGAAAACGTAACCGAATCCGTCGGATCCGATGCGCGCCCCGCTCTGGATCTCCACACGGTCGCGGAGCCGCGCCCCCTGGTAGAGCACGACTCCGGGATGCACCCGGCAGTCGCGTCCGACCTCCACCTCGCGGCCGACGACCACATGCGGCTCGAGCCAGCTCCCCGCGCCGATCGAGGCGCCATCGCCGATGACGACATGCGCGCCGATCGTCGCCCCATCGGCGATGATGACTCCGCGGCCGAGCGTCGCTGTCGGATGAACCCCCGGCTCCCGTGGCTCGGGGGCGTAGAGTCGCGGCAGCAGCGCGAGGAGGGCTTCGTGAGGCTTCGCGACGACGATGCGCGCCCTCGTCGATCCGGGCGCGTCCGCGAGGTCCGGCGCCACCAGGACCACCGCGGCGCGGCTCTTCTCGAAAAGCGGTGCGTACCGCGCCGAGGCGAAGAAGGTGAGGTCCCGCTCGCCGGCGCGGTCGATCGGGGCGATCGCCGTGACGGCGGCGTCGGCGTCCCCGATCAGTTGTCCCGAAACGGCGGCCGCAATGGCAGCGGCGGTGAGGGGTGGCTTCCCCTCACCGCCGCTGCCGGAAGCATGGTCGCCAGCTCCCACGCGCCTACGGCTTCGGCTTCGCGATTCCCGCGGGCGTCGTCATCGGCGCACCCGCGTTCGGCACCGGGACCGAGCTCGCCGGCCGCGCCGAGATCGTCTTGAGCCGGGCCAGCACCTTGTCGGTGATGTTCAGCGTGGTGTCGGCCGCGACGACGACGCCGCCCTGCGCGCCGACGTCGAAGATGAACGAATACCCGTCCTGCGCACGGACGTCGCTGATCGCGGTGTTGATGAGCTGCATGATCGGTCCCATCAGCTCTCCCTGCCGCTGCTGCGCCTGCTCCTGGAGCCCCTGCACGCGCTCCTGGTACGCCGCTTCCTTGTCGCGGATCGTCTTCTGGCGCGCTTCCTTGGCGGCCGGGCTCAGGGTCAGTTCGGCCTTGGTGTACGCGGCCATCATGGTGTTCAGCGAGTCCCCCATCTTCTGGACCTGCTGCTGATACGATGCCATCTCCTTCTGGAACTGCGCCTCGGCCTCGGCGCGCCCGGGCGCCTGGGCGAGGAGGGCGCGGGAATCGATGTAGGCGAACTTGAGGGTGCCCTGCGCCTGCACCGCGACGGGGGCGACGGCGAAGAGAGCGAGCGCGACGACTCCCGCGCGGACGAAGCTGTGCATGGTTGCTCCTGGAATGTTAGAAGATCTGGCCGAGCTTGAAGTGCAGCTGCCAGGCTGGTGCGATCTGCCCCTGCGCGTTGACGCGATCGAGGCCGTACCCGATGTCGATGCCGAGCGGCGCGATCGGGGTGATGACGGAAGCGCCGAAGCCGACGCCGCGCTTGAGGCGCATGTTGATGTCGCGCGCCCGCTCCCAGACGTTCCCCGCGTCGAAGAAGAGGTCGACGTAGATCTGCTGGTTGAGGCGCATCCCGAACTCGGTGCTCGTCGTCAGGAATGCGCTGCCGAAGTCGTTCACCGAGTTCGCGCCGCTGCTGTTGCTCCCGTTGGGGAGGACGCCGCGGGGGGTCACCGAGAACTCGGGGTAGCCGCGCAGCTGCTCGCCGAACTGGACGCCCCCGAGGATGAACTTCTGGTACTGGAAGAACGCTCCGGGGTCGCCGAACACCGCGCCGGCGCGGAGCTTCGTCCCGAGGACGAACTTGATCGGGGCCGACCCGGGCTTCGTCCCGCCGAGCTGCCCGACCGGCGCATATCCGAACACCTCGGTCGTGTAGCGCTGGAAGGCGGCGTCGCCGCCTAACGGTCCGCCGCTGAACTGCGCCGTCAGCGACTGCTGCGCCCCGGCCGTCGGGAACGGCATGTCGATGCGCGTGTCGTGCTGCGCCGTGAGCCCGAGCGTCGAGCGCAGCGAGTTGCGGAGGTAGATGTTGTTCCTGAGCGACGGGTCCTCGAAGACGTCATCGTTCTTCTGCGACTCGAGCCCATACGAGGCGAAGATCCGCGAGAACGGCGAGCGCGGGACCGGGAAGCCGAGCTGCAGGCTGCCGCCGATCCGGCGCGGGCGGCCGAAGCCGGCGATCGAGTAGCGCGGACGGCTGTCGTACGCCGACACCGTCCCGCTGATCCGCGATCCCTGGATCGCCGGGTCGCTGTACGACAGCTGGAAGTCCTGCACGTACCGCCCGAACTGCCACTGCAGCGACCCCTTCTTGCAGAGCCCGAAGAGGTTCGGCTGCTCGAGGCCGATGAAGCCGCCGACCGAGTTGCCCCCCATCGACGCGCCGAAGTTGACGTTCCCGGTCTTCTTCTCCTTCACGCGGAAGATGACGTCGATGTCCCCCTGGTCGTTCGCCGTCTTCGTGTCCGGCGTCGGCAGCGGGGTTTCGAAGAAGCCGAGGTTCGCGATGTTCTGGTAGCTGCGGATCAGCCGGTCCTGGTTGAACACGTCCCCGGGCAGGATCACCAGCTGGTCGCGGATGCAGGCGTCGGAGGTGAAGTCGTTCCCGGCGATCTCGATGCGATTGACGATCGCCGGCCGCGACTCCTCGATCTCCCAGCGCAGGTCCACCGTCGGGATCGAGTCGGTCCCCGTCATCCGCCGTTCGACCACCGGGCGGATCTGCGCGTAGATGTACCCCTCGTTGCTGTAGGCGGTGCGCAGCTTCTGCGTCGCGTCCTCCCACTTCGCGCGGTCGAAGACGTCGACCGGCGCGCGGTGCGTACGGGTGACCAGGTCACGCGCCCGCTGCGTCAGCGATGGCCCCTCGCCGGTGAACGGGTAGAACTGCCTGATCTCCTCGCTCGAGAACCGCTTGTTCCCCGACGGATCGAACGATCCGACGTGGTACTGCGGCCCTTCCTCGACGGTCAGCTCGACGAGCGCCTTGCCGTGCCTGCGGTCGATGATCACGGTGTCGCGCAGCACCTGGAAGTCGATGAACCCCTGCTTCGCGTAGAGCGCTGGAATCCGCTCGCCGAGGTCGCCGGCGAACTTGTCCTCGTCGAACTCGCCGCGCTTGAACCAGAGGAATCCCTCCGGCTGCGTCTTCATCGCCCGCGCGATCTCCTTGTCGCTCATCCGGCGGTTGCCGTCGATGCGAACCCCGGAGACCGCGAGCCGGCTCCCCTCGTCGACGCGCACCACCAGCTTCACCTTGTCGCCGTCGGTCGTCGTGTCGACGGTGACCCGCGCCAGGTAGTACCCGGCCTTTTCGTACAGCGAGTCGACGCGGGCGACGAGCTTCGCCACCGTCCCCGGATCGACGGCGCGGCCGATCGGCAGGTCGATGCTGTCGGTCGCCGACTTCTTCGAGACGGTCTTGAACCCGACGAGGTCGATCGACTCCAGCACCGGGCGCTCGCGGACGACCAGTGCCAGCGTCGCGCGGCCGTTAGGCGCGATGTCGCAGAGCGCCTGCACGTCGGCATACTCGCCGGTCGCGAACAGCGTCTGGATCGCGCGCTGGATCGCCCGGTAGTTGAGCGCGACGCCGGCCGTCAGCCCGGCATCGGAGCGGATGGTCGCGTCGCTGATGCGCGTGTTGCCACGGATGGCGATCGAATCGGGCGTGGTGCAGCGGCCACCCGCGGCTGGTTCCTGCGCGAGCGCGGGTGCGCTCACCAGCGCGAGAGCGAGTACAACGAAGGAAGGTCGCAACATGGGGGGAATATAC